>CAJOLC010000024.1 GCA_905235305.1 uncultured Bacteroidaceae bacterium | reverse complement strand
CCAAAGCTGTTGAAATTCACATTTCATTAAATCTCTGTAGGTGTAGACAGTTTTTTTACTTGATATGTTTTTGCCAAGTATTAGTTTTGGAATCATAATTGTGTTGTTTTAAGGGTTATAATTGAAGTTAAGCCCCTGTAAAATTTTAATGACTATCCGCAATGATACCGCCAATGAAGTCCGAAGGACTGAAAGAATAAAGGCGGGGGCGTCAGCCCCCGCAAGGAGAATGATGTTCGTTATTACAGCGTCAGGTTGTCAATCTTCATCTTCTTCATCCAGCTTGACTTTGTCGGCTTCTTCCTTCGTCGTGGCTTTGTCTATGTTTTCTGCAACGAAACGGTAGAGCTCAGGATAGCTGTATGCTTCAATTTTGTGTTCTGTGATGTCTTCCCAGTCATCGGAGAATTCATCACCACTATAGCCGTAGCCAACGTTCATCACACAGGCTTTGACGCAAATATGACCGTCGCCATTCAGACCTACAGCCCAAATGGCTATGGGCACGTCGTTCCAATCCCTGGTATCCACTTCATCCTCCCATTCCGGGACGGCAATGTAACTACCATTCGGATTGTTCTTCAACAGTGAAACAGCCTCATTGAGAGCCGCTTGGTAAAGCTCGTCAACCTGGTTGATAAACTTCTTTGAATCGATAGCCTTTTCCATAATAGCTAAATTAAAAACATTAATAATACAGTTATCTAAGCGATTACCTATACTTTGCGAGGTTTTTTCATCTTATTTAATTTGGTTGAAACCTAATATCGTCACTTTCGATGAAAAATTTAACTATTCCATTTTTTCTTTTAATTTCTCCCAAACCTTCACCATTGCCCAGGTGTCGAGTTCGCAGTAGCGGAGCAGGGCTTCGCGGCTGGCGGCGGCTTCTGTTGGCTCCATGTCCTTGATGCGTGGGAAGATGGTCATGGGTCATGGCGTCGCCTCCATTTTGACAACGCTCGTCGAGGTTGTGGTAGTTCAGACTCGGGTCGTCGGGAAAGAGTGCAGGCAGCACGCTCTTGATAGAGAACGAGCCACCCATTGCAGGTACGTAGTAGTCGCCGGCTCGGAAGGGGTCAATGAGGTCAACGATGTGGTCAGCGATATTCAACAGATGCGGAGCGAGGTCGGGATAGAGGACAGCCAACTCACGGATGCGCCCGCACTCGAACATCTTATTGTATGCCAGCGTGCAGGCATTCATAGGTATGTCTTTGCAGAGCTGTTCCGCCAAAGGACGACGCGGGTCGCTGCCGTCGCTTGGCGCAAGGAACTCGCGGTGGATGGGCGTTTTCCCTTTCGTAAACTTCAGTCGACGACCGTTGTCAGTAATACGTTCAACCACAGTATCAGGTATTTCCTTGATGTGCAGGGAGTACTGGAAGGTTATCTGTGCATAGACCTTTGCGCCATCATACTGAGGCACGGCATCCTGCATCGTCTCGAAGTCGAGGAAATAAAGTGGATAGGAAAGCCTGTTGAGGAATTCTTTGATGCCTTTCGGATTGATGTACTCACGACCAGTCTGCGTTGCCTCTATCTGCATCTGTTGTTTGTCGTTCAACTTCACAGAGGCCAGGTCGTCGAAGAGGATTTGCCCATTACGATAATAGTCGAGTGCCTTCTTGAACGACATGCGATAGAGGTCGAAGACGGTCGGTTTGTCCTCTGGAATGCCGTGCTGACGTTTGCAATAGTCGAGGAAGGCACATTTGTATGGCTTCGCACAATGCTCGGAGAGGTCGAGTTCAGGTTCGGTCTCATTATTGATGACCTTCAATGCCAGCTTGACAGAATTAGGCACTTTCAGGTATTCGTTCTCCACCATTTCCTTCAAGTCGATAATGGCAAAGAGTTTCTGGAGATCGAGCTCCCCTTGCCGCACATAGTTGCTGTTGAGGCAAACGAGGTAAGTGCCTTTCACTTTCACTCCGCATTGCGTCAGCAACCATTTCTGATAGGCAATATCGGGCGCATACTTCTCAAGTTTCGCTTCCTGACCATCTTCTTCAGGGAAACTGCTGCTCTTCACCTCGTAGATGTCCCAACCGTCGCCGTTCTTGCGCAGGATATCGACAGCGCAGTAGTGACCCTCGAGGGCGAACGAAGCTTCGCAGATGTTCTCTACGCCTTCATGCATCCACTGCTGCGTCTGCTCCACCATTGCAGCGAGGTCGAGACGTCCGTCTTCTTTTTCCGCATGTGCCTCACGATAGTCACCAAAGAGTCCCATGGCCAGGTCGCCTACCTCGTTCCCTTGTTCAAAGCGTGCTTCTACGCCAGCATCGATGGTTGCCTCTTCGGGCTTATATACCTTCAGCCACAAGTTCTTCGGGCATTGGCAGAAGGCCGTGTATCGGGATTTGGAAAGTCCTTTCATAGATGATTCGTTCTTGGTTGTTCTTGGTTGTTTATAGTTGTTAATCGACATTTATTGTCACGAAATACTATATTTAGCGCACAATATCATGCCAAATATATTAATTTCAATTGACACCTTTTATGTCATTTCTATGTCATTTGCGACTAAAACCTATTTATTGCAAAATCCTTTACCCATATTTGATTCTCCGCATTTTCGATGAATATGTTTTCCCTGCCACAAAGAAAGAAAAAAAAAATAGAGTTGCAAGCGCCCCCCATCCTCTTTGGCTTAAATGCAAGAAAACGCACTTTTAGCCCCTGAAATCAGTGTTAAGTGAAACGACTTCACACGTTTAGTCAGCAAACTAACCACGTTTAGTTGCCAAATTAAGCACGTTTAGTTTGCAAACTAACCATTAGTAAATCGCAATAACACTTTTCCCCGAAAACATCCATGTCATTTCTATGTCATATACAACGAAAACATATTATTTGCAGAATTGTTTACCTTCATTTGGAAATATGAAGGAAGAAGCCTTATCTTTGCAGAACAAAACTCTGAATACAGCAAGATTATGCAAAAGAAATACAGGAAACTTTGCACGGAGATTGAGAACAAGGTTGGAAAGGCTATCCAGACGCCAACGGATTTCGAGTGGTTGGAAGATAAAATCATGGCGAAGCTAAAGGAGCGCATCAGTGCTTCGACCTTGATGCGCATCTAGGGCTATCGCAAGGCGTGAGTACACGAGAAACGACTCTGGATGTCTTGGCCCGGTTCTTGGGCTTTGCCGATTATGTGACGTTCCGTGGGTGGGCTCCTGTATATAATGATGAGCCTCAAAACGACGAGGTATATGATAATCTCCTTCATTTCGAATGCAAAGATATGAAGAAGATCATCAGTGACAAAGTATTTTGAGTAATAAGCATGCTTATCTGCAATTTGGCTTGCTGTCTTAGTGACTTACGCTTGGAAATACTCAAATAAATTTGGTATTTCGCTCGCTTATTCGTAACTTTGCAACCAGAAATCAATTGATGCGATGAAGAAATCACTATTCATACTGCCACTCTTCGTATTCCTGGCAGGACTCCTCTCGTCTTGCTCAGAGAGTGAGACCTATGCTAAACAGAAAGACAAGGAACTGAAAGCCGTGAAATCATTTCTGGACCGCGACATCGTGGTGCGCGATGCTGACAATAACATCGTATGCAATGTCGGCAAGATAGAAACCATCAGCGAGGAAGAGTTCCTGAATCAGGACTCTACCACGGACCTTGAAAGAAACCAGTATGTGCTCTTCCAGAACACAGGCGTGTATATGCAAATCGTGCGCAAGGGGACTGGTGAAAAGATCGAGAAAGGAAAAACTGCCAGAATCATCTGCCGATTCATCGAATTCAACATCCTTGGCGACTCTATCCAACTTCGCAATGATGTCAACTACTGGCATTCAAGCCCAGACATCTTGAAAGTCACGAACAATTATGGCACCTTTACCGCCAACTTCGACACCGATATAAACGGAGGCGGAGCCATGTTCGACAGGTATGGTGACACAAGCGTTCCGGCAGGATGGCTCGTGCCATTCTCATACATTCGCATCGGCCGTCAGGACAGCCCCGACGAAGGCATCGCAAAAGTCAGGCTCATTGTTCCCCACAGCCAGGGACAAAGCAGTGCTATAAACAATGTCTACCCCTGCTTCTACGAGCTCACCTTCCAGAAGATGAGAGACTAGTGTCAATCTACATCCACATTCCCTTCTGCCAGTCGCGATGCATCTATTGCGACTTCTACTCCACGACACTCGGTCGGGACTTCATGGCCTCGTACGTCAAAGCACTCAAACGTGAGATGCATCTGCGACGACAATATATAAAAGGTACGCGCGTACATACTATATATATAGGAGGCGGGACCCCCAGCCTCTTGCCCGGCAGCAGCCTAAAGGAAATCTTCGACGACATCTCCAGTTGCTTTACAATTGATGCCAATGCAGAAATAACCATCGAAGCCAATCCTGACGACGTCACCCCCGAATGGCTGACGAGTCTCGCCAAGACACCCGTCAACCGCATCAGCATGGGAGCACAGACATTCAACGACAAGCTCCTGAGTTTCCTCGGACGCCGCCACAACAGTCAGCAGACAATCAATGCCGTAGAAGCATGCAAGGAAGCAGGGCTGACGAATATCAGCCTCGACCTTATGTACGGACTTCCTAGGCAGTCTTTTGATGATTGGAAGCATGATGTCAGACTCTGTCTGAGCCTCGGCATCAAACATCTCAGTGCCTATCTACTCTCTTATGAAGAAGGGACCCGACTCGACACGATGCTCAAGCAGGGACTTGTCCGGGAAGCAGACGAGGAACTGTCCAGGCAGATGTATGACTACCTCATGTCCGAAACAAGCAAGGCTGGCTTCCAACATTACGAAATCTCAAACTTCGCACTGCCAGGCTATCACTCCTGCCATAACAGCAGTTATTGGCAAGGCACACCTTACCTGGGGCTTGGAGCCGGCGCACACTCCTACGACGGTGAACGCACACGCCGAGCCAACATGCCAGACATCAAAGCATACATCGCTGCAACAGAGGATGTGCCCCACGAGACTGAGACACTCAGTGACAAGTCCCTCTACAACGAGTTCATCATGACCCGACTCAGAACCTCCGCCGGCATTCCGCTCAATGAACTCTCCCGAGAAGATCAGGACTACTGCCTTTCTCAAGCAAAGCCACATCAGGCACATAATCTTTTACGCATCAAAGATGAGCACCTCTGCCTCACAAAAGAAGGCATCTTTACCTCGAATGACATCATAAGCGACTTGATGAAATAGGCATTTATGTTGTTTAACATATTTAACCTCCCTTGCCATTACAGGAAATAATAGTAACTTTACGCCAAAATTCTGTATTAATCATCATTAACAATAAATGTCATGAAGACCTACAAGACTAGTGAAATTAAGAACATTGCCCTTCTGGGTAATGATGGAGCCGGCAAGACGACCTTGACTGAAGCCATGCTCTACGAGGCAGGTGTCATCAAGCGTCGCGGCAGAGTCAGCCAGCACACGACCGTAAGTGACTACTTCCCCGTAGAGCATGAATACGGCTATTCAGTCTTTAGCACCGTATGCCATGTAGAGTGGAACGGCAAGAAGATTAACTTCATCGACTGCCCCGGCAGTGATGACTTTGCAGGAGCTGCCATAACAGCCCTGAATGTTACCGACACAGCTATCCTGCTGCTCAAAGGAGCCGCAGGTGTGGAAGTTGGCACACAAAACCACTTCCGTTACACAGAAAAGCTCGGCAAGCCCGTCATCTTCCTCATAAACCAACTCGACGACGAGAACTGCGACTTCGATCAACTCCTCGAACAACTCGTAAGCATCTACGGCCCCAAAGTTGTGCCCGTCCAGTATCCTATTGAAACCGGCCCCAACTTCAACTCACTCATCGATGTCCTCCTCATGAAGAAGTATTCATGGGGACCTGATGGCGGTGAACCAAAGATTGAAGAAATTCCTGCCGACCAGATGGATAAGGCCATGGAGATGCACAAGGCTCTCATCGAAGCAGCTGCCGAACACGACGAAACTCTCATGGAGAAGTTCTTCGAGAGCGAAGACCTGACTGAAGACGAGATGCGTGAAGGCATCCGCAAAGGCCTTGCCAGCCGTGGCATGTTCCCAGTCTTCTGCGTCGATGCAGTGAAGGATATGGGCGTACGTCGCCTCATGGAGTTCCTCGGCAATGTTGTTCCCTTCGTTGACGAAATGCCCAAGGCGTACAACTCTCGTGGCGAGGAAGTCGCTCCCGATGCTACAGGACCGACAAGTCTCTTCTTCTTCAAGACCGCTGTTGAGCCACATATCGGTGAAGTACAGTACTTCAAGGTAATGAGCGGTACAGTCAAGGAAGGTGATGACCTCACGAATGCCGATCGTGGCAGTAAGGAACGCATCGCCCAGATATTTGCCTGTGCAGGTGCCAACCGCATCAAGGTAGAAGAGCTTGTTGCAGGCGACATAGGCTGCAGCGTAAAACTCAAGGATGTCAAGACAGGAAATACCCTCAATGGTAAGGACTGTGACAACAAGTTCAGCTTTATCAAGTTCCCCAATGCCAAGTATTCCCGTGCCATCCGTGCCGTCAACGAAAGTGAGACAGAGAAGATGATGAATGCCCTGCAGAAGATGCGTGAGGAAGACCCCACATGGAAAATCGAACAAAGCAAGGAGCTTCGGCAGATTCTTGTTCATGGTCAGGGAGAGTTCCACCTCCGCACCCTCAAATGGCGTATGGAGAACAACGAGAAGATCCAGATTGTCTTCGACGAACCCAGGATTCCTTATCGTGAAACTATTACAAAGGCAGCCCGTGCCGACTATCGTCATAAGAAGCAGTCTGGCGGCGCAGGTCAGTTCGGTGAGGTACATCTTATCGTTGAACCTTATGTAGAAGGCACCCCAACTCAGGAAGTCTATCGCTTCGGCAATCAGGAATTCCGCATCAACGCAAAGAGTGAGGAAACCATCGACTTGGAATGGGGCGGCAAGCTCGTCTTCATCAACAGTGTCGTTGGTGGTGCTATCGATGCACGCTTCATGCCTGCTATCCTAAAGGGCGTAATGCAACGCATGGAGCAGGGACCTCTCACGGGATGCTACGCTCGCGACGTCCGTGTTATCGTATACGATGGTAAGATGCACCCTGTTGACTCTAACGAACTGTCGTTCATGCTTGCTGGCCGTCAAGCCTTTGCTCAAGCCTTCAAGGAAGCCGGCCCAAAGATTCTGG
This sequence comes from uncultured Bacteroidaceae bacterium, assembly GCA_905235305.1. Lineage (GTDB taxonomy): Bacteria > Bacteroidota > Bacteroidia > Bacteroidales > Bacteroidaceae > Physcousia. The sequence goes on along the minus strand of CAJOLC010000024.1, from coordinate 106,171 downwards.
AACCTATCTACGACGTAGAGGTTCTCGTACCAAGCGACAAGATGGGTGACGTGATGAGTGACCTGCAGGGACGCCGTGCCATGATTATGGGCATGAGTAGCGAAAGCGGTTACGAGAAGCTTACTGCAAAGGCTCCTCTCAAGGAAATGGCAAGCTACAGCACAGCTCTGAGCAGTTTAACTGGCGGTCGTGCAAGCTTCAATACAAAATTCGCAAGCTATGAACTCGTGCCTGCCGATGTCCAGCAAAAGCTCGTGGCCGAGTACCAAGCAACACTTAAGGAAGATTAAGACACTTCTTAATTAACGAAAAGACAACTTGAGTAAGCTACTTTTCTTAAATAAGTTAAACGTCAGCACAAAAGTGCTGGCGTTTTTCTATTTCTTTTAACATAAATAGATACCTTTGCAGTATGAAAAGAAGTTACGTTTGGCTCACATGCCTCGTTGTATGTATTGCATTCGTTGCGCTGCTTTACCTGCAGGGACGTTATGCCAGGGAGATGATAAGGATGCGTCAGGAACAATTCGACGAGAATGTTTGGCGAAGCCTTGATCAGGCGTCACGCGAGCTGGAGAAAGCAGAAACGTTCCGATACCTGCAGAAGGTGCTCAATCAGCATCACAACGAGAAACAAGGGATGATTCATCCCGACAGTCTCCACATCACGCACATACTGCCGCTTGATACCATGACGCCCAGCAGGAACAGCATGCCACTTGGCTCGCTGACGATGAGTAAGTACAACCGACTTGCAGAGACCATCAGCAACTTGCAGAAGCGAGCACGCGAAGCTCTCATCTATGAACAGGGCGTTCTTGATGAAGTCATCTTTGCAGTTATGTACACAGCCAGCGAGCAAAGTTTTCAGGACAGACTCAACCCCGCTGTACTGGATGGGTGCCTGCGTAATGCCTTACAGGCAAACGGCATTACTCTACCCTTCCACTTCGTCGTATATACAAGTGACGGCAGAGAAGTCTATCGATGCGAAGACTACACAGAGGAGGGCATCGACCCAAGCTATCAGCAGGCACTCTTCAGAAGTGATCCCATGGGACAGATGGGCACAGTCGTGGTGCACTTCCCTGATCAAAAACAATACATCAGGGGCATAGCCAGATACGTGGCACCTGCCATGGGCTTCACCATCATACTTCTCATCACGTCGCTCATCACCATATACCTTATTGTCCGACAGAAGCGCATCAGGGAGATGAAGAATGACTTCGTGCACAACATGACGCATGAGTTCAAGACTCCTATCTCCACCATCTCCATCGCGGCACAAATGCTTGCAGACAAGAGCGTTAAAAAGAGCGAGGAAACATACGAGCGCCTTGGCAACGTCATTGGTGGCGAGACACGTCGCCTGCGCTATCAGGTGGAGAAAGTATTGCAAATGAGCCTGTTCGATGACAACAACATCGCCTTGAAGATGCAAGAACTCGACGCCAACGAGATAACAGAAAACGTGGTCGACACCTTCTCTTTGAAGGTTACACAAAACGGCGGCACGCTCGACATGAAACTCGAGGCATTCAATCCCTTCATAAATGCCGACGAGATGCACTTCACCAACATCATCTTCAACCTTCTGGACAATGCTTTCAAGTACCGTCAGGAGGACAAGCCTCTCACCATACAGGTCCACACCTACAATCAAGGCGAAACGCATTTCTGCATCAGCATCTCCGACAATGGTATCGGCATACAGAAGGACAACTTAAAACGTATCTTCGACAAGTTCTATCGTGTCCATACTGGTGACAAGCACAATGTGAAGGGCTTCGGACTCGGCCTGGCATACGTGCAGAAAATGGTGGAGCTGCATCACGGCACCATAAAAGCCTACAGCGAATTAGGCAAAGGAACCAAATTCACAATAACGCTGCCATTAGCAGAAGACTGACGAGACTATACAATTCACATTCATAAACATCAAAAGACTACTAAAATGAAAACTATGGAACAGAAACTGCACATCTTGCTATGCGAAGACGAGGAGAGCCTCGGAATGCTCGTACGTGAATACCTCGAGGCAAAGGGATACGAAGCAGAACTCTTCCTCGACGGCGAGGCTGGCTATCGCGCTTTCATGAAGAGAAAGTACGACATGTGCCTGCTCGACGTGATGATGCCCAAGATGGACGGATTCGCCCTGGCAAAGGAAATCCGTCTGGTCAACACAGAAGTGCCCATCATCTTCCTCACGGCAAAGAACCTGAAAGAAGACATCCTGGAGGGCTTCAAGCTTGGAGCCGACGACTATCTGACGAAGCCTTTCTCGATGGACGAGCTTGTCTACCGCATGGAAGCAATCCTCCGACGCGTGAAGAGCAAAGAACAGAAGAACCTCACTCGTTTCCAGCTCGGAAATTACATCTTCGACACGCAGAGACAAGTGCTTATCCTGGACGACGAGCAGACAAAGCTTACCACGAAGGAAAGCGAACTTCTGACCATGCTCTGCGTACATGTCAACGATGTTCTGGAGAGAGATCTGGCCCTCAAAACAATCTGGATGGACGACAACTACTTCAACGCCCGCAGCATGGACGTATATATCACCAAGCTTCGTAAGCTCCTCAAGGGCGACCCGAACATTGAAATCAACAATGTTCACGGCAGAGGGTACCGTCTCATCGTGCCTAACATGACGCAGGAATAAGAGTACTTGCGGCAGACACGAGCAGACACAGACGAAAAGACACCGCCTCGAAGGTTATCCCCTTCGAGGCGGTGTCGTATTTGTCCTAACCTGAACTTACTTAGAATATGTAGCCAACGGAAATCATGAAATTGTTGGCGGTAGAGACTTTCTCGTCGCAGTTCGTGCCGATTTCGGGCAGACGTCCGCCCTGATCTGTAGTCTTGTAGGTGAGTTCGGGCGAACTCTTATGGCGTGCGAACGGGGTGAGGTCGCGCATATATGACACGCTGAAGCTGTACTTCTTATAATAAGCCGTTGCGCCAATCTGGACACCTGCCTGCACGAGTTTTCCCACATGAGGCTTTTTGTCGAAGGACATCATGTAAATCAAGCTCTCGCCGAGGTCAAGTTCAGTCATGTCCGGGCCATTGTCTGCTGACATCAGGCTTGCCGTATACACTTTGTCCTTGCCATTCTGTGTGACAGCCAGCTTGCCGTCTGCCTCGTTGTAGGCAGAAGCCTTGCGCTTTGCCATCACGTTGAACCTGAGATACAGGCCGGCATAAGGTGCGATTGTCAGGTCTTTCACGTCAAAGGGATTCCGGAACTGGTAGTTGACACTGACTGGGATAGTCACAGTGAAGGCTTTAACCTTGTATTTATAGTACTCATCATGGTGGACATTGTAGCGGACATCTTTGCTGTTGCCGGCATGATAACCCAACAAACCGCCCAGTTCCAAGTAGAGGGGAAATTTCTTTGCAATGATGAAATCGCCCAACCAGCCGAAGCTAAGGCCTTTCATAAAGTAATTGTTGTAGTCGGGAGATTCGCCGAAGTTTGAGTACTTCGCTGAAGTTCCCTGGAAACCGACCTGTACTCTTTGGAAGAAATGCTTTTCAGTGGGATAGCCGGGAATGGTCACCTCTGGAACTTCCTCTTCGGTTGCCTCTTCGGTTGATTCGATGTCGTCCTGAGCGGCTGCAGTGAGACTCAAGCTCAGGAACAATGCTGCGGGCAGCATTCTCATTATATCCATAATGTAATGTGTTAATTTTTGTAATTACTCATGCAAAGATAACATTTATTTTAATAAGTCCCAAACATTTTTGAATAAAATTAACACTCCGAGGGCAAAAAAACATCCAATCTGCCTTGATAAATGAAGAGAAGGCGCCCGACGGGAGCATTTTCCATGCGGATTGGCAGGAATTTGCGGACGGGACATGACTGAAAAATCCGTTTATGCATATTCATGTGCCGAGGTGCCCTGAGTGGCGGCAAGGTTTCAGACAGACAGTTTGCAACTGTATGCTGAGAAATCGTGTCAAAACGTCAGTTTTTGCACACCTCGAAAAGTGTCGGAAACGGGGGCTTCACACGTCGCTTCGTCCCACTCGACGCGTCGCGATGAAAAAGATCTCGTGTGAACTTTGCAAAGATGACTGCAGGCTCTGCAGACCGACACCCGTCAAGTCCGGCGCGTTCACTCGTAAAAAAGTGTGCAAAAACCGGTGAAAATCGCTGATTTTGCAAGATGCAGATTGCAAAACGACACTTTACGGCTGGAAACGGCTCGTCAGAACTCAGCGTTTATCTACTGATATTCAATCACATACAAAACAACATTCGATTGTAGGCCTTATTTCCGTCCGGAGGTCGAAAAGTGCCCCTCGGGCAATTTCGAGCGATTCTGACGCAAAGGCAGAAACGAGGCGTGTAAGCAGAAAAGGCGTTTTTGCTTACATTTTGCCATTTGTGACGACACGCTTCATCTCGATGACCTGGCTGCAATAATCAATGACGGCAGGCCGATGGGTGACACAGATGATGGTCTGCCTGGCATCGCGGTTGCTGAGGTTTTGCAAGAGCTGCTTCTCCGTCTGCATATCAAGGGCACTGGTTGCCTCGTCGAGCAGGAGGACGGAGCCTTTCCTTAGCAAGGCGCGAGCAATGGCGATGCGCTGTGCCTGCCCTTCACTGAGGCCGGCTCCCAGCTCTCCGCAGACGGCTTCAAGCCCGTCTTGGCGGTCCATCACGAAACCAGCGCAGGCAGTTTCCAGCGCTTCGCGCATATCTTCTTCCGTCGCATCGGGATTGCCCAGCAGCAGGTTGTCGCGAATGGTGCCGCTGAACAGCGTGTTCCCTTGCGGGACGTAGACGAGGTTGACGCGTGTACGGGGCGAGACCGTTGTTTGTCGGGACTCGTCGTACATCAGGACTTGCCCCTCGGTAGGCTTGAGCAGGGCAAGGATGAGGCGTATGAGCGTCGTCTTTCCTGCGCCCGTCTCGCCCAGGATAGCAGTGACGGAGCCTTGGGGGAAGTCGCAAGAGAAATGAGAGAGGACGTCGCGGCCGTTCTCCCGATACTTGAAGCTGACATCGGCGAAACGTATTCCGGCGCCGCTTCTGAAGACAATTGGATTGGAATCATCCTCGAGAGGCACCTCCTCGAGCTCTAAAAGACGCTCGCTTGCCGTCAGTGTGCTGATGAGGACCGGAATGAAACGCGTCAGGTCGCGGAAAGGCCCCTGTATCTGTCCTACAAGCTGGATGAAGGAAATCATCATGCCGTAGGTGATGGCGCCTGCTTGCAGGCTGTTCACTCCCCAGAGGAACGTGACGAGATAACCCGTCCCGAAACCGATGCTGAGCAATGTGGAGGACGAGCTGCTGAAGACTGCCCTATACATGCGCACGAAGCGTGCTCTGCGTCTGCTCAAGTTTCGAGATCATAGTGCCCGTCCGCTCCAACGTCTTGAGTATGGGGCGGTGCTGAATGCTTTCCTGAAGGATGCTTTGTACTTTGCTCTCCGTAGAACGGATGTCGCGCGTGATGGTCCGCATCTTGCGAACATAGACCTTGCTCAGCAAGAGGAAGCAAGGCATGATGCATATAATCAGGCAAGCCAAGCGGCTGTCCATGTGGAAGAGATAGATGAACGCACCCACGAAGCGATAAGAAACCTCAAGTAGCGAGGGAATCGTCTCCGTGATGCATGACGTCAAGTCGCGCACATCCTGCTCAATGCGGTTCAAGGTATCGCCGCTGTGACGGTCCTCCTGTCCGTTCCACTCGCTTCTCAGGAGGTGTGAAAACAAGCGTTGCTGCAAGATGTTCAGGGAACGCACACCAAGCAAGGCACTCACCCACTTGCGGGCGAATCCCAGCAGTATTCTGCAGAGCATGATGGCAATGAGAGCATAAGCAGCCATCCGGAGCGTGCCAACCGCCCGATTGGTTGCAATGTCTATGGTCCACTTCGTAGCGTATATGAATACAAAATCAAGTGTGACAGACAGGATGCCGATGAGTGCATTGAGCGATGCCTGCAGCCGTAATCCCCGAGAGGAACGCCAAAGCCAACGGGTAAGGTCGCGAATGGAGACTGACATTGTATCTACGATTTGACGATTTTCTGTTTACTATTCACCTGAGTTCTAATGACAGGATGCCGATGTCCCTTGCATTCCATCATCCATTTGTTTCTTCTTGTAGGCTTAACGGTTCCTCGTATCGCTGCCCCAAAGGAGCTTGCTACGCAAGGTATGAAGGAATGTCGTCTCAGGACGCTTCAATACTGTGACTTGATATGGAGCCTTGCGAATCACCAACTTCGTCGAGTCCTGACATGATTCGCTACGACCATCAATGGCAACAAGGAAGTTGTGACTGCGACTCTCTACGGTCAACGTTATCTCAAGATTGTCGGGAAGACTCAAGGGACGAACCGTAAGCCCATGAGGAGCGACAGGGACAATGCCGATATTCTGGCTGCCTGGCAGCATAACTGGCCCGCCTACACTCAACGCATAACCCGTGCTGCCCGTAGGTGTATTGACGATAAGGCCGTCGGCCTGATAGGTGGAAAGATACTCGTCGCCCAAGTCGACACGAATACTTATCATACTACTGTTGTCGCGCTTAAGCACAGCTACCTCGTTGAGGGCATAGGGATAACCATGTATCTGCCCTTCTGAGCAGTCAACCTGAAGCACATCACACTTCTCCCGACGCAGGAGGCCGTCTTGCAGATGTCCGAGAGTCTCCATAATATCGTCGAGAGAGAAGTCGGCCAGGAAGCCAAGACGTCCCGTGTTGATGCCAAGGACTGGTATCTGCTTGTCTCCCACCCTCATTGCTGTCGTAAGGAAAGTGCCGTCTCCACCCATGCTCACAGCAAAGTCGGCATCAAAGCTGTCGTCTGTTATGAGCTGATGACTGGGGACAAGGATATGCATCTCTTCAGTAAGGTACTCGAAGAACGGGCGATCGATGAGAGGGAAAATGCCGAAAGCATCCAGAGCATCGAATAATTTCTGCACTGCCTCGCACTTTTTAGGCTGGTAAGTATTCCCGAAGATTGCACATATTTTTGCCTTTTCCATAAATTAATTCACTTTAGGGTGGCAAAGTTAATGTTTTTTTCCTAACTTTGCAAAACAGAAACATCTAATATATAACTAAGGAATGATTTATGTTTTTTTAGCCACAGGTTTCGAGGATATTGAAGCAATCGCACCGGTTGATATCATGCGTCGAGCCGGCATAGAGGTGCAAACAGTATCTATCACAGGTGAACAAGTAGTAAAAAGTGCTCACGGCATTGGCATTGCGTCTGATCTTCTCCTTTCAGAAGTTGACTTTCGAAAGGCAGAAATGCTAGTGTTGCCTGGCGGGCTGCCTGGTGCAACGAATCTTGATGCCTGCAAACCCTTGACAGATGCTCTTGTCAAACATTACAAGGCGGGCGGTTCCATCGCAGCCATCTGCGCGGCTCCCATGGTGTTTGGTCATTTGGGACTGCTCGAAGGCTGCCGTGCCACATGCTATCCGGGCTTTGAAACTGAACTGAGAGGTGCCGACTACACAGCCGCAATCGTGGAACAAGACGGCAGAATCATCACAGGTAAAGGCCCTGCAGCAGCATTCGAATTTGGCTATACGATTGTAGACTTCTTCCTTGGCGAAGGAGCATCCCAGCCTCTACGTCAGGGCATGATATACCAGGAATTGGTAGAAGGATGAAGACATATGCTATCATTGTAGCTGGAGGCAAGGGGCTTCGTATGGGCGGAGAGGTGCCAAAGCAGTTCCTGCCTATTAACGGGAAACCCATCTTGATGCATACCATTGAGGCATTCCAAAGGTCTCTCGATGGCATCGAAATCATCCTTGTGTTGCCCGTCGAAGGACATGAATACTGGCAAAAGCTGTGCAAGGACTACGATTTTCGTTCCCCGAAACTGATTGCAAACGGTGGCGAGACACGTTTCCACAGCGTCAAGAACGGCCTCTCACTCTTGCCGGAAGATGAAGACGCCGTAGTCTTCATACATGATGGCGTGCGACCTTTTGTGTCGAAAGAAACCATCTGGCGTTGCTACACAGCAGCTGCCAAAGGGAGGGCCGTAGTACCTACAGTGCCTGTAGTCGAAACGATACGGCAAATCCTGCCAGACGGCAGAAGCGTAACCAGGCCTCGCGACGAATATCGACTGGTTCAGACACCACAGACATTTCCTCTCGCAATGCTGAAGAAGGCATATGGGCAGCCTTATTCAGAAGCCTTCACCGATGATGCCTCTGTTGTGGAAGCTATGGGCGAAGAGATTCTAATGGTAGAGGGAGACAGAGAAAACATCAAGATAACGACGCCAAGCGACCTCAGATAAAACCACAAAAGGCGACCGTAACGACGTCATGGAAGACCTGAACAGACAAGCCATCACCTACATTCCCGGCATTGGACCATCCAGAGCTAAGATGCTGGAAGCTGAGTTGGGCATTAAGACTTGGCACGACCTCCTGTATACCTTCCCCTACAAACACATCGACCGCAGCCGCCTTTACAAGATAAGAGAGCTGACCACGGAGATGCCATTCGTTCAGGTCTTAGGACAATTCCTCAGTTTCGAGGAGGCAGGAGAAGGACGCAAACACCGCTTGACAGGCCACTTCTGGGATGGCGAGATGTTCCTCGACGTCACATGGTTCCATGGCGTCAACTACATCAAGAAGAGCATCAAGCTGCGGAGGAACTATGTCCTCTTCGGACGTCCAGGCGTTTATGGAGGCAGGCTTTGCGTCATCCATCCAGACCTCGACAAACCCGAGTCGATGACGCTCAGCAAGATGAGCATGCAGCCCTACTATTCCACGACGGAACGCATGAAGAAGGCTGGCTTGACATCCCGCTCCTTAGAGAACTTCACGAGTGCCCTCTTCAGTAAAATCACATGGACCCTACCCGAGACATTACCGCAGTATCTCATAGAAAAACTGCACCTCATGCCGCTCGACAAAGCACTTCGAGCTGCCCACTACCCCACCGGTGCTGATGAACTGGCTGCGGCAAACATGCGATTGAAGTTCGAGGAACTGTTCTTCATCCAGCTTGTCATCATGTCCTATGCCCGCAAGCGACAACAGGAACGTGTGGGCAGACGATTTGTAAGAATAGGAGATGCCTTCAATACCTTCTTCCACCATTACCTGCCTTTCCCGCTGACGGAAGCACAAAAACGTGTCATCCGTGAGATGCATGCCGACATGAGCAGCGGACACCAGATGAATCGCCTCCTGCAAGGCGATGTAGGGAGTGGCAAGACACTTGTGGCTCTTATGGTGATGCTCATTGCCATCGATAATGGCTGCCAAGCCTGCATCATGGCTCCCACTGAGATTCTTGCCGAGCAACACTTGCAGACATTTCAGGGCTTCTTGAAGGACATGTCCATACGTGTCGAGTTGCTGACTGGTAATGTCAAGGGCAAACGACGCACTGCAATAGAGAATGGACTGCAGGACGGCAGCATCGACATATTGATTGGCACCCATGCAGTCATCGAGGACAATGTGCAGTTCCGCAGTCTCGGCCTTGTCATCATCGACGAGCAACATCGTTTCGGAGTTGCCCAACGTGCCAAGCTTTGGAGCAAAAGCGAGATGAGTCCCCATGTCCTGGTCATGACCGCCACGCCTATCCCACGCACGCTTGCCATGACGCTCTACGGAGACCTTGACGTCTCGGTCATAGACGAGCTTCCGCCCGGACGAAAACCCGTCCGCACCATTCACATCTACGACAATCAGCCTGAGCAGCTCTACCGAGGTGTCGTTTGTGAAATAGAGGCCGGTCATCAAGTCTATTTTGTTTTCCCCCTGGTAAAGGAAAGTGAGAAACTCGACCTGAAGAATGTCGAGAACGAGTATCTTCACCTGCAGCAGATATTCCCGCAGTACCGCGTCAGTATGGTACACGGCAAGATGAAACCCAGCGAGAAAGACGCCGAAATGCAGCGTTTCGTATCGGGCGAAACACAGATACTCGCCAGCACCACCGTCATCGAGGTCGGTGTGAATGTACCCAACGCCTCGGTCATGGTCATACAAAATGCCGAGAGGTTCGGCCTCTCACAGCTCCACCAGCTTCGAGGCCGCGTGGGCAGAGGCGCAGAGCAGTCATATTGTATTCTTGTATCTAACTTCAAACTCTCTGCCGAGACACGCAAAAGGCTGCAAATCATGACGGAGACGAACGATGGCTTTGAGATTGCGGAGGCTGACCTAAGGCTTCGTGGCCCTGGTGACCTTGAGGGTACGCAGCAAAGTGGCATTGCCTTCAACCTGAGGCTTGCCAACCTTGGGCGCGATGGGCAGCTGGTTCAGCTGGCTCGCGACACGGCTTCCTTTGTACTTGATGCCGACCCCGAGCTGCGTGCCTCCGAGAATGTCCTGCTTCGACGCCACCTTACGGAACTTCGAAAAGAGCATCGCGACTGGAGTCAAATCTCTTAACTTCGACTAACGGGCTGTGGACATTAGTTCGTCGTAATAGACATCGTCGCGGATGATACGCGGGTAGTTCTCGTCGTAATCTGGCGAGAGGATGTCACGACAGGACTCATAGTCGGCATGAGCGATGCCTGCCAAGTGGAAAAGAGCGAAGGGGAGCAGAGAGGAGATAAAGGGCTTGTGCTTGCCTGCCTCTATGGATTCGACCATTTCAGGATGGTTCTTCTTGTAGGAATCCGACATGTAGAACATCATCGGCACCTCATATTGGTAGCGTGCTATCTCGGGCGTCATCAAGTCGCTGTTGGTTCGATAGCATGAATTGCGCCAGTCATAAATCTCTTCCCCATGGTCGCTCAGATAGACAGCCACCACGTCGAGACCTGAACACATATCCAGAAGCTTCCCCACCACTGCATCGTTATAGAGCGTGGCATTGTCATATTCAGCCACAATCTGACGCCCATTCTTATCCGTAAAGTCATTCTGTATGCTGTCAGCCGTAAAGTGCTCATAGTCTGAAGGGTATCGCTCACGGTAATCCTCATGCTGTCCCATCATGTGGAAGATGAGGACTGTGGGGTGAGCGGCGAGGGTATCGATGGGAGGGAAGTCGTCGAGGAGGTCCATATCGTACTGGGTGGCATCCTTATTGACGTGAGTAAATTGCAGTTCCCGCAGGTCGCTCCGGTTGAAGATAGTGCCGCCGACGTGGTCATGGTGCTGCTTGTTGTTGTACTCCCCTACGAATTGATTGGTGATGAACCACACGCGATAGCCTGCCTTGCGAAAGACTGAGGTGAAAAGGGGGCAATCCGTCCACTCGCGACCGCAGCCAGGATAGTAGGTGGAGAATATGAATCTCAGCGTCTTGTTAGTGACGTTGTAGGGTGCAACGGCGTTGTCATAGACCACAAGATTGCCCTTTCTCTGCAAGGCACAGAGGTTGGGAGTGGTCTGCCGTGCATCGGGGTTGTAGAGGGGGGAGTGGTATTTGTTGTACGACTCACCGAGGAGAAACAGGATGACCGGGCTCCTGAAGGAACAGCTATCCACCTCTGTCCGTTCCAATGTTTGTACCAGATGCCCCAGTTCCTTGTTGCTGACGATGTTGAGGGCATGGCCGTACATGAAACGGATGAAGGGGCTATTGCGCAGAGGCATGTACTTATTCTCGGCAATGCGAGCCGTGAGGGTGGCCGTATAGGATTGATAAAGCCGGAAATAGGAATATCCCTGGCATGAAGCGGAAAGGAGCAGGAGGAAAAGAAACAGGCTGAACCCCCATCCTACTTTGCGGGACGATGCGGCAGGACGGCGGCTTCGGCGGTGAGATGTATGGGGAGTGTTCAGGAGGAACCTGCAGAAGAACCAGCTGACCAGCACTGCTCCTAAAGTAATGGCTGCACCTGCAGCAAGCTGTCCCGCGACTCCATGTCCGCCAAGGAACTCCGTTGCCTCGCGGGGATTCGTCTCGAGGATAAGTCCAACACCGTCATTGAGTATGGTGACTGGTACACCAGCAGGCAGAACACCTCGCCTCCGAGCAGCAGGAAGCACATCACCCATACAAGCCATGAGAGGCGTATTCGTCTGAGCCAGTAGGCCAGGAGGGTGACGAGATAGCAGTCGAAGATGGGAGGCGCCCAGACGAAAGGCTTGGGAAAAGCCCCCGTCGTGAAGCAAAGCGTCGGGATGACAAGGCAGCACATCAGCAGAAGGAAGGCAAAGAGAACAGCCTGCTCGCGAATAGGCTGAAGGATGAATCGCTTAATACTTGACATGGATATTACTGTATTTAACCGCCAAAGTTATGAATTATTATTCACAAGACATAATTCATCAAGCAAAAAAACAAGCAAGTCCGCACTTGTCGCAATGAAAAGGCGAAATGAGAGGGAGAAGGGAATGAGTCTGGAATCATAGCATAACGACAGGTTTAATGTGCACCATATACTTCGATGTCGGCGATGCGGACATACCCGTCAATGCCGCCCTTGGTGACGCTCACCCGCACATACCTTGCCTGGACGGGAGTGATGGAGGCATCGGTCACCGGTGCGATGTTGCCGGTGTGAGTGCCTACCGTCTGCCATGTTTCGCCATCGAGACTGGTCTCGACCGTAAAGTCGCGGCTGTTGAGCTCGGCATCCATACCTGCCGCCTCGGCATGACGCACCACATATCGGCTAATGCTATAGTCCTCCTTGAAGTCCATCTGCACCCAGCTTGTGTCATTGGCTGTCCTTGAAATCCAGATGTATCCCTCGGAGGGGGAGCCGTCGGCTGCGTACCGGATATTTGTCTTTGCTGGCGAAGAGGTGATTGCCATGTCCTGCAGAAGGGTGAGGTTGAAGGGCAGATGGTGAGCTTCGTTGTAGTAGCTGAACCAATGGTCGGCACGGACAATGCTGACATTGCCCGGCGAGAGAGCATTGAGCCTGTCCTTCAGTGCAATAAGTTTGTCGGGGCCGGCATCCCAGACGGTGGCCTGACCTGTAACGAACATGGGCTCTGAACCATTGAAGTTCTTGATGTCACGGTTGAAGAAGGTGGTGATGACATCTACGCCGTTGGCATAGCATGGGTACTGCGGGACGATGGGAAGCCAGTTCGATTGCACTTTGGCAGTGAGGCGCCCTTCCTGTCGCTCCCAATCATTGATGGTAAGTCCGTAGAGGTATGGGCAGTTCATGGCGTAAGCCCTTCGCTGTACAGTGCTGACATCGTCCCAAATGGTTATGACGCGCAGGCCTGCCTTCTCGATGAAGCTTTGGGTAAGCTTAGTGTAAGGCGTGATCAGCGTGCTGTTCCTTTCGGCTGCATAGTAACAGGCGTTGTGTGCGTCATAAGGCATGGCATAGCCCAAACCCGAAGGTCCGCTGACGAAGCAATCGTTAGTCGATGCCTTGCGATAATAGTAGTTAAGCATCATGGGTGCGAAGTCAGCAAGGGCTGGACTGATAGTCCAGTTCATAGGCATCTGGCCTCTGCCATCTTGCTCGAAGATCTTTGCCATCGCATGCTGGCAATACTGGATGTTGTCGCCATCGCTGATATAGACGGCAGCATACACCCTGTTCTGCAGCTTCGGACGCTTCGGCACTGGTGGAATCACGACGGGCTTGTTTACGGCAGTATAGACAGTGGTGTTCTCGAAGAAGTCGGCAGGCACGGTCGACAGGCCATACTTTGTGGCTTCACCTACCCCCGAGCGTTCCTCCGGATACCAGCCGAGCACGATGTCCCGCCCTGGTGTCATCTCCTTAAGCATCTTGTCGAGGAGCGTACGCTCGCCTGCGACGCGAGGGTCGAGCCATACACAGGCCGAGCCACAGGCAGCGGCAATGTCATGCACATAGGGGATGGTGGGTCGCTCGCTGACAAGCAGGCGGTGGTTGCAGCGTTCCCAATAGTTGTCGAAGAGGTATTTATAGACACTCAAGGCAGTGGTCATGGTGAGGGAAGTAAAGTCCTCCACGACGGGGAAGTCCATGCCGTTGGCAACGAGCTTCTGCCTTATCTCTTCCGTTACAGGGAGGAGGCGGTCCAGTCCGGCAACAGTGGCGGCAAGGTTAGTATAGTGGTTGGTCCGCTCATTGCTATAGAGCACCAGTCCATTTATCTCCTCCTCGAACAGCTTAACGAGGCTGTAGGGATTGGAAGACGGTATGGCGCTTGTCCTGAGGCTATGTGCCGTAGGCCAGGTATCCCGTGGTTCCTCGTTGTGGTTATAGAGGAGGATGCGCGGACGCGTACGATTGACGATGCCCTGCAACGTACAGAACATGACGCGCTCCTCGCCACTGAGCGAAGCCGCATTCAAGTCAAGCGACCTGACTGGAGATGCAGGAGGGAGGAAGAGAGGCAGCAAGCGGTCCTCAGGCCAGCATACCTCGTTGGCCTCGAGAATGCGATAGCCTGTGGAATTGAGGTTGTAGAGCGTGTCGGCGAAGGTAATCCTTTCCACCTCGTCCACATCCGCGCGGACGACGGCACCATTGGTGAGCTTCATCATCATAGTGGCAGGCTGGGCCATGAGCCCCACTGCAGACATGAACAGGAGGATGAAGAGCGGGCGATGAATATGGGAGTCTTTCATTTTCGATATCACTTGTTAAGTTGTTGTCCTATTTTCTGATGCAGACTTTGGCAGAGAACGAGCCTGCCTTCACAATGAAGATGCCCGTGCCGAGAGTGCGGCCGTTCAGCAGCAGGCTGCCATCCGTGACGGCAGGCGACGGCAGGCTTCGACCGTCGAGGGAATATACTTCGAGCCTGACATTCGCAGGAATGCCACGGAGCAACACGCCGCCTTCCTGAAGCACGCAGGCAAAGCCTTCAGTCTCACTGATGGGCGTGGCGTCGGACACATCGCCGAACCTTATCTCGACGATGTCCGTAATCTCAAACTGAATATCATCTGCCGAAGCCGACTTCACGGTGAGCGTGCCGCCGGAAACGGTCACGACGGGATTTGCATCGAAGAGCACAGCAACCGTCTCGCCATCTGATGTCGTCACCTGCAACCCCTTACCGTCTTCCGCGACAGTAAGGAAGCTGATTTGCTTCAGGTCAGCCACACGCGTCTGGGCGGTTGTCCCGTCCGTCTTAATGATGTTCATGACCTTCTCCTGAGCCGTACATGAGAACGCAGCAATGAAGAAGGACGTCACTAAAAGTATCTTTCTCATTATCGGAAATCTATGTACTGCCATATCACAAATAAGTCATCATAGGTGGTGGCACAATGTTATTTTATCTATCATTTTATAATTTTCCAGTTCTTTCTGCACTCTTCGTCGGGTATCGTGGCACTATGGGTTGTTTGAACATACATGTATGTGCAATTGAATGTACATGTATGTGCAATTGAATATACATGTATGTTCAAACAAGGCACCTTAGAGCATGAAAACATCCTATTGACTCGACAAAGATACGAATAATATCTGATAAGTCAATACCTAACGGAATTTTTATTTAGGAATACGGCAAAAACAAAAAATGCCCCACAGGGCACCAGCCACTCCCCTATCGTGCGTTGGCTTAGGCACGCCCGCACACAAGGCAGAGAATAAGAATCTATAAATCAATAAGGTTCCGTGGCCTTCTTGATGCGCGTCTGTAGTTCTTCAAGGCGACCCTTTCGGATGCTGACGCGCATCTGCACGTCCATGTCGTAGGTTTGCGAGAGGACGCGGGCTTCCATATCGCGGACAACCTTCATCACAGCGTTCATCAACGGGTACTCGAACGTGAACTCATACTCCGCCTCTACTTGACGTTCTTCGATGGTAGCGTTTGCAATGGCTTCTGCAGCTGCAGTGCGATATGCCACAATGAGTCCGCTTGTGCCAAGCTTCACGCCACCGAAGTAACGGACAACAAGGATGATGATATTGGTCAGTTCATTGGAATTGATCTGCCCGAGGATAGGTTTCCCTGCCGTGCCGCTCGGTTCGCCATTGTCATTGGAGCGGAACGTGTCCCTGTCTGCCCCAATCATATAGGCCCAGCATACGTGGCGGGCATCGTAATACTTCTTCTGATACTGCTCCACCAATGCCATAGCCTCATCCACACTACTGACAGGATGCGCAAAAGCGAGGAACTTACTCCTGAGCTCAGTGTAAGTGCCCTCGCTTTTGTCTGCTATTGTCTTGTATAGGTCGTTCATAACAAATCCCTTCCACTCCCTGCCCCCCCCCCTTGGGGAAGTGCTTTTGAGCGGCGATTCATCGGGAATGAGGCACTCCCCCAAAGGGGGAGCGGGGAGGGGGCTTTTAGCTTAACTTATGTATCACCAGGCCTGACCTCAGTTTCGGCTCGAACCATGTTGCCTTGGGCGGCATGATGTTACCACTGTCGGCAATGTTCATGATTTGCTTCATGCTGACAGGATAGAGAGCCAAGGCCATCTTCATCTCGCCGTTGTCAACACGACGCTGGAGTTCGCCCAGGCCACGCAAGCCTCCCACGAAGTCAATGCGCTTGTCGCTACGCAAATCCTTGATACCCAACAGGTCGTCAAGGATGAACTTGCTGCTGATGCTCACGTCGAGGCTGCCTATAGGATTGCTTTCATCGACAAGACCTTCCTTCAGTTTGAGGCTGTACCACACACCAGCAACGTACAGACTGAACTCGTGCAGACTGGCCGGACGATATGGTTCGGCACCTTTCTCCGCCACGGTGAACTTCTCGGAAAGCTTTGCAAGAAACTCTTCGACGCTCATGCCGTTGAGATCCTTCACCACCCGATTGTAGTCGAGAATAGTGAGCTGACTGGCAGGGAAGCACACAGCCATGAAGTAGTTGTACTCTTCATCGCCACGGTGATTCGGGTTCTGTTTAGCCTTCTCAGCGCCGACGAGGGCAGCTGCTGCACTCCGATGATGTCCGTCTGCTATATATAAATAAGGTATAGCGGCAAAGGTTTCGGTGACAACGGCGATGTCTTCGGGCTTGTTCACAAGCCAAAGTCTGTGGCGGAAGCCGTCGATGGGAGCCACGAAGTCGTACTCCGGCGCCGTCTTTGTGATGCGGTTCACCAATGCGTCAAGCACTTCGTTGTCCGGATAGGCGAAGAAAACCGGCTCAAGGTTCGCGTTGTTCACGCGGACGTGCTTCATGCGGTCTTCCTCCTTATCACGTCGCGTCAGCTCGTGCTTCTTGATGATGCCATTCATGTAGTCTTCGACGGCAGCTGCCACAACGAGCCCGTACTGCGTCTTTCCCACAGAGTTCTGCAATCCGCCAAGCGGATTTTCGCCTATCGTCTGTGCGTAGATGTAGTACATCTCCTCGCCATCCTGCCTGAGCCAGCCTTTGTCCTGGAACATCTTGAAGTTCTCTGCGGCCTTTTCATACACGCGAGGGTCGTACTCGCTGGTGCCGACGGGGAAGTCAATCTCAGGCTTGATGATGTGATAGAGCGACTTTTCATTGTCGCCGGCCTCAGCACGGGCCTCTTCCGAGTCGAGCACATCGTACGGACGGCTCTCTACTTGCTCAACAAGATCACGAGGAGGACGAATGCCCTTAAAAGGTTTTACAACAGCCATAACTTGCTACTTATTTACTTGCTACTTATTTACTTGGAACTTTGTAATTCCGTCGCGGAGGAAGCCGACAATCTGGTTGGCGGCGGCTATGCCTGCGTTGACATTTGCCTCGGCAGTCTGCGCTCCCATCTTCTTCGGCGTAGCGAAGTAGCGGCCTGGGAACTTCTCTGCGAACTCAGCATCTGCATCGGGCTTAATATCCGTCAGGTACTTCAGGTCCTCGCGCTCTGCCATAAGCTTGATGAGACCAGCCTCGTCGATGACTTCCTTGCGTGCCGTGTTGACGAGGATGCCGCCTTTCTTCAGCTTGCCGACAAGATCGTAGTTGATGCTTTGCTTCGTTTCGGGTGTTGCAGGAATATGGAGGGAGACGATGTCACACGTCTCGAACAGTTCTTCCTGACTCTTCGCAGCCGTCACACCTGCAGCCTCGATGACTTCGGCAGGGCAGTAGGCATCGTATGCGCTTACTTCCATGCCAAATCCCTTTGCTACGCGTGCCACGTTGCGACCAACGTTGCCGAACGCCAGGATACCAAGCTTCTTGCCCTTCAACTCAGTGCCGCTGGTGCCGTTGAAGAAGTTGCGGACGCCAAATACAAGCAGGCCGAAGACAAGTTCAGCCACGCTGTTCGCATTCTGACCAGGGGTGTTCATGGCAACGACATTATGAGCTGTAGCTGCCGCAAGGTCAATGTTGTCGTAACCAGCACCGGCACGCACTACAATCTTCAGTTGCTTGGCTGCATCAAGCACCTCTGCATCAACCTTGTCCGAGCGGATTATGCATCCTTTACGGCATCGAGCAACTGGCTCTTCTCTGTATATTTCTCAAGCAGTGCGACTTCATATCCCACTGCATCGAACACTTCCTTTATGCCCTTCACGGCCACGCCGCTGAAGGGCTTCTCTGTTGCTACAAGGATTTTCATATCTGTGAACTATAGATTATGAACTTCTGACTACTAATGATTTTTCTCAAACTCCTTCATGCATGCCACGAGTGCCTCGCAGCCTTCGATGGTCATGGCATTGTAGCAGCTTGCACGGAAACCGCCTACGTCGCGATGTCCCTTCACGCCTACCATGCCCTTGCTTGTGGCGAAGGCCATGAACTCGTCTTGCAGTTCCTGATACTCGGGCTTGAGGACGAAGGTGATGTTCATGCGGGAACGGCTGTCCTCCTCAGCTGTACCGACGAAGAGCTTATTGCGGTCGATTTCGCCATACACGATTTCCGAACGCTGCTTGGCAAGCTTTTCCATTGCCTCGACACCGCCTTGCTTCTTTATCCACTTGAGGTTCTGCAGGGCGCAGTAGATGGGAACTGTGGGAGGCGTGTTGAACATGCTGCCCTTCTTGACGTGTGTGCGGTAGTCGAGCATGGTAGGAATGGGTCGGCTCACCTTGCCCAGGAGGTCTTCCTTTATAATGCAGAAGGTGACGCCTGCCATGCTGAGGTTCTTCTGAGCACCGCCGTAGATCATGCCGTACTTGCTGACATCGACCGGACGGGAGAAGATGTCGCTGCTCATGTCTGCAATCATGGGCACGGGGCTGTCGAGGTCTGTGAGAATCTCGGTGCCATAGATGGTGTTGTTCGACGTGATATGGAAGTAGTCGGCATCAGTCGGGATGGTGAAGTTCTTGGGGATATAGGTAAAGTTCCTGTCGGCACTGGATGCTACCTCCACTACTTCGCCAAAGAGCTTCGCCTCCTTCTGCGCCTTAGTAGCCCAGACGCCGGTGTTCAGATAGGCAGCCTTCTTCTCCAGGAAGTTATATGGCACCATGCAGAACTCCAGACTTGCACCGCCACCGAGGAAGATGACACTATAACCTTCGGGAATGCTAAGCAGCTCCTTGAACAGGGCTACAGCCTCGTCAACTACGGGCTGGAAATTCTTGGCACGATGACTTGTCTCCATCAAAGAGAGGCCGCTGCCTTCGAATTCAAGGCAAGCAGCAGCGGTTGCCTCCATAACCTCCTTTGGAAGGATGGAAGGGCCGGCATTGAAATTGTACTTCTTCATTGTTTTGGGATTTGTGTGTTTCCTTTTTTAATTCGCGCCGCAAAGATACGAAAAAAAGAAGAAAGAAGTACAAAGAATAAAGAAATATGAATTCTAAAGGAAAATTTTTCCTTTTTCACTTCTCTCTTTTTACTTTTTGTTGTATCTTTGCACCGCTTTTCGCACGACTAAAAGTCGATTTTCTATAAAGGAAAAGCAATCGGGGTGTAGCGCAGTTGGTAGCGCACCTGGTTTGGGACCAGGTGGTCGCCCGTTCGAGTCGGGTCACCCCGACTCTTTTTTATGACGTGCCAATGCACTCCTTTGTAATCTCCATGACTCTAAACCAGTCCTATCTCAACAGAAGCAACAGGCGCCCTATAGAGAAGTGAATTGACGTCTCCGAAGAACTTGTCAGTCCACCTTGCTATTTCTACTCTTCGGCAAAGGTGCTTTCACGCAGATAGTATGGTTGGCCGGAGAGACGCGTCGGGATGGAGAAGCCACTGAGACGAATGTCGCGAACGTCGTCAAAGATAAGAGCGGGCCGGAAGTCCTCGTCTTTCAACGAAAGGCGCACGTTCCTCAGGGTGATGCCACGAGCGTGCCGCACATAGAACCCCCAAGAAGGCAGCTCGCCAAACATAGAGAATTCGGGATAACTCCCTTCCTGCTCGGGCACTTGGTGTATTTGATTCAGGGGATAATAGTAGATGCCTTTCGATGCTCGACCTGGGTAGACGAGCTCGATGTCCTCAAGAAGTATGTCCTCCACGCAGTGACCTGGGATGCCTGTTATTGAGGACGGACGCGGATTGTACACGCTGAAGCCTGGCCCACGCAAGTCGTAGTCGATATCAGGGACACCGAACGTCATCTCCACAAAAACGCGGCGGATGGTGATGCGACGTGCCGCACCTGCATGGTCACTGCCACGATGTCCGAGTCTGACGAATATAGGATTGCCCGTATTGGTGGCGTGGATGTCTTCGACAAGCACATCCTCCATCGTCCCGCCATCTACACATTCCAAGGCGATTGCAGAGCGGAAGGTATCGCGGACACGGATGTTGCGCACAGTTATGTGCTTGAATCCGCCCCACGATGCTGTGCCGAACTTCACCGCACTTGCACTGCTCCGTATCTGGCAGTCTTCGATGAGGATGTTTTCGTTGCAGGACTGCGGGTCGTATGACTTGAGGCAGATGCCGTCGTCGGCAGAGTTTATGTCGCAACGGCTGATGGTCACGTCCTTGCAATCCGTGACGTCGATGCCGTCGTTGTTCCAGTAAGCACGGTTCTCGAAACGGATGTCGTGGATGCGAAGGCGTTGACAGGCGTGGAAGGAGAGTCCCCAGCAGGCACTATTCAGGAGGTTTAGCCCCTCGATATGTATGTCGCTGCTGCCTGAGACGAAGATAAGTTTGGGCCGCAACGTCTCGCTTGCACGTCGGCGACGACGAGGTTCCAGAGGCTCGTCAGCAGTGGGAAGGTTGAGCAAGCTGTCGATGTTGAGGGCCAGGTCGCGGCCATTGCCGTCGATGAGGCCGCTGCCGGTGATGGCAACGTCGTGTACGCCGTCGGCCACAATAAGGGCGAGCGTGGAGTTGTCGCTGGCCTCGGAATCGATGAGCGAGTGATAGTCGTCGGGATCTGTACTGCCGGAGAGTACTGCTCCCTGCTCAAGATGAAGCTCGACACCAGACTTCAGTACGATGCATCCCGTGAGGTATGTGCCCGGAGAAAACGTCAACCGTCCTCCGCCCTGCTGACTCAGGCGGTCAATGGCGCTTTGGATGGCAGTCGTGCCAAGTGTCTTCCCGTCGGACGGGATGCCTGCTTCCGTAGCGACAATGCTCTTGCGCACTGTCTTTGCAGCAGTGGAAGAGGTCAGGAGAAAAGCAAAAAGCAGTAGACTTATCAGGTGTTTCATGATATGTAATACAGTTTTCTGGGTTACACAAACAGTGGCTTCGACGCTTAGGTCGTATGAAGTTACGGAAGAACCCATGGGTATCGGCCCAAGACCTGTGGATTCCGAACCGGAGAATAAGCTTGGCTGAAGGGATGTCCTTCTTTCTTATATATAATATTATAATGTATAGTCAGTCCCCTTGACATGAGCATTGTTTTTTCATTCTTCAGGACATTCACGGCGAAGAATCATTTCGGTCTTTGGCTTACGATTTCTCGCCATCTGCAATGAGAGAAAGGAACTCGTCTTCGTTCACAATGCGTATGCCGAGTTTGCTGGCTTTCTCGAGTTTGGCAGGTCCCATGTTCTCGCCAGCAAGGACAAAGCTTGTCTTTGCACTGATGCTTCCCACGTTCTTGCCGCCATGTTGCTCGATGAGCGACTTGTATTCGTCGCGGCTGTGATGCTGGAAGACGCCGCTGATGACCACAGACTGCCCTGCGAGTCTGTCGGATTGTGCCTGCCGTTGTTGTTCGCCTATCTCCATCTGCAAGCCATATCCTCGCAGACGTTCCACGAAAGCTTTATTGACAGGATTGGAGAAGTACTGTATGACACTGCCGGCAATGACTTCGCCGATGCCGTTTATCTGGAGCATGCTGTCCAGTGATGCCTCAGCCACTCTGTCCATACTGCCGTAGTAACGTGCCAAGGTCTTGGCGGCTATCTCGCCTACGAAACGAATACCTATGGCATAAAGTACGCGTTCAAAAGGCACCTTCTTGCTCTCCTCGAGGCTTTGAAGTATCTTCTCCTCAGACCTCTCCTTAGGCGAGAGATTGAGAGAATACAGGTCGGCAGCATCGTGAATGAGTCCGCGTCGATAGTAGTCGTCGACCGTTTCTGGACCAAGAGAGTTGATGTTCATTGCCTTTCGGCTGATGAAATGTTCTATCCTGCCGAGGATGAGAGGCGGACAACCCGTGTCGTTCGTGCAGTAATGTGCGGCCTCTCCCTCGTAACGAACAAGCCGAGATCCGCAGACGGGGCAGTATTCGATAAAGGGCAACGCGGGTTCCGAGTCGTCAGTGGTGGCGGATGTTGTCTTCCCAACTATCTTAGGTATTATCTCGCCTCCCTTCTCCACGAGCACTCGATCGCCTATGTGCAAGCCGAGACTTGCCATGACGTCTGCATTGTGGAGGGTAGCCCTGCGCACTTGAGTGCCCGCCAGCTGCACGGGGTCCATGTTGGCAACTGGCGTCACGGCGCCTGTCCGGCCTACCTGAAACACAACTTGTCTGAGCGTCGTCTCGGCCTGTTCTGCCTGGAACTTGTAGGCGATGGCCCATCGCGGGCTCTTGGCTGTCATGCCGAGGCTCTTCTGTTGTGCAAGGGAGTTGACCTTCAGGACGACACCATCCGTGGCGACCGGCAGGTTGCGGCGCTCCTTGTCCCAGTAGTCGATATAGGCGAAGACGCCTTCCAACGAGTCGACCAACCGCATGTTCTTGCTCACTTGAAAGCCCCACCTCGCTGCTGCCTCCAGATTCTGGTAATGTCCGTCACCGGGAATTCCGTCGCCTAATAAGTAGTAAAGGTAGGCATCAAGACCTCGCCGAGCGACGGTACTGCTGTTCTTGCTCTTGAGTGTACCGCTGGCGGCATTGCGGGGATTTGCGAAAAGCGGCTCGTCCGACTTCTCGCGCTCGGCATTTAAGCGATCGAATGAGCTCCAGGGCATCAAGACCTCGCCACGTATCTCGAATTCCCGTGGGTAATCTGCGTCAAGAGGAAGCTGCAGTGGAATGCTTCGGATGGTGCGGACGTTGGCAGTCACGTCGTCGCCTTGAACGCCATCTCCCCTCGTTACAGCACGCGCGAGCCTGCCTTCCTCGTAATGAAGGCTGATGCTCAGTCCGTCGAACTTCAGCTCGCAACATACCTGGAAAGGTGCCCCCATCAGTCCGTCGCTCACGCGTTGCCAGAAATCAGCCACCTCTTCACGATTGTAAGTATTGCCCAGTGAAAGCATGGGACGCGTGTGTACTACCGTCTCGAACTCGTTGTTGAGGTCGCTGCCCACCCGCATTGTCGGACTGTTCGGGTCGAAGATTTCAGGGTGCCTGGCCTCGAGCTCCTGTAGCTCGTGCATCAGGAAGTCGAATTCCTGGTCAGAGATAGTGGGGGCATTCTCCACATAGTAGCGATGATTGTGCCGGTGCAACTCCTCACGCAGCTGCAGGATACGCGTCGTTTCGTCCATCAGAAGGAATGTTATTCTTGGGTGCAAAGTTACAAATAAGTGAGTGAACGGCAAAAGAAATAAGATAAATTTTTTGCGTCCAGAGCAAAAGCAACTTCAACGCAGTCGAGGCTACGAATAAGTGAGCGAAAAGTGTTAACGCAATATCTGCTCATGTATAATTGGAGCGACCTGACTGAACTCCTGATTTCTTGTTCTCGAGGGATTGCCCGACATTTTATCAAAATAGTTGGGAATATCTTTTGTATATAGAATCTTTTTCGTAACTTTGTCAGCGATAGGGCAAAAAACAGCCTCAGCGGAGATGCCCTTATCGAATCTTAATGAAAATAAACGAAGCGATATGCTCTTTATTGGAAATAACACCTTTCTAAATTTGTACAGTCAAGTAAGAATTTGAGACAATTAGCTTGCTCTGTAATACAATACAAAGATATGCCTAAGGGAAACATTTTTGGCGGCTTCGGCCTGAAATCGCAGTTTGTACACTTAATCTATCAGGAGCTGATGAAGCGAGAGTTTGTTTCTTTGGCTGACATACTATGCATATATTACGACAGGACTACAGACTACTACATACATCATTCCTGCAACAGTGAGGTCGGCTATGGCGAATTGAAGAAAGCTTTTAGTGATATTCGTCAGGCACTAACTGGGCAAATCATAGATAACGGCAAAAGCGGAAAGGGCAAAGCCTTCAAATATGTTGGCAAGGAGAATGACCCTTTGGCTGATGAACGAAAGGCGATTGTTCAGAAATCAGTAGAGGACTATGTCTCTTTTTGTAAAAACTCTGCTGGCATTCTGCCTCCGAGTTGGTTCTCTGCCTTCTTTGAGAACACCCAACTGCTACTTGAAGCGAACAGGGATGCACAAGCAGGTGCTACACATATTTGCTCAAGTCTGGAGCAGAACTTGACCAATATCCATCTGCTTCCTTTCTTCAACAAAGCCATAACAGACAAAAGAGTTTTAAGATTCTCCTATCAGCGCTATGGGCAAGAACCATTCGAACTGACCTTCCATCCTCAATACCTGAAAGAATATAATGGTCGTTGGTTCGTCTTTGGCGAAGCAGACCGTGAGCCATTCAAGGCCTATAACGTGCCACTTGACAGGATTGTCGGTGAGCCGACGATAGTTGAAGGTATTGGGTATATCCCAGCAGAGAAAGGCTTCTACCAGAACTTCTTTAAGGACATCATAGGTGTTACCCACGAAAAGGATGCTAAGGTGGAGCAAGTAGTCATCCGCACAAAGACAGAGTACCTGCATGGCTTGCTGCTCACGAAGCCTCTGCATCACAGCCAAAAAGAGACCCTTCCTTTTGGTGAGCATGAAAATGATCGTTATGGTGAAGTTTCTCTTGAAATAGAGCCTAATCGTGAGTTGTGCGGTAAGATACTTGCCTACGGGCAGTTCCTCGAGGTCATGCAGCCTCAACCCTTGCGAGAGCGAATAAAGGATATCCTTCAGAATCAAATGGAACAATACAGAAAATATAATGACTTATATGAATAAGGAGATAGAACTAAAGCCCATCGAACAGCAAGAAGAACAATTGCTATTTAATGACGTCTGCGAAATAATCGATGGTGCCAGAAGTCGATTGGCAACCTATGTAAACACGGAAGTGTGTCTAACCAATTGGTATGTTGGCAAGCGTATAAAAGAAGATGTGTTGTTCAATCGGCGTGCGGAATATGGAAAGAACATTGTCAAAAACCTGTCCACGAAATTAGTAATGCGCTATGGAAACGGATGGAGTGAGAAGAAACTGAGACATTGTCTCCGCGCTGCGGAGACTTTTTCGCAGGAGGAAATTGTATCCGCAACGCGGAGACAATTAACATGGACACATCTTAAAGGTCTGATGTATATAAAAGACCCTTTGGCCCGTCAGTTTTATGGCATCATGAGCTATCTGGAGCATTGGGACACGCGGACTCTTGCAGAGAAGGTTGACCAGCAACTTTACGAGCGTACAGCCATCAGCAGAAAGCCAGAAGAACTGATAAAGAAGGAACTGGAGCAGGTAAGGCAGACAAATCAACTGCTACCAGATCTTGTATTTCGTAGCAGTTACTTTCTTGATATGTTAGGATTGCCTGATGTCTTTTCGGAAAACGATTTGGAGTCTGCCATCCTTACCCAGATACAGCAATTCATCCGGGAAATCGGCTCCGACTTCGCCTTCCTTGACAGGCAGAAACGAATAACTGTAGATGCTGTTGACTACTACATCGACCTTTTGTTCTTTCATCGTAGTTTACGAAGAATCGTAGCGATTGACCTCAAATTAGGTAAGTTCAAGCCAGAGTATGAAGGACAGATGTTGTTGTATTTACGTTATCTGAACAAGAACGAACGTAAGGAAGGGGAAGAAAGTCCCATTGGTTTGATCCTTTGTTCTGAAGGAAACACAGAGCATATCGAATACTTAATGCTCGATGAGGACAG
Source organism: uncultured Bacteroidaceae bacterium (assembly GCA_905235305.1). Taxonomy (GTDB): domain Bacteria; phylum Bacteroidota; class Bacteroidia; order Bacteroidales; family Bacteroidaceae; genus Physcousia. The sequence continues at coordinate 80,000 of CAJOLC010000024.1, read as the reverse complement.
TCCCATCAAAGTAGCCCAGTACTATACGAAGCTGCCTGACAAGAAAATCCTTTCCGAGAAACTACAAAGAGCCATAGCTATAGCGAAGGAGCATTTCTCGGAAGAACTAATAAATCAAATAAATAACAATCTCAATACCGATAAGACAATTTAATTTAGAAGGTTCTATGAAAACGGTTCCAAACAGAAGGGAACCATTCATGAGATGGAAATGCTTGCAGCAATTAGAAATCGGTTGTACCTTTGCAAACGAAATAAAGCTTAATTTTAAATTTTGATTGTTATGAGTAATCTTCGCAGTAGTCTGAGTGTGATTAATTTCGAAAAGTTTGGTGAGACTAAAGGTAAGGTGTTCACCGCAGATAATTTTGCAAAGGACTGGGATTCTATCCATGTCATTCCTTCTGAACTTTCTGACGGGGTCGTAAACGACCAGACTTTCCACAAAGTGGATCGAAAGGCTCTTGTGTTGGACATGAAGAATCCTCGTATGGCCTATGTGATAGCCAGTAAGGACACCCCCGTCTTTGTACCTGCTGCGCGTTTCGACAAAGCTACAGAGGGTAGGTATGTGCGTAAAGGCTTTCTGATTTTTAACCTTGATTTCAGTCAGTTGCTTCCTGAGTTCGTATTCTTTCTGTGCAGACAAATTATTTGGGAGAAGTTACTCAATAGTCGAGACTATTCCCTGTATTTTGACCAGTATTCGGTTTCCATGGAAGAATGTTTCCTAACTGAAATAGGAGAGAGCGGATTCTCTATAGATAGATGCGAGATTGGTTCTTTGTCACAACAGAGGGAGAGAGTCGCAGGGTTCAAGGCTGAGGAGAAATACCTTGATGACATTGTGGCATTAAAGGAGCGGAAAATGCTGAAGAAGACATCTTCTGACTTAATCCACATGCTGGGTACTCCTTATATCCGCATCAATAATGCGTTGGAACTTCTTTCGTTGGATGTAGATGATGAAAGTAAAACGAGGATTGACTACATCCGAGACAATTTCGGATATATTAAGCGCCTGATAGAGATGAATGGTGCAGACTTCAATGATTATCCCAAGAAGAAGATAAGCATTGTTGATTTTATGGAGAGATACATAGCAGGATGGGAAAATTATGGTTCAAAGACCTTCTCTATCGAGTTCTATTATGATGAGAATCTGGAAGGGGAGAATACTGTGCTTGCTAACGAGACTGCTCTCGCCATTATGATGGATTGTCTGCTTGACAATGCTAATAGACATGGATTCCAGAAGACTAATTCCCCTGATAACAAAGTCAAGATACATCTTGACCGGGCTAAGGTTGGTAATGAGAACTCGGTTATTATCGCTGTTGGTAACAATGGAAAACCGATGCCGAAGGACTTCAGCATTGACGATTACATTGCCTCGGGGAAATTCGGTACAGGAACAGGTCGCTCTGGACTCGGTGGCAATCATGTGTACAAAATCGTTTCATCTATGGGGGGAACCCTCGATTTTATAAGCGAAGCGGTCTCGTCTCCAGAAAAAGAAGAATGGTGGACTACATTCATGATTTCCATTCCTTTAACGTTATAATTTTTTATATGCTTATGAATAAGATATATCGGATTGTATGGGCTGATGATGAAATCGATGCTTTGCTGGATGAAAACGGCAAAGAATTGATTTCAAAGCAGCATGTTGATGTCATAAAATGCAACAATGCTGCCATGTTAGAAGAGAAACTGAAAAATGTCAGTCACCGTATTGATGCAGTGATTGTTGATGCAAACTTTACGGCAACGGACTCTATCCCATCTGATGAAAGAGACGTTTCTGGTTTCAGAAGATCAATGAGGATTAGGGAGAGATACGATCATTTGCCATTCTATCTATATACTCAGCGTGTCAATCTCTCAGACCTTATGGATGAAGACGAGTTGGGCTATTTCAAAGACCGTGATGCGATATTTTATAAAGGCAACGGCCTAGCACCATTGCTTGTTAGAATTAAGAGTGATGTTGACAAAATCAATAGTGCGGAATTTCAAATAGATAATCAATACGAAAAGGAACTGAATTACTTCCAGATATTTGACAAGCAATGCAATGCTAAATCGTATGACTTAGTTAGAGAATTGCTCATACAGAGTCGCAAAGGCTCTCTCACGGATACAGAAAGGTATTTCAATCAATTCCGTACAGTGATTCTTGACAATATGAACACTATAGCGGCTCATTTCGGAATTGTTCCCAAGAGGCTCTCACTCAACGATTTTAGTAAGTTCTTATGTTCGAAATCAGAGAAGTACGAACTGGAAGAAGAAGTGTTACCCAAGGCTCTTCACATGTTGATGCAATATATAGTAAGAATGGCTCAAGATGCTTCACATGGAGACCCCTATCTTCAGTATGAAGTGCATCAATTTGTTTCAAAGAATAAGGATACAATGATAATACGATCATTACTTTATGCTATCATTGAACTTATTTCTTGGTTTATCCCATACTTAGCAACACATACGGAGAAACAAATGAACTTAGCAAAGTGGTACAAGATAGAGACTATGGCAGATAGCAAGAGGATAATAAGTCCTAACAATCACTCAAGTGAAAACGGTTCCAAATAGAACGGAACCGTTCGCAAGGTTGTTTTCCTTGTAAGGTCGTGAAAATCGCTTTAACTTTGCAGCGTCAATCTCCAAAATCACATCGGATTTGACGCTGCAATGTTGTTATGAAAGGAGACAAACAAAAGCAAGCTACTATGACGGACACAATGCAAGTAGGCATCGACACAGAAAACAAGGAGCAGATGATGGCATACGAACTGATCGCCAACACCAATTCAAGTTTTTTTCTCACTGGCCGAGCAGGAACAGGCAAGACAACCTTCTTGCAAAATGTGCAGAAAATGGTTGACAAAGAGTTTGTCGTCTTGGCTCCTACAGGCTTGGCTGCAATCCTGGCAGGTGGCGAGACCATCCATTCTTTCTTCGGCTTGCCAATGAATGTCTGCATGCCAGGCACATGCGGGAAGATGAATCAGGCTCGTATTCTGACACTAATACATACGGATACTATTATCATCGATGAGGTGTCGATGGTTCGTTGCGATATCGTAGATGCCATTGACTACACTTTGAGGACAACCTTGCGGAACAGTCTGCCTTTCGGTGGGAAGCAAGTAATCTTTGTAGGTGATATGTTTCAGTTGCCTCCCATCGTGGCAAGAAAAGAGGAACAAGAGTTGATGCATGACCTGTATCGTTCCAATGACTTCTTCTTTTATAAGGCAGATGCCATAAAGCGTATGCGTTTGGCGAAGATTGAATTTCAAAAGGTGTATCGCCAGGATGATGAAAAGTTCCTCCGTATTTTAGAAAATATAAGGCTCAACAAAGTCCTGCCAGAAGACTTGACTAACCTTAACAGTCGTGTTTGCCAACCAAAGAAAGAAGATGGGATGGTAATTACATTGACCTCTCTCAATACTTCTGCAGACATCATTAACGAGAGGCGTCTTGCCGAATTAGATTCAAACGAGTATGTTTATGAAGGCACTTTGACAGGAAGGTTTGAAGAAAAACGCTTCCCTGTAGATATGACCTTGAAACTGAAAGTAGGAGCACAGGTAATGTTTACCCGCAATGACCCACAGAAACGATGGGCAAACGGGACGCTGGCAATCGTATCGAATTTGTCGAAAGACGAGATTCAAGTTACCATTAATAACGCTGAGACTTACGCTGTACCTTGCTGTACTTGGGATTCCATCTATTATGAATATGACAGGGAAGAGCGAAAGTTGAAAAAGGAGGTTGTTGGAACCTATACTCAGTTCCCGCTGCGACTGGCTTGGGCCATTACCGTGCATAAAAGCCAAGGCATGACGTTCGACAAGTTGTCCATTGACCTTAGCCGTGGCATGTTTGCAGCAGGACAACTATATGTGGCATTGACCCGAGTGCGTTCGTTGGGAGGGTTATACCTTTCGCATCCTATCATACCTCAATACGTGCACACAAGTAGAGAAGTGCTGTGTTATGCCAATGGCTATAACGATGAACAAGTCATCAATAGTGAGATTGAGAGTGGCTGTTTATCAGTTACTCCTCAATCATGACTATGACGAAGCGGCAAAACAGTACTTGCTGTTGGTTCATAAAAATGCAGCAACGGGTGACATCAAGGAAGCGATGCAGCAGACCAAGCGTTTCCTCGATACCGTCATCTGTGACGAGGATTTGTTTGGCTGTATTAGCGAGGTTCCTGCGTCGCTGATGGAGGCAGACCATTGGGCACCGAAGTTCTTGGTGGCACTACTTAGTCTTTATGCGGGTAAATTTGAGCAGGCCTTGAAGTATGTAGAAGGCGTGTTAGTTCTTCATCAATGTCAAGAAGCTCTTTATGTGAAGTCACGATGTCTGGCTAAGTTAGGGCAATATGATGAGGCAGGAGCTGCTATAGGAGATGTATTAGATAAACCAATCCCTGATGCAAAGCTTTTCTACATGACAGGAATGCTTAATGAATTGCATCTTGGCAAGCAGGGATTAAAGCTAATACAGCATTTAATAGCTGTCAGGCCCAGATACAACAGAGGCATTATAACTCTCCGTGATATGATGAAACAAAAAGGTTTGTTACTCGTGAAAACGTTTGACGAACCCAGAGAGTTAGTGGATGACTTTAACTCTGAAATGACTAATGAGGATTTCTTTCAGAAGCTTGTTATAAGTCGCGCCGAGTCACCCAAAGATGTAGAGTATTTGCTCCGAATGATAAGGAGACAAGAATTTGAAGGAGAAGAAATGAATAATAATGTATAAACTCGAATGAAACTAACGAAACTTTACAAAGTCCTAAAGATAATCGGCATTTCTTTCGGGATGCTGATTGTTGGTTGTGCGATGTCTTTCGGCATTTTTCTCTGGCATCTAGACAGGGAGGCAAAGCTGATGGCAGAGATGTTCGGCGGCGACGAAACTTATACCTATCGGGAAAGCACGTTGTTTGCATACGAATGGCAACACGCAAGAAAACATTTCTATGATGACATACGGCATAAGAGGATAGACTTGAACATGGTCTTTTCAATAATGGAATCCGAAGGTGTAACTATCCAGGAAATGGACTCTATAATGGGTGACTCTCTGTGGAGAATGCCAGAAACTCCTGAATAAAAAGGAACACAGACACAGAAACTTTTCCTTATACCAGGGAGAAAGTCAACAGTATGTAAATGACAAATAGTCTGTACTGCCGGCCAACGACACGTCGCTGGTTTGATAGGGACACGTCGCTGGTTCGACAGGGACACGTCGCTGGTTCGATAGGGACACGTCGCTGGTTTGATAAGGACACGTCGCCTTTTTAATAACGACACGTTTACTTGGGTGACTAAACGTATCTAATCTTTAACTGAAGTCGGCACGAAAGTGGAAGATTGGGATGCCTCGTACAGGCTCTTGGGTTGTTTTTTCCACTTTCTTTTTGTTATATCAACTTATTTTTGTAATTTTGCAGCGCGAATAAATTAAAGAATAAGACAATTAGGAATTAAGATAGTGAGAAGGGCGAGGCCAGCGGTGCTTCTAATTCTCTAAATATCTTTTTTTCTGATTCGATGCAAACTATATGGCACAAAATAAGTTCCGCGGCCTCGGCATTGCCCTCATCACTCCTTTTCAGGCAGACGGAAGCATCGATTTTGATGCGCTCGACCGTCTGGTGGAATATCAAATAAAGGGAGGAGCAGACTTCCTCTGCATCATGGGCACTACTGCTGAAACTCCGACGCTGAGCCGCGAAGAGAAAAGATTGTTAAAGGAACATTTGGTAGGACGTGTGGCTGGGCGAGTGCCTCTGTTGATGGGGTGCGGCGGCAACAACACGGCTGCCATCTTAGATGAGTTACAAAACGAAGATTGGAAGGGCATCGACGGCATCTTGAGCGTCTGCCCCTACTACAATAAGCCTTCGCAGGAAGGTCTCTACCAGCACTTCGCCGCCATCGCCAAAACAAGCCCCGTGCCCGTCGTCCTCTATAACGTACCCGGCCGCACTGGTGTCAACATGACGGCCGAAACAACACTGCGGCTGGCACGCGACTTCGAAAACATCGTCGCCATCAAGGAAGCCAGCGGCAACATCACGCAGATGGACGACATCATCAAGAACAAGCCCAAGCACTTCGACGTCATCAGCGGCGACGACGGCATCACGTTCCCGCTCATCACACTCGGAGCAGTTGGCGTCATCAGCGTAATAGGCAACGCACTCCCTGCAGAGTTCAGCCGCATGGTACGCCTTGCACTCAAGGGAGAATACAGCTCATCGCTCACCATACATCACAAGTTCACAGAACTCTTCAAACTTCTATTCGTCGATGGCAACCCAGCAGGCGTGAAGGCCATGCTCAGCGAAATGGGAATGATCCAGAATGTACTCAGGCTGCCTCTCGTCCCAACCCGACTCACCACGATGGAGAAGATAAGTCAGATAGTGAAGGAACTGGGGTACTGAATGAAGAATTGTTACCGCACTGAAAATTACTAAATAGTAAAATCGTAAATAAATAGTAAATTGTAAATCGTTAAATTGTAAATTACTATGGTTTATTCACACGAAGTTCAGAACATGTGTTGTGTGGCCAAAGGTCCCAACCATGGTCCTGCTCCCATACCCGAAGAGGGAAAATGGGTCCAGGCAAAAGAAATCAAGGACATCAGCGGCTTAACCCACGGCATCGGATGGTGCGCTCCTCAGCAGGGTGCTTGCAAGCTGACGCTCAATGTCAAGGACGGTATTATCGAAGAGGCTCTCATCGAGACCATCGGTTGCTCTGGCATGACGCACTCTGCTGCCATGGCAAGTGAGATTCTCCCTGGCAAGACCATCCTTGAAGCTCTCAACACCGACCTCGTCTGCGATGCCATCAACACCGCCATGCGCGAGCTCTTCCTCCAAATTGTCTATGGTCGCACACAGAGCGCCTTCTCGGAAGGTGGCCTGATGATTGGTGCCGGCCTCGAAGACCTCGGCAAGGGCCTTGTCTCGCAGATGGGTACTCTCTATGGCACAAAGGCCAAGGGCACACGCTACCTGCAGCTCACCGAGGGTTACATCACCAAGATGTTCCTCGACAAGGACGACCAGGTTTGCGGTTACGAGTTCGTTCACATGGGCAAGTTCATGGATGCCATCAAGAAAGGCGTGCCTGCTGACGAAGCCCTGAAGAGTGTCACTGGCACATACGGTCGCACAAAGGGGACGGTGCCGTGAAGAGTATTGACCCACGTAAAGAATAGGAGGATAAGATTATGATACGTGAAGTGAAATTCGAGTCACAAGACCGTCGCATCAAGCAAATTCTTGCTTGCCTTAACAAACATGGTATTGCTTCCATCGAGGAGGCCAACCAGATTTGCGAAGTTGCTGGCCTTGATCCTTACAAGACTTGTGAAGAGACACAGATGATATGCTTCGAGAATGCAAAGTGGGCCTATGTGGTAGGTACAGCCATTGCCCTGAAGGAGAAGGCCAAGGATGCCGTCGAAGCAGCCAACTATATCGGTGAAGGTTTGCAGAGCTTCTGCATCCCTGGTTCTGTTGCCGATGACCGCAAGGTAGGTATCGGACACGGTGAACTGGCTGCCCGTCTGCTCAGCCCCGAAACGAAGTGCTTTGCCTTCCTGGCAGGTCACGAGAGCTTTGCAGCAGCAGAAGGCGCCATCAAGATTGCGCAAATGGCCAACAAGTCAAGACCAGCCGACAAGCCCCTCCGTTGCATCCTCAACGGCCTGGGCAAGGACGCAGCCATGATCATCAGCCGCATCAACGGCTTTACCTATGTACAGACACAGTTCGACTACTTTACTGGCGAGCTGAAGGAAGTGAAGCGCATCGCCTACTCGAACGGTCCTCGTGCTGCCGTGAACTGCTATGGCGCAGACGACGTTCGCGAAGGCGTGGCCATCCTCTGGAAGGAAGACGTTGACGTCAGCATTACTGGCAACTCCACTAACCCCACCCGCTTCCAGCATCCCGTTGCAGGAACCTACAAGAAGGAACGCATTCGCGCAGGCAAGGCATACTTCAGCGTAGCCAGCGGTGGCGGTACAGGTCGTACGCTTCATCCCGACAACATGGCAGCAGGTCCTGCTTCCTACGGCATGACCGACACATTGGGCCGCATGCACTCTGACGCCCAGTTCGCTGGTTCCAGCTCAGTGCCTGCCCATGTGGAGATGATGGGCTTCCTCGGCATCGGCAACAACCCGATGGTGGGCTGCTCTGTGGCTTGCGCTGTTCAGGCAGATCTCTATCTGAACAAAAAGTAAGAAGATTTATTATTCATACCTTCGACTCCTGCTGCTCCACACGAAGCGGCAGGAGTTTTTTTGTGCCCTACCCTAACTTCAAGTACGAATCGACGGCACTTATGGCAAGTTCCGTCTCGAAACCTCGCGAGAGAAGATGGCGGACAAGCTTGCCTTTACGAAGGTATTTATCCTTGTCCTTCAGGGTGCGGTCCTTGGCGCGAAGGACATCTTCCAATGTTTCGAGATAATCTTCTTCGTTGATTGCGGCCATTCCCTCCTCGATTTCTTCATCGTTGATACGTAGGTGTCGGAGCATTTGCCTTATCTTGATGCGGCCCCAATGAGCGAAGCGGAACTTGTCGTGGCAGTATGCTCGGGCAAAGCGACTGTTGTCTATGTACTTCTCCTTCACGAGGCGGTCGATGATGTCGCACGCATCCTGAGGCGACACATTCCATAGGGAGAGCTTCTCCATTACTTGAGACTTGCAATGCTCACTGCCGCTGCAAAGGGCCGCAGCCTTGTTCAGCGCCACTTCCATTGGCATTAGTCCTGAATCTTTCTTGCCCATACGTACCTATCATTATCATAATCATCCCTTACGACCTGCACCTCTCCGTAGCGTTTCTGCTGAAGGAGCTCCTTGACCTGCACGGCATAGGCACGGTTGACCTCGAGGAAGATTTGTCCTCCGCCTGCAAGATGCTCCCGTCCGAACTCGCTGATTGCCTTGTAAAAGAGCAGAGGGTCGTCGTCTGGAACAAAGAGCGCGAGGTGAGGCTCATGGTCGAGGACGTTAACGTCCATCGTTGAAGCCTCGCTCTCACAGATGTACGGAGGGTTGCTGACGATAGTATTCCATTGAACATCGAACCTTGAACCTTGAAATATATCCTGCTTCTCGAACTCCACCTCCGCGCCGAGTCGCTCGGCATTCTGCCTGGCGATGTCGAGAGCATCATCCGAAACATCGATAGCCTTCACTTTGTAACCTGCCAACGCCAACGTTACGGCGATGCATCCACTGCCGGTTCCGATGTCGAGGATTGTACTTCCCGGAGCCACGTTCTGCTCCACGAGGCGCACCAAACCCTGCGTCTCGGGCCTGGGAATAAGCACGCCCGGACCGACCCGGAACATTCTTCCGCAGAACTCTTCATAGCCCAGGACATACTGCACGGGCTCGCCTTTGGCAACTCTATCGACAATTATTTGCAACTCCTCATTGTTCTTTGCCGATAAAATCGTACCTTTGCCGAGGAGAATGTCTGTGCGAGAGAGGCCGAACCGCTGCCTGAGGATAAGCTCATAAAGTGCCCTACCCTCGCCCGAGCCATATTTCTGCTGTAACTGCTGCAGTGCTTTCATGCTGCAAAGATACAAAAAAAAGGAGAACGAAGGATGAAGAATGAGGAATTCAATACTGTTAATGACATAATATTCATGCAGCGGTGCCTGCAACTGGCTCGATGTGGAGAGGCCGGAGCGGCACCCAATCCGATGGTCGGAGCCGTGGTGGTATGCGACGGGCGCATTATTGGCGAAGGTTACCATCGCCGCTGCGGCGGCCCTCATGCCGAGGTGAACGCCATCGGCAACGTGAGGGAGAGGCATCTCCTAAGCCGCAGCACCATCTACGTCAGCCTGGAGCCTTGCGCCCATTACGGCAAGACGCCGCCCTGCGCAGACCTCATCATCGAGTCGGGAATACGGCGGGTCGTCGTGGGCTGCACAGATCCGTTTGCAAAGGTCAACGGCTTGGGCATCAGGAAACTGCAGGAGGCCGGCTGCGAGGTGACGGTCGGCGTGCTCGAAGAGGAGTGCCGCGAGCTGAACCGCCGCTTCTTTACCTTCCACGAGAAGCACCGTCCGTGGATTACCCTGAAGTGGGCCCAGAGCAAAGACGGGTATATGGGAGCCTCCCCCAGCCACTCCGTAGGAGGGGTGACAGGCAGCGACACGTCTTCCTCTCCCCTGGAGAGAGTCGGGGAGCGGCTTATTTTCTCCACCCCCCTAACACAGACCCTTGTGCATCGCCTCAGGGCTCGTAGCGGCGCAATCCTCGTTGGCACGAACACTGCCCTCGCAGACAATCCCACGCTCACCACAAGGCTCTGGCCCGGCCCCAACCCTTTGCGCCTCACCATCGACCGCCACGACGCCCTCCCCCCTACCCTGCACCTGAAGGACGGCAGTACTCCGACGGTCATCTACACACACGAGAGCATCGAAGACATACTGGCAGACCTCTACCGGCGGGGCATTCAGAGCCTCCTCGTGGAGGGCGGCGCGAAGCTCCTCGGAAGCTTTATCGACAAAGGCCTTTGGGACGAAGCACGCATCGAGACTGCCCCCTTCTGCCTGGGTGAAGGCGTCCGGGCACCCATCCTCGCAGAGGCGAAACCGGCAGGCAAACAGTTCTTCGGCAAAAACAAGGTCGAGAAATGGGAAAAACTGTAGCCAAAGACCAGGAAAAAAGTTTACAAAATCGGTTGACACATGCAGCCATCTTTGGAGACGCAGTATAGTGAAATGTCCAACGCAATAGCCTGTGTTTGCCAACGCAATATACTGCGTTGATAAATCCTCCCTATTGCATTCGCCGACGAAGCACAGTGAATTTGGCATCAAATTACGCCTCGTTTGTCAGCAAAGCACAGTCCATCGGTACTTTCTTAACAATGCGTCCCAAAATCCTAATTTGTAACCGACTGAATATCAACGCCTATTCGATTTAAGCCATTTTCCTGCATCGGGTGGGCTTCTGCGCCACGCGAGCAGAAAAAGTGGCCCAGAACGCGCGATGGAAGGAAAAATCTTTACATTTTCGGAAGATTTCATCTACCGACCCGGCAAGGCAGGCCGACCCGGCAACTACGGCACGGCAACCCGACCGCCGCGATGCGGCGCAAAGCACCTCCCATTGAACGGCACAACGCCTTATGTGGCGGCGGTTTTTCCCTAATTAAACTTAAAATAAGCAATTATTTGGGCATAAATCGTAAATTACAATTGCCGAATGGGAAAATATTCGTATCTTTGCACCTTGAAACTATAGGTACACGCAATGCGCACAACAAAAACGATACGACTAACCGCCGCGGTACGCTGCTTCCTGTGGCTGATGGCACTGATGACCCTGGCATCATCGTGCTCCGAAAACGACAGCGTGGAAGCACCCAACAACGATTACTGCTACATAAAGAGTGTGACGCTGGGAAACATAAAACGCAAGACGAGGACACTCAACACTTCCTTCACCGGAAGCTACTACGCTATGACCATCGACCAACGCACCGGCGCCATCGAAAACCGCGATTCCCTTCCCTACGGAAGCCAGCTTGACAGAGTCGTCATCTCCATTGCCTTCGACGGCTCAATGCTCGCCTACAGCGACATCGGCACAGAGAATTGGACCGCATACAACGCTACAGACAGCCTCGACCTGACAAAGCCACTGCAGCTCAAGCTGACAAGCAACGACAAGAACAGCGAGCGCATCTACACTCTGAAAGTCAACGTCCATCAACAAGAAGGGGATTCCATCTCCTGGAACATGTGCGAAAGCGAAGAAGCATTTGCCGAAATGACCGACCTTAAAGCATTTGCCCTGAACGACAAACTGATGGTACTCGGAAAGAAAACCGAAGGAATCGTCCTTCTCGAACGCTCCGGCATTGAAGCACAAGGCACCTGGGAAGAAGCCGAAACCAACCTGCCCGCAGAAACCGACGTGCAAACCCTGCGTCAGCAAGGCTTGAACCTGTATCTCAGCACAAGCGACGGCAAGGTCCTCACCTCAACCGATGCCAAAGAATGGACGCAAGCAGGAGCATACACGGCAGCAAATCTGACCCTTTTCGAAAAGACGGAAGACTTCTTCTACGCCATCTCCGAAGGCAAACTGCTCAGCTCCGCAAACGGAACCGACTGGAAGGAAGAAGCGCTCGACACGGAAGCCACAATGCTCCCGCAGGCCAACTTCAGGGCATTAACCACTGAACAAGACAATGGCAATAGGCGTATCATCCTGGTCGGACACAGAGAGGACAGCGACCACGCCGTAGTCTGGAGCAAGATGTGGAACGACAACGAACCCGAAGCAGATGCCCAATGGATCTACTACCCCATTAGTCCCGACAACACAATCCCATGTCCGCAGCTCTACTATTTCAACCTCCTCCCCTATGACGGCAACCTTATCGCCTTCGGAGGAGCATCTGCCGACGGCACACGACAAGCACTCGCTGCCATCTTCGTCAGCAGAGACTACGGCATCACCTGGCGTCCAAGCACGGAAATTCGCCTGCCTGCCGAGCTGGAAGGCACTGAGGAATGCATCACAAGCACCGTCGACGAGAACAACTTCATCTGGATAATCACAAACACACAAGTATGGCGAGGAAGACTGAACAGACTTGGTTTCGCACAGCAATAACCCTCTTCTGCCTCGTCCTCTGCCTCGCAGCAACAGCAGAAGATGAGGTGGAGTACAAGATGGATATGGGTGCAGGACTCGGCGGATGCTTCTACATAGGCGATGCCAACAGTGTCCCCTTTGCCAACCTCAGCGCAATGGGAGCCATCACAGCACGCCGCATCCTCAACCCCCGCATGGCTGTCAAGGCAAACCTCGCATTCGGACACATCCACGGAACGACCGACGGATTCCTCCCAACCGATGCCTATAGCGAAACCCCCGAAGGTGGCATCCCCACACAAGTAAACTTCTCGAGGAACATCATGGACCTGGGCGCACAATTCGAACTGAACTTCTGGGGCTTCGGAACAGGAGTGGGCTACAAAGGCAACAGCCGCATCACACCATACATCCTCGCTGGACTCGGAGTCACAATAGGAATGGGAGGCGGAGGAGGCACCTGCGGCGGCATGAACATACCCATCGGACTCGGCGTGAAATACAAAGTCAGGCCCCGCATAAACATCGGCTTCGAATGGACCATGCGCTTCAGCACGACCGACAAACTCGATGCCACACCCGAAGGAACACAGCTGAACGACCCCTTCGGCGTAAAAAGCGGATTCCTCAAGAACAAAGACACATACAGTTTCGCCATGTTCTTCATCACATACGACATGTTCCCGAAACTCAGAAAATGTAACAATTAGTAGATTATATCAGCAACATGGACTTTGAAAAAAGGCTCGCAGCAAGCCAACTCGACAGAAACAACATACCACAATCCATAGCCATCATCATGGACGGCAATGGACGATGGGCACAGAAAAGAGGATTGCCTCGCTCGAGCGGACACCTGCAAGGAGCAGACAACATAACACGCATCACCTCCGAATGCGCAAGGCTCGGCGTCAAGTACCTGACGATGTACACCTTCTCCACAGAAAACTGGAACCGCCCGGAAGCAGAAGTGAAGATGCTCATGGACCTTGTGGTCGACAAGCTCGAGGATGAGATATTCATGAAGAATGATGTCAGGTTTCGCTACATCGGCGACCTCGACAGACTGCCTGCACCTGCACGCCAGAGAATCCTGGATTGCATGGAAAACACCAAGGACAATAAACGCATGACAGCCATCACTGCCATCAATTACAGCAGCAGATGGGAACTGACTAAGGCCATGCAAGATGCCGTCCGTGAAGCACAAGCCGGACACATCAAACCAGAGGACATCAACGAAGAATATATCTCAAAACACCTCGAAACAAACTTCATGCCAGACCCCGACCTGCTCATCCGGACAGGTGGAGAACTACGCATCAGCAACTACATGCTTTGGCAATGTGCCTACAGCGAGTTCTATTTCTGCGACACCTTCTGGCCTGACTTCCTCGAGGAAGACCTCCATAAAGCCATCGCTTCCTACCAGCAAAGGCAAAGACGCTTTGGCATGACCGGAGAACAAGTCACCAAAGGCTGAACACCACTATATAAGAAACTACCGAAAAGAAAAGTGAAAAGGACTTACCTCATATTATTAAGCCTCTTTGGATTTCTCCTTCCTATGCTCTCGCAAGTAGTGCGTCGCGAAGTTGCTCCAGATATTGACTACAGCCGTACGCCAAGACAGTATTACATCGGACAGATTACTATCGACGGCGTCAAGAACTACGACGAACGACTCCTCATTGGCCTTAGCGGACTGGAAGAAGGACAAAAGATAGAGATTCCCGGCGAAGAGATAACAAAAGCCGTGAAACGTTATTGGCGCAACGGACTCTTCAGCAATGTGGCAATCAGTGTGGACAGCCTTGTCGGCGACTCTGCATACCTTCATATTCAACTCACCCAACGTCCTCGCATCTCCGAGGTTAACTACAATGGCGTAAGGAAGAATGAACGCGACGACCTAAAAGAGAAGTTAGGACTGGTAAAGGACAACCAGTTGACGCCCAACATGATTGACCGCGCAAAGATCCTCGCGGAAAGATACTTCTCCGAGAAAGGCTTTAAGAATGCCGAAATAAACATCGTCCAGAGAGATGATGCAGGAGCACCAGACAAGATTATCGTAGATGTCAATATAGAAAGGAAAGATAAAGTAAAGATACACCACATCTACATCACAGGCAACGACCATCTCAGCACAAAGAAGATTAAGGGCAACCTCATCAAGTCAGGCGTCCTGAAGAAGATACACGAAAAGCACTCGATGGCCAGCTGGTTCAGAAGTAAAAAGTTCGTTGATGCAAAGTACAAGGAAGCCAAAGAGAATCTGCTCGTAAAATACGGAGAATTGGGCTACCGTGACGCTATTATCGTAGCAGACAGCGTCGTGCCATATAATGAGCAAGATGTCAACATATATCTCAGCATCGAGGAAGGACAGAAGTACTATATTCGCAACATCGAATGGGTGGGAAATACTCTTTATCCGACCGACGGCCTTAGTCAAGAGCTGAGAATGAAGAAGGGCGATGTCTATAACCAGAAACTTCTCAATGACCGCCTGATGGTTGACGAGAATGCCATTGGCAACCTTTACTATAACAATGGCTACGTGTTCTCTAAACTCGAACCAGTCGAGACAAATATCGTAGGCGATTCCGTTGACCTGGAGATTCGCATCTATGAAGGCCCACAGGCCCACATCAGCCATGTCCGCATCAGTGGCAATGACAAGGTCTATGAGAATGTAGTACGAAGAGAACTTCGCAACAAACCCGGTGACCTGTTCTCAAGAGATGCACTCGTACGTTCCTACCGTGAGCTCGCATCACTTGGACATTTCGACGAGAACATGGACCCCAAGGTTGAACCCGACCAAATAAACGGCACTGTAGACATCAATTGGAACCTCACCCAAAAGACCAACGACCAGATTGAATTCTCGCTTGGTTACGGACAAACAGGTGTAATCGGGCGCATTGGACTTAAGTTCAGCAACTTCTGCATGGCCAACCTTTTCAGCAAGAAAGGACTTCGCAGGGGAGTCATGCCTATGGGTAACGGAGAAACCTTTAGCATTAGCGGACAGACAAATGGTCGCTATTATCAGGCATACAGTGTCAGCTACATGAATCCCTGGTTTGGCGGAAAACGTCCGAATGCATTTAACCTTAGCGCCTTCTTCTCGAAGCAGACCGATGTAAGTGACAACTACTATAACTCCGCCGCATACAATAACTACTATAACAGTTTCTTAGGCGGATACTATGGCTATGGAAATGGCTACAACTATTATGACAATTACTATGACCCTGACAAATATGTGATGCTCTTCGGTCTGTCTGTAGGCTGGGGAAAACGTCTGCGTTGGCCGGACGACTGGTTCAACCTTTCTCTGGAATTGAGTTATACCAGATATATGTTGAAGAACTGGCAGTACTTCCTTATGTCAAACGGTAACTGCAACAACATCAACATCGGAGTGACCTTAAGCCGAAACAGCAGCGACTTCCCCATCTATCCCAGAAAAGGTTCCGAAGTCATGTTCAGCGTCTCTCTGACTCCGCCATATAGTGCTTTCATAAAAAAGGATTATGCAAACCTTGCAACGAACAGCAACAGTCCGACATATAATAATGAATTGCAGGAAAAGTATACTTGGATTGAGTATCATAAGTGGAAATTCAAGAGCCGCACATATACTGCTTTAGGAAGTGCCCAGAAATGTTTCGTATTATCCACCCGCGTTGAATTCGGCATTCTTGGTCACTACAACAAAGACAAGCGCTCACCTTTCGAGACATTCTATGTCGGCGGAGACGGAACGAGTGGTTACAGCACAACCTATGCGACGGAAACAATCGGCTTACGTGGCTACGACAACGGTTCACTGACACCAAGAGGAGAAGCAGGTTATGCTTACGACCGCTTCACTGTAGAGCTGCGCTACCCATTCATTTTAAGTCCAAGCACCAATCTTTATGGTACGGTCTTTGCCGAAGGTGGCAATGCATGGAGCGAGATCAAGAATTTCAATCCTCTTGACATGAAGCGTTCTGTAGGCATTGGTGCTCGCATCTTCCTGCCTATGGTAGGCATGCTGGGTATCGACTGGGCTTACGGCTTCGACAAGGTATTTAGCAGCACCTATTCTGGCAGCCACTTCCACTTCATCCTTGGACAGGAATTCTAAAAAGAATAAGTTAAACATCATTATAAACCAAACAGAAACAACTATGAAGAAGATTTTGATTGCATTGCTGATAGTGCTGAGCAGTTCGACAGCTTGGGCACAAAAGTTTGTTCTGGTCGACATGGACTACATCCTGAAGAACATTCCCGCCTATGAGCGCGCCAATGAACAGCTCAATCAGGTAAGCAAGAAGTGGCAGGCGGAAGTTGATGTCCTGACAACTGAAGCACAAACGCTATACAAGAACTATCAGTCAGAAGCCGTCTTCCTTAGTGAGGAACAAAAGACGAAACGAGAAGACGCCATCGTTGCGAAGGAAAAGGAAGCTGCGGAGTTGAAGAAGAAGTACTTCGGCCCCGAAGGTGAACTCTACAAGAAGCGCGAGAGTTTGATGGCTCCCATCCAAGAGGAGATCTACAATGCCGTCAAGGATATCTGCGACCTAAAGGGATACAGCCTTGTCCTGGACCGTGCCAGCGATGCCGGCATCATATTTGCAAGCCCGAAGATCGACATTTCAAACGAAGTCCTGACTAAGCTGGGCTATAACTAATCATTAAGGAATAACTTTTATAGACTTATAACGGAACAACACAGAATAAATAATATCCAAGATTATGAAAAAGATTATGATTGCCATCCTTATGATGGCTCCCATGAGCCTTTGCGCTCAGAAGTTTGCTCACTTCAACACTGCAGACATCATTCCTAACATGAAGGAGTACAACACCGCTCAGGAAGAGTTGCAGGCCATGCAGAAGCAATATGAGGACGACATGAAGCTGATGCAGGACGAGTTGCAGAAGAAGAGCGAGGAGTACCAGAAGGAGCAGGCTAACCTGCTGGACAATGTCCGTCAGCGTCGCGAGCAGGAGCTGAATGACCTCTACACACGCCTGCAGCAGTCCTACCAGGACAATCAGGCTGCCCTGCAGAAAGCACAAGCAGAGAAGATGAGTGAAATCAGCGAGAAAGTGCTGGCTGTAGTGAAGAAGATTGGTGAAGACGGTGGCTATGTCTATATCGTAGACACCAGCGCAGGCGTCATTCCTTTCGTCAGCACGACACTCAGCACTGACATCACCGATCAGGTGAAGAAAGAATTAGGCATACAATAACCACATTACTTCTGTACCTATGAAACGCTTGTCATTCATTCTTCCGCTATTGCTGTCCTGTATCATGAGTCATGCACAGATACAGTTCGGCTACATCAGCTATGACCAAGTGCTCAAGGAACTGCCCGAGTATGCACAGGCAACACAGGATCTGGCTGCCTTGAAGGCCAAGTATGAGGCTGAGGCACAGAAAGGCGAGGAGGAGTTCCAGCAGAAGTTCGTGGATTTCCTGCAAGGACAGAAGGAATTTCCTCAGGCCATCATGCAGAAACGTCAGGCAGAGCTGCAGACTTTAATGGAGAACGGTGTAGCATTCCGCATGAAGTCGCAGGAGCTGCTTGCCCAGGCAGAGAAAGACCTGATGCAGGAAGCCCAGAAACGCCTGAACAGGACATTGCTCGAGGTCGGTGTGGAAATGGGCTATGGCTATATCCTCAACATTGACAATAACACTTGCCCGTACATCAATCCTGTAGTGGGTGTTGACGTGACGAACATTGTCCGGACGAAACTCGGCTTGCCTACAGCTACTGAAGCCGAGGCGTCCTCTCCCAGCCCGGCTCAGGAAGAAACAGTGAACTAAGGAGGAGATGACTGTCCACTTGCCGCAGACGGGAGAAGCCGGTCCCATTGGAGTCTTCGACTCTGGTTATGGCGGACTGACTGTCTTGCGTGAAATCCGCAGGACTTTGCCTCAGTATGACTATCTTTATTTAGGAGACAACGCCAGAGCGCCTTATGGCACACACTCCTTTGAAGTGGTCTACGAGTTCACGCTTCAAGCTGTCCGCTACCTATTCGGGCAAGGTTGCCATCTGGTAATACTGGCTTGCAACACGGCTTCTGCCAAGGCACTGCGCACGATTCAGCAGGTCGATCTTCCGAAACTGGATTCCAAGCGTAGGGTTCTTGGCGTGATACGCCCCACGGTTGAAGTTGTCGGAGACATCTCCACGACACGTCATGTTGGCATTATGGCGACGCCCGGCACGATACGCAGTAATACGTATGAACTGGAAATAGCTAAGCTATGGCCCGATATACAGGTGACTGGCGAGCCCTGTCCTATGTGGGTCCCGCTTGTTGAGAACGATGAACATAACAGCCCAGGGGCAGATTACTTCGTCCGGAAGCGAACGGAGAGCCTGCTTCAACGCGATCCTCTCATAGACAGCATCATCCTCGGTTGCACACATTACCCTATGCTCCTCGGAAAGATTCGCAAGTACATTCCCGAAGATATACACATTATCGAACAAGGCAATTATGTGGCACAGAGCCTGAAGGGCTATCTCGCTCGCCATCCAGATATGGAGAAGTGCATCACCACAGAGGGTACGGCACGTTTCCTGACTACTGAGCAAGCAGATCTCTTTGGGGAGAAAGCCTCCATCTTCATGGGTGAATCACTTGTGGCAGAAAGAGTGAAATTATGACTTCAAACAAAGACTTAAACTACGCAATGAAATCAGATACCATAGTCATTATCCCGACCTACAACGAGAAAGAGAATATCGAGGCCATCATCCGTGCCGTCACGTCGCTCAGCAAGCCGTTCGACGTCCTTGTCATCGACGATGGAAGCCCCGACGGAACTGCAAGCATCGTAAAAGGCCTTATGGCAGGCGACCTGCAGGAACGCGTCCATATTGTGGAGCGGAGCGGGAAGCTGGGACTTGGCACGGCATACATCTGTGGTTTCAAGTGGGCATTGGAACACGGATATGACTATGTGATTGAAATGGATGCCGACTTCAGTCACTCGCCGAACGACCTGCCCAGGCTCTATGCTGCCTGTCATGATGAGGGATTCGACGTCTCTGTCGGCAGCCGCTACATCACGGGCGTGAATGTGGTGAACTGGCCTATCGGTCGCGTACTCATGTCATACTATGCATCCGCCTACGTCCGTACGGTGCTCGGCATCAGTTTGCGCGACACGACAGCCGGCTTCGTCTGCTGGACGAGGAAGGTGCTTGAGACGATTCGTCTGGATGAGATACGCTTCAAGGGCTATGCCTTCCAGATAGAGATGAAGTATACTGCCCTTCGCCTTGGCTTTAAGATCAAGGAAGTGCCTGTGGTCTTCGTCAACCGCGAACTGGGGACGAGCAAGATGTCGGGAGGTATCTTCTCGGAAGCATTCTTCGGGGTGCTGAAACTTAGGTTCAAGTCTTACAAGAAGAACCAACCAGACTGACCGGCAAGACAACGTTAGATGACGGTAAAAGACAGCATAAAGAGGCTCCTGAAGGAGCAGGAGGTGCAGCAATTCATCCGCTTCTGCATCGTCGGGGGAACGTGTGCGTTGATCGACGCAGCCGTGTTCTATGTGGTGCGCCTCTTTGCTCCCTACCAGGTGGCACTCGTCTCCGGCTACGTCATCTCGCTTTGTGTCAACTACTTGCTCACGGTTTATTGGACCTTCAAGACGGGTTCCTCCGTGACAAGCCTGGTGGGAATCATAGGAGCCCACATGTTCAATCTCTTTGTGGTACGCATGGGGCTCATGCTTTTATTTGTGGAAACTTTCGGCCTTGACGACTCGATTGCCTACCTCCCCATGGCGGCCATCAGTGCCGTGACGAACTATCTGGTCATCCGCACCGTAGTGAAGTTCACTGCGAGGAAGAGGGAGAAGTAGTCCGCCGCACACGGTTTCCCTCGATTTCCTATACATTATATAATATTGCTCTCCGGCAAGGTTTCGGGAAAGCATCCTATTTCTTCCGTCTGCAATGGCAGTCGGAAGTTTTGTGTAATAAGGGGGCTTTACCGGTCCCGGAAGGCACCTGCTGTTCCTCCATGACAATGCATGGGCCGATACGATATAATTCCTGACAGATCGTTCGACTCTTATTTCACGCTTTTACCCTGTTTCATACCCTACTCCACCCTTCCGCATCGGAAGAGATAGTACAGGGGGTTGTTTGAACATACATGTATGTGCAATTGAATGTACATGTATGTTCAATTGAATATACATGTATGTTCAAACAACCCATAGTAATGGGGGGCAAGAAGAAGGTGCAAGGAGCGAGTGATGAAGGGCTACTTGACGACCGGTTCGGGATAATGCCTGAGCCGATACAATATGTTGCGTTGATTGCCCCTTCCGTCGGGCGACTAAGGTTGACGCTCATACAAGAGCATCAGCTGCTGTTTGGCAACGGGCGACATGACGTGCTTCAGCAGCGGCCTGGGCCAGGTAAGGTTCCAAAGATAGCTGAGGGGCTGCCAGATGAAACGGTAACGGAAAAGCTCACTGCGCTCATAGACGAGGCGATAGTTGGCAGGGATGGGTGCGTCGTAATACTCGTGGCAAGTGTTGATGGCCCCTATCGTGCGGGCCAGATATCTGACCTTTCCCGACTCCACACACTCGGCTTGTTCGCGCTTAATCTCTGGGTCGATGATGCTGGACAAGAAGTAGTTGCGGTTAGGAGGCAGGTGGCGTGTGTGCTGATAGATGCCTGTGTCGTAGCTGCTGAAAGTGAGCACCTCGCTGTCGTCGCTATTGTTGCGGATGACTATCTCAGCCATCTCGAGCACACTGTTTGGGAACGTGCCGTTCAGCAGCGTGACGATGTTCCAGTTGGTGGCTACGTCGAGGACGGCAATAACGAGCAGCGTGACGTATAGCCTTGTGCTCTTGCGAGTTGTGCCGACTGCATGGGGAGCCGAAGGGAGGAAGCTGGCAAGCAGGGGAAGGGAAGAGCGTCAGGAAGTAGTAGAACTGGACCGTCAGGGTTGCGAACGAGAGGACCAGAATGCCGTAGGTGCCGAAGAGGAGGAGTTTTATGTCGCGGCTGACCTTGAGGAAGATGACCGGCACCATAAGCACTGCCCAGATGCCGAGCTTCACGAGCTTGAACCACCAGAAAGGCGGTTCGCCGTTGGTGGCAACGCCATGGTACTGCACGACGTTGACCATGAAGTACGACTCCCACAGGGCTGCCAGCGTACCATGCACGGCAAAGTAGGCCAGCACCGCCGCCGTCACTGCCAGGAAGCCGAGGAAAGAACGGCCTACGACTTGCCAGAAGTCAGCGAGAGACTGGCGCCTCCAGGTGATGTAGAACAGGCTCAGGAGTCCTCCTACATAGAAGAAGAGCAGGTTGAACTTCATCCAGAAGAGCAAGCCCACGCCCACTCCCATCGCCGCCGAATGCCAGAAGGTTGGCATCCGCCTGTCCCTGACGTACATAATCAACAGCCAAAGGCTGTGAGCCAGTATGGGCAAGGCGAACTCCTCCACGCTGTCGCCGTAGCAGAAGAAGTCGGAAGTGTAGGTGACAATGCCGAGGAAAAGCGTCAGAGGCAAGGCCATTGAAGCCGGGGCAAAGAGCCGCATCGTCTTCCACGAAAAAAGGAGGTAGCAGTAGCAGCACAGGATTTCGACAAGGAATATGCCGACAAAGCTGCCCCGCGAAAGCATTGCCGCCCATTCGTGCAAGAAGAAGAGGACCGGCCCCTTATGGTCGAAGATGTCCACATACAGTTCCCTGCCGCCCAGCATGGCATTGCCTATGGTCATATAGACATTGGCATCGTCCCACGGATTCAACGGATAGAGCGGCGAACAGGTGCTGAACAAGACAATGAGAAGGACTGCATAGAGGAACAACAGGAACTTTTTCATAGCATAAACAAGCAATGTCGTATGCAAAGATAACAATTAATTATGAGAAATAGCCTAAAGTCTGATTTTTTTTGTATCTTTGCATCTCAGAACATACATGACGGCTAATGAAACGACATATCATCCTTTCCCTCCTCAGCCCATTGGCCTGCATACCACTTCTCGCACAGCCCCGCTTCGTGCCCGATACAGATATCAAGAAGGTGGGCGAGGTGGAATTCCAGAAGCCACGAGAGTTCAGCCTCGGCTTCACGAACAAGGGCGACAAGCCCCTCTTCATCAAAGAAGTGACAGCATCGTGCGGCTGCATCAATGTCTCGTTTCCAAAGACAGAGATCACCGCAGGCTCTCGCGGAGAGATAGGCATTACCTTCGATGCCAAGATACTAGGCTCCTTCTATAAGGAAGTAACCGTACTGACCAGCGCATCCGAGGAGCCTGCCTACCTTGCCATTCAAGGCACCGTGGTGACCGAGATACATGACTACAGCGACGAGTTCCCCATAGACCTCGGCAATGTAAGGCTCATGACGAACAACATCGAGTTTGAAGACGTCAACCGCGGAGACAGTCCTACGGCAGAGCTTCGCCTCTTGAATGCCGACCGCACTGCCTTCCGTCCCGAACTCATGCACTTGCCGCCGTATCTTTCAGCGGAATACCTGCCCGAGGACATACCGGCAGGAAAGACAGGCACAATACGTCTCACCCTCGACAGCGAGAAGCTCAACACGCTCGGGCTCAACCAGACAAACATATACTTGTCCCGATATATGGGCGACAAGATAAGTGAGACGAACGAGATACTCGTCTCGGCCATCCTCCTGCCAAGTTTTGCCCAGATGGATGAAGAGAAGCTTGCCACTGCGCCTGTACTCAGCATCAGCGAGTCATCCGTCGAGATGGAAGCCTTCAACGGCAAGAAATCACTCACCCGAACCATCATCCTCACCAACACAGGCAAAAGCGATCTGCACATCCAGCAGGTACAAGTCTTCAACAAAGCCATCGGAGTCAGCATTGCCAACAGTACGATCCGACCTGGCAAAAGCACAAAGCTGAAGATTAGCGTCAGCGCAAACTACCTCAACAAAAGCAAAGGCCGTATGCGCGTCCTGCTCATTACAGATGCGCCACGACAGGCAAAACAATATATTAATGTAGAAGTTAATGGAGCATCCTGAGAACAATCCCGAATATGCAGGCTTGACCGTAAACAGCGGCGTGGCACCAGTCACTTCCGTCAATCCTCATCTCAACAGACAGCGCTTTGCTCGTCATCGTCTCACGGCAAACGACTATGTAGAAGGCATTCTGAAGGGCAACATCACAATCCTCGGACAAGCTGTGACACTGGTCGAAAGCACTATTCCCGAGCATCAAGCCATCGCCCAGGAAGTCATCGAGAAGTGTTTGCCACACTCCGGAAGGAGCATCCGCGTAGGCATCAGCGGCGTGCCGGGTGCCGGAAAGAGCACCAGCATCGACGAGTTCGGCATTCATGTTCTGAAGGAATATGGCGGGCGCCTTGCCGTCCTTGCCATTGACCCAAGCAGCGAACGAACGAAAGGAAGCATCCTTGGAGACAAGACTCGTATGGAGAAGCTCGCCGTACATCCCGACTCTTTCATTCGTCCCAGCCCGTCAGCAGGCAGTCTGGGCGGTGTGGCACGCAAGACGCGCGAGACCATCATCCTTTGTGAAGCGGCAGGTTTCGACAAGATCTTCGTCGAAACCGTCGGCGTGGGACAGAGCGAGACGGCATGCCACTCGATGGTCGATTTCTTCCTCCTCATCCAACTTGCCGGCACAGGCGACGAGTTGCAGGGCATTAAGCGCGGCATCATGGAGATGGCCGACGGCATCATCATCAACAAATGCGACGGCAACAATGTCGATAAATGTCAGCTTGCAGCCACTCACTTCCGCAATGCCTTGCAGCTCTTTCCGCTTCCCGAAAGCGGTTGGGCTCCTCAGGTAATGACATATAGCGGGTTCTATGGCTATGGAATCAAGGAGATTTGGGACATGGTCTATAGCTATTTCGACTTCGTAAAGAAGAGCGGGTACTTTGAATACCGCAGGGCAGAGCAGGCGAAGTACTGGATGTACGAAAGCATCAATGAGCAACTCTTGGGGAACTTCTACCACAATCCGACGATTTCGGACTTGCTTCAGGCCTCAGAGCAAAGCGTTCTGAACGGCGCAAGGACTTCATTCACCGCTGCCAAGCAGTTGCTCGACTTTTACTTTGCACTCCTCCATTAGCCACTTAGGTGTGCTTGTGGCACCACAGATGCCTATCGATTCACAACCTTGCAGCCAGCGGACATCAATCTCGCTGGCTGTATCTATCATATAGGAACGGGGATTGGCCTGGCAACATTCATTGAAAAGGACGCGGCCATTGCTGCTCTTCTTGCCACAGACGAAGAGTACGGCATCGTGCTTGAGGGCAAAGTTGCGAATATTGGGCATGCGGTTTGCCACTTGCCTACAGATAGTATCGTAGTAAGTAAAGGTAGCATCGGGGCTGATATGCTGCTGGACGTAATCGACTATCTTGCGGAACTCGTCGAGCGGCATGGTGGTCTGCGAGTAGAGACAGATGTCGCGGCTGAAGTCAAGTTTCTTGACCTCATCTGCAGACTCAATGATGATGGCAGTCTCTTCCGTCTGCCCGACCAAGCCCAGCACCTCGGCATGACCATTCTTGCCGAAGATGACAATCTGCTTCTTATGCTCTGGGTCGGCATCATACTCCTTCTTGATGCGCTCCTGCAAGTGCAGGACGACCGGGCAAGTGGCGTCAATGAGGTTGATGGAATGTTCGCGGGCAAGGGCATAGGTAGAGGGGGGCTCACCATGGGCACGGAGGAGCACCTTGGCATCGTGTATGTCATGCATCTGCTCGTGGTTGATGGTGACGAGCCCCATCTGCTGGAGGCGGTTGCATTCCTTGCCGTTGTGAACGATGTCGCCCAAGCAGTAGAGCCTTTCCTCCTTTGCGAGTTCTTCTTCGGCCTTGCCGATGGCGCGCGTCACGCCGAAGCAGAAGCCCGAGCCTTGGTCGATTTCGATTGTCATTCGGCTGCTGCTCTGTGGTATTGTTCCAGGAGCCAAGCCTTCTGCTCCGGAATCGTCATGTTGCTGTTGTCGAGTACGATGGCATCTTCTGCCTGACGGAGGGGGCCGATGGCGCGTGTGGAGTCGATGCGGTCACGCTCCAGGACGTTGGCAAGAATCTCGTCGAAGGTGCACTTCTCGCCCTTTGCCGTCAGTTCGTCATAGCGGCGCTGGGCACGCACGTCTGCACTTGCCGTGACGAAGACCTTGAGTTCTGCGTCTGGGAAGACGACTGTTCCTATGTCGCGGCCATCCATGATGACGCCTTTGGCCTCACCCATCAGGCGCTGCAGGTCTACCATTGCTTCGCGGACGAAGCCTAATGCGGCGACGGGGCTGACGTGCTTCGAGACCTCCATCGTGCGGATTTCCTTTTCGATGCAGACGCCGTTGAGGTAGGTGTCAGGCCTGCCGGTCTGCTCGTTGAGCTGGAAGGTTATCATGATGTCGGGCAGGAGTTTCCGCAAAGCTTGCTCGTTGATGCCGTCGTCGGTAATCAGTCCGTGATGGAGGGCAAAGAGGGTGACGGCACGATACATTGCGCCGGTGTCGATATAGATGTAGCCTATCTCTTTGGCAAGGTCTTTGGCCATTGTGCTTTTCCCGCAGGAGGAGTGGCCGTCGATGGCTATTGTAATCAGTTTCATGGGCTTATTCTCTGTTCTTTTGGAAGTTATATGCCAGCGTGAAAGCCAGTGTGGGTGCGCTGACGTGGTATTTGGCGTAGGCAACGCCTATCTTGAATCGTTTGAGGTTTATGCCGCCGCCGAAGGAAAGGCCTGCGGCATGGGAAGAGCCTGCAGCATCCATTTCGTAGCCACGCCGGAAGTTGTAGCCCATGCCGACATAGAATCTGTCGCTGGGGACCCACTCGGCGCCGAGGACGAAGTGGTTGATGAAGATGCTGCTGCCCTTGAGTTTTTCGCCGGTCGTGAAGTAGTCGTCGCGCGACCATCGCGTCATGTCGACCATCGTGAGGGATATTCGGATAGGTGCATGACCGAGGGACTTCGTGAAGCCCATCTGGAGGTCTGCGGGCAAGCGGTCGTGTTTGTCGCCGAAGCTCTTAATCTGTCCGCCGAGGTTCCGGCCTGTTATCGAGAACGAGAAGTCAGACTCCTCGTTATAGTAATTAAGGCCGAGGTCGGTGGCCAGGGCGAAGGACGTGTAGGAGCCGTAGTGTGAATAGATAATTTTAGCAGAGACGCCGCCCGCCCATCGTTCGCTGAGGAGGTGGCTGTACTGGCCTGCGATGCAGAGGTCGAGCGGTTTGAACTCACCTACTTCCTCGCCGGTGAGCAAGGTTTCCTTAGTCGAGCCGTATCCCACAAACTGGGCATTGACGCCCCAGTTGCCATATTTTCCCACTTGCTGGGAGTATGCAGCGGCTCCCGTATTACAGCCCTGCATATAGGTCATGAAGGAGAAGCCGATGGTCTTGTCGCTTACGCCGGACAGCAGGGCCGGGTTCTGGATGGCGAGGGATATGTCGTCTTCTATGAGGGAGATGTTCTTGCCGCCGAGCGCAGTAGAGTGGGATGATACGGGCAGGTTCAGGAAGTTGAACACGCTGCCGCTCTCCTGAGCACGGAGCACAGCCTGCCCGCCTTCTGCCACAATGCTGACTGCAAGGAGCAAGGCACGTTGTATCTTTAAGAATCTATTCATAAATCAGCCACAAAGGTACGAAAAAAAGTTCGTTGTTTACAGTACTTCTCCTGTTTTTTATATTATATAAACGTATGAGCGGCCCTATTTATTGCATCACGAAACATAATCTGCCGGAGAATGCATCTGCAGCGACTGCTGACGAAAGGCAAGCGGCCTGCATTTCCGACAGAGGTGCAAAAGGCGACGCTAAGTTTGACAATATGTCATAAAATAAGGCATTTCGCTTACATTATGATTTTGAAGCGATGCATAAAAAACACCGAAATCGGTCACAGCCATGGTTTCAGTCATTTTTTCAGAGAAATGCGCTTAAATCGAACCCATACTGAGTATCAAGAGGTTACATTTTGCAAAAATCAAAGCAGCGTGGCGGATTGACAACTCCAGATGGCAAAATCGACCGTTTTTTCGTAGTTTTCGACAGATTTCGGCGTAATTTTTCACCCAAGGAAGGCGTGAGGAATTGTCAATGAAACATAATGGAATTGCAAACCCTCCATATTGCGTTGAACAAGGCATCCTGCCAAGTTAGCCATTTCAACGCATTTCATGCCTTTTTTCGGCACGATGGAAAATATCATTCTGTAAGATGAATCGACAGATAACTTACATTTTGACACATCTGGAACACCATAAAGCCAGTGCATCAAAAAGCCAGCAACCGCTCCGAAAGAACAAAAAAACATTAAATTCTAAAAAAAACTTTCGCCGATGCATACTTATATGAAAAAAAAGATGTAATTTTGTAGCACATATCGCATCACAGGACAATAAATTCAACAAAATACAACATGGAAGCAAACAAAACAGTAAACGAAGAGCTGAGAAGTCAGAAATCGACCAACATGCTGATAGGTTACGTCCTGGCGCTCGCAGCTATGTTCGTCGCCTTTGAGTACACCCAGCGCGAAGTTAAGGTGGTAGAAGAAGACAAGATCTATGATTACAGAATGGAAGAGGACATGATTCCCATCACACAACAGCAGGAAGTAATGTCTCCTCCCCCAGCAGCAGCCCCCACCGTAATGGAGTTCATCAACGAGGTTGAAGATGACACCGAACTCCCAGAGGAAGAGGTAGAGACCTCCGAGGAAATGAACCAGGCCATCACAGCAGTTGTGGGTACTGGTGCTCCCAGTGCAGCCGTCGTAACTGGACCCGTAGGGCCGGTTGTGGAAGCCGATGATGACGACCGCATCTACGAGATGGTAGAGGAGAACGCACAGTTCCCCGGCGGCGACGAAGCCTGCTTCAAGTGGCTCAGCGAACACATCAAGTATCCCAGCATCTGCCAGGAACAAGGCGTACAGGGACGCGTAATCGTGAACTTCGTGGTCAATAAGGACGGTTCCATCGTTGACGTCACGACCGCCCGCTCCCCAGACCCCAACCTCTCGAAGGAAGCAGAACGCGTCGTGAAGATGATGCCGAAGTGGAAGCCCGCCAAGCAGAACAACAAGACCGTACGCTCGCGTTTCACACTGCCCGTCATGTTCCGTCTGAACTAAGAAAGTATCTCAAAGGGAATCCCATACATGACCCCTCCTCCCCCACAAAGGGGTCGGGGGGTCTTCTATATAATATAATATATAATAATGTATCGCAGCACACAACTCCTGCAGATGGTGGAAGATACCATCGCCTCCCTACCCCTCGAACGTGAGCCAAGAGGCCTTTATGACCCCATCCGCTACGTCCTCTCGCTCGGAGGGAAACGCATCAGGCCCGTCCTCATGCTCATGGCATACAACCTCTACCGCGACAACGTGGAGCCCGCACTCATGCCTGCCGTAGGACTCGAAGTATTCCACAACTTCACCCTCCTGCACGATGACCTCATGGACCACGCAGAAGTACGCCGCGGAAAGACATGCGTCCACCTCAAATGGGACGACAATACCGCCATCCTCAGCGGCGACAACATGCTCGCCCTCTCCTTCAAGTACATGATGCAATGCCACGCCACAAAGATGCCGGAAGTGATGGGCATCTTCTCCAAGACAGCCATCGAGGTACACGAAGGACAGCAATATGACATGGACTTCGAGACAAGATACGACGTCACCGAGGCAGAGTACATCGAGATGATACGCCTCAAGACCTCCGTCCTGCTGGCCTGTGCCCTGCAAATAGGAGCCACACTTGCCGACGCCCCCAAGCAAGATGCCGACGCCCTCTATCGCTTTGGCGAATGCCTCGGGCTGGCATTCCAGCTCCAGGACGATTACCTCGACGTCTATGGCGACCCCGCCGTCTTCGGCAAGAAGATAGGAGGCGACATCCTCTGCAACAAGAAAACCTTCATGCTCATAAACGCCCTGCTACACGCCTCCGAGGAAGACAGAGCAGAACTGCAGCAATGGTTCGAAAGCAAAGGCTGCAACCCGGACGAGAAGATAAAGGCCGTCACAGCCCTCTACACAAAGATTGGCGTCGACCGCATGGCAAAGGAACGCATGGGCACATATTACGACGAAGCGCAGACATATCTGGACAAAGTCGACCTGCCCGAGCAACGAAAGCAAATGCTCCACGACATTGCCCTCGAACTTATGGGCCGACAGAAATGATAGACACGCACAGTCACATCTACGAGCCCGAGTTCAATGCCGACCGGAGCGAGGTCATCATCCGGGCCAAGCAGGCAGGGGTAGAATACATCCTTCTGCCCAACATCAACGCAGGAAGCATCGAACAGATGCTCGACCTGTACTATCAATATCCCAACTACTGCCTCCCCATGCTTGGCCTCCATCCCGAAGACATCGACGAAGACTACAGGCAAGTCCTGGCAGACATGGAGAAGCTGCTGGAAGCCCCAGACCATCCATACATTGCAGTTGGCGAAGTCGGGCTCGACTACTATTGGGACAAGACCAAAGTAAAGGAGCAGGAAGAGACCTTCCGCACCCAGATAGAATGGGCCATAAAGTACAACCTCCCCCTCTCCATACATGCCCGCAACGCCCATCGGCAACTGATCACCATCCTGACCGAGTATCGCAACGAACCCATCAGCGGAGTCTTCCACTGCTTCGGCGGTTCAAAGGAAGAGGCACAGGAACTGCTTCAGTTCCCCAACTTCATGCTCGGCATCGGCGGCGTAGTAACATACAAGAACAGCTCATTGCCCGAGACTCTGACCACCGTCCCTCTTGATCGCATCGTACTCGAAACAGACGCCCCCTACCTCACACCAGTCCCCTATCGAGGCAAGAGAAACGAGAGCGCCTATGTTGCCGAAGTGCTCCGCAAAATCGCACATATATATAACGTAAGCGAACAAGAGGCAGATTGCATCACAACCAACAACGCAAAGCACATATTCCAACGAATTAAACCACATTAGAGCAGTCAAAACAACAAAAAAGCATACAAACCGAAACTTTTTTGCCTAAAAACTATGGCAGTATAAGAAAAAAAACTATCTTTGTAACCGAAAAGCGCAAAGTCAGACACATCTAACGCCAGCGCGACCCAAAGGGAGAGATGCTCGAGTGGCTGAAGAGGCACGCCTGGAAAGCGTGTGACCGGCAAAACCGGTTCGCGAGTTCGAATCTCGCTCTCTCCGCAAAAAAAGAAACATTAGATACAAACACAATCATAAACATCTAAACAAACAACACAATGAAAAAGTTATTTGCAATTATTGCAATGGTTGCTGCTTGCTCATTTGGAGCAACATCATTTGTAATGGCTCAGGAAGACGTAGCTGCTACTGAAGTAGTAGATAGCGCTGCCGTTGACTCTGCTGCTGTGGACACCGCTGCCGTGGAAGAAGCTGTCGAGGCTGCTCCCATCGTAGAGGAAGAAAGCGAAGGCGTATTCAAGAACCTCAAGACAAAGTACATCGAAGGTGGCGCAGGCTTCATGTCTCTCGTTGCCATCGCACTCGTACTCGGCCTTGCCCTCTGCATCGAGCGCGTCGTTTACCTGACCCTTGCTCAGATCAACACACGCAAGTTCATGAAAGAACTCGCTGACCTCGTTGCCGCAGGCAAGATTGCTGACGCAATCGAAAAGTGCAAAGGCACACGTGGTCCCGTGGCTCAAGTTAGCCGCAAGGCTATGGAATGCCTTGACAGTAATGACCGTAACGACATCGGCACTATCGAGCGCACCATCAACATGGAGGCAGAAGTACAGGGAACATACCTCGAGGAGAACTGCTCTTGGATTACCCTGTTCATCGCTATGGCACCGTCACTCGGCTTCCTCGGAACTGTGATAGGTATGGTCATGGCATTCGATGACATCCAGCGCGCAGGCGATATCAGCCCGACAGTCGTAGCAGGCGGTATGAAGGTCGCACTTATTACCACAATCTTCGGTATCATCGTTGCCCTGATTCTTCAGGTATTCTATAACTACATCCTCTCTAAGGTTGAGTCTCTGACCAGTAACATGGAAGAAGCCGCACAAGAGCTTCTCGTCATGAGCGTCAAGAGCGACAAGTGCAAGAAGTAACATAAAGTTGGAAGAAGCAAGGGTGAAATAGCAAGCAAAGGTATTTCAACACCAAGCTCTTGGAAACTTTCAAACTTTTAATAAGGCAAAACTATGAAGATAGAGAAAATATCAAGTCGTGTGCTGTTGTGCTGCGTTACGCTGATTATTGTGTGCTTTGCAGCCTTCCTGCTCATTGGCTATGACAATCCTGTTGGCGACTACAACGAACCATTGCTCACTGATGTCATTATGTGGCTCATGTATGGGCTTGTTGCCGCAACAACAGTACTCACAGTCTGGTCATTGATTCGGGGCATACAGAACAGCAAGGGCAACGACCCTGCCGCCACAACAGGCGTTCCAGGTGGCAAGATTACAGTGTTCACTGTTGGTTTGACCATTGTTTCCCTCGTCCTTGGCTGGGTTACAGGAATCGGCGAGAAGGAATTCACAGCCAGCGATGGCACAGTAACCAGTGCAGGATGGGTAACCGTTGTTGACATATTCATGGTCAGCATGGGCATTCTTCTGGTAGCAGCAGCTATTGCTGTCGCAGTAAGCATGACTGGCATCGTGACTAAGAATGCAAGTAAATAACCAAAAGAGAAAGATATGGCAAAGAAGAAAAAGAAAGTGCCAGGACTGAACGGCAGTTCTATGGCCGACATTTCTTTTACGTTGCTCATCTTCTTCCTGATTACCACTTCAATGGACACCGACATGGGCTTGGCACGTCGCCTGCCCAAACCGCCAGAACCAGATCAGGAAGATGCCACAATGGACATCAAGGCTCGCAACATCCTTTATGTCATGATTAATGCTGCAGGTCAGCTGTGGATTAAGGACGAAATGAGCAGCGGTTGGGGTGACATCGGCGAGCTCCGCACACGCGTAAAAGAGTTCATCAAGAACGACCAGAACTTGAGCAAGTTGCCTGAGAAGCATGTTAAGAACATTGACCTGCTGGGTCAATGCTTCGTGACGGACAAGCATGTAATCAGCGTACAGACCGACCGTGGTACGCCCTACAACATCTACTTCCAGGTGCAGAACGAGTTGGTCGCTGCTTATAATGAACTGAGAAACGAGTTGGCTAAGCAGAAGTTCGGTCGTGAATTCCAGTACCTCAAGGACGAGGAGAAAGATGCAGTGCGTCAATATTATCCCCAAAACATCTCTGAGGCAGAACCTAAAAAATATGGAGGAGACTAACTATGGCATTTAAGAGAAAAGGAAGTCGCGAAGTGCCAGAGATGAACACCTCATCTCTGCCCGACCTTATCTTCAGTATTCTGTTCTTCTTCATGATGGTAACGACGATGCGTGAAGTAACCTTAAAGGTTAAGTTCACAATTCCACAAGGTACTGAACTGGAGAAGCTGGAAAAGAAGTCAGTAGTATCGTTCATCTATGTTGGTCCTCCAACAGACAATCTGCGTGCTCAAATGGGTAGTAGTACACGTATTCAGCTCAACGACCGCTATGCAGAAGCTCGTGAAGTCATGGACTTCATTGCTGCAGAGCGTCAGGGCATGACAAACCAGGCTGAGCAGATTATCAGTATCAAGGCAGACCAGTACACGCAGATGGGCTACATCACTGACATCAAGGAAGTGTTGCGTAAATCATGGGCGCTGCGTATCAACTACTCAGCAACCAAAAGGAATTAACACCGAATCAGACAAGGAACTGGTATTGAATCTCTAAACAGATCACAACAGACCTAATTTCGGTTCAAAGAAGGAAAGCGGTTTTCTCAAACATGAGGGAACCGCTTTATTTGTTTCGTAATGGGAATTACCTGATTATAGCGGATGGATAAAGTTCCTTGGTTCCTTGCGTTTCTCATAACTTAATCGTACCTTTGTCCCCGTAACCGCTTAAGATTATGCCCGTCGAATGTGAATTGATTTTTATACTACATCATTATGAAAACAAAACGCTTGCTACTTTCGCTTGTCACGATGCTTGCCGGCACTGCGTCGTGGGCAGATGTCACCATTGATGAGACGAATTTCCCTGACACGAACTTCCGCAACTATCTGCTGACACAGAGCTACGGCAGAGACGGCGTGCTGACAGATGCTGAGATTGCCGGTGTGAAGAGTATAACTTTGACGTACAAGAGCATTCAGAGTTTGCAGGGCATAGAGTTCTTTACGGCGATGACAAAGCTGGACTGCCGAAGCAACCAGCTTACTTCGCTCGACCTGTCGGGATGCGCGGCACTGGCAGAGCTGGAGTGCCGTAACAACAAACTCACCTCGCTCGATGTGTCGGGATGTACGGCACTGACATATCTGTCCTGCTACAACAACCAAATCACTTCGCTTGATGTGTCGGAGAATGTGCTGCTGACAACACTGCACTGCTATAGCAACCAGCTTACCTCACTCGACGTGTCGAAGCTAACGGCGCTGGCATCTCTGTACTGCGGAGGCAACCAGCTTACCTCGCTCGACGTGTCGGAGAATACAATGCTGACGCATTTGGACTGCAACAGTAACCAGTTTACATCGCTCGACCTGTCGAAGAACACGGCACTGATTGGCCTGTGGTGCCACAACAACCAGCTTGCTTCGCTCAACGTCTCGGGATGTACGTCGCTCACATATCTGTACGTCTATGACAACCAGCTGACTTCGCTCGACGTGTCGGGACATACGACGCTGGCACAGTTGGACTGCAACAGCAACCGGCTTGCTTCGCTCGACGTGTCGGGATGTACGGCACTGAAAGGTCTGTACTGCCAAAGCAACCATCTGGCTTCGCTCGATGTGTCGGAGAATACGGCACTGACAACACTGCGCTGCGAGGACAACCAGCTTGCCTCACTCGACGTGTCGAAGCTAACGGCGCTGGCATATCTGTACTGCAACGGCAACCGACTCACCTCGCTCGATTTGTCACAGAACACCAGGCTGGCATGGTTGTTCTGCTATCAGAACCAGATAAGCGGCGCAGGGATGGATGCCCTCATCGAGAGCCTACCTGCGATACACTCTGGTGATGAAATCTATATCATCTATGACGAGGACGAAGGCAACGTGATGACTGCGACACAGGTTGAGGCAGCAAAGGCAAAGGGATGGACACCACTATGCTATCAGGACGGCGTATGGCAAGACTACGCCGGCAGCGAGCCGACAGCAATAGGCGCCATCCATGCAGACAAGGCTGAACGCCTGCCTGACGGCAAGTATCTCAAAGGTGGCAGGATAGCCATCATCAAGGACGGCAAGGAATACGACGCCGTCGGGGTTGTGAAGTAGACATACCCTTGTGGCGCATACGACCTCCGCATCCTGATGGAGACGGATTATCACTTAGGCTTCCACACACAAGTGGATTGCCAACGGGACACGTGTAATTTGTCAACGGGACGCGTGTAATTTGTCAACGGGACGCGTGTAATTTGTCAACGGGACACGTGTAAATTGGCAACGGGACACGTGTAATTTGGCAACGGGACACGTGTAATTTGGCAACGGGACACGTGTAATTTGGGCGTGAGCCATGAGTCGAAGTAGAAGATGGTAGCAATCCCCACCAATCGACACAGCTTTCGAGGCCTCGGGACACACTATTTCTTAAAATTATGTAATAAAGCCTACGGGGGATTGCCAATTCGATTTTATGTCGTATCTTTGCAGTCACGAAACATTGACAAACGGAACAATCCTAACGACAAGCTGCCCTATGAACCTCTTCAGCGACTTGAAGCGACGATACACGACTGAGAGCCTGACCGCACGCGACGCGCAGCGACAGGCCGAATTCATCGCCTGGGGGCCCATCGTCTTCCAAGTGTCGCGCCTGATGCTCAAGTTCGGCATACTCGACAAACTGCGCGACAGTA
The DNA here is from genome assembly GCA_905235305.1 of uncultured Bacteroidaceae bacterium. Lineage (GTDB taxonomy): Bacteria > Bacteroidota > Bacteroidia > Bacteroidales > Bacteroidaceae > Physcousia. Next base: position 44,276 of record CAJOLC010000024.1, on the reverse strand, counting down.
CCGACGGACTCACGGGGGAAGAAGTGGCCAGTCAGTGCGGAATCACTGCCTACGCTGCCAAGTGTCTGCTCGAAGCCTCGCTCAGCATCGGCACGGTACACGTCGATACTGCCACCGACCGCTTCCGCCTCTCCAAGACTGGCTGGTTTCTCCTGAACGATCCGGCAACGAGAGTGAACATCGACTTCAACCACGACGTGAACTACCTCGGCATGTTCCACCTCGAAGAAGCCTTGAAGGAAGGCCGTCCGGCAGGTCTCGTGAACTTCGGCCCCTGGCCTACTATCTACGAAGGACTCGCCAGCCTGCCCGCAGGCGTGCGTCAAAGCTGGCTGGCCTTCGACCACTTCTACAGCGATTCCTCTTTCCCGGAAGCCCTGCAGACAGTGTTCGGCGAGTACTTCGTCCGTACGCTCTACGACGTAGGAGGCAACACCGGCAGGTGGGCACTCAGCTGCGTCAGCTACGACGAACAGGCAGAAGTGACCGTCCTCGACTTGCCGCAGCAGATAGAAATGATGGAGGAGAACATCGCCGGCAAGCCAGGGGCAGACCGCATCAAAGGATACGGCATCGACCTCCTCAGCAGCGGAGCACGTTTCCCGCAGCCCGAAGGTGAACTCGACGCCATCTGGATGTCGCAATTTCTCGACTGCTTCAGCGAAGAAGAAATCGTGGGGATACTCACCAAGGCCAAGGAAGTGATGGGAGAAGGCACGCGCCTCTTCATCATGGAGACGTTCTGGGACCGCCAACGCTTTGAACCCGCAGCCTTCTGTCTCACGATGACAAGCCTCTACTTCACTGCGATGGCAAACGGAAACAGCAAGATGTACCACTCCGACGACATGATACGGCTCATCCAAAAGGCAGGACTTGAGATAGAAAGTATACGCGACGGCCTGGGACAAGGCCACAGCATCGTGGTAGCAAGGAAATAACTTTCAGCACGGAAATGAATAACTGGCCAGGCACAACCTACGGCAACGAATGGATGCACAAATGGCTCATCCGCATACTTCGGCATACGGATGTGCGCATCCTCTACGCTTTCGTCAGCGTCTTCGTCATTCCTGTCTGCCTGATGACCTGTAGAAGTCGGGGCATCGCCTACCGCTACTTCCGCCGTCGCATCGGCATGGGAAGGCTGAAGTCCGCATGGATGACGTACGTCAACCACTGCCTCTTCGCCCAAATCGTCATAGATAAGTTCGCCATGTATGCAGGCAAGACGTTCGACGTGACAGTGGAAAACTACGAAAGCTTCCAGCACCTGGCCAGCCAGGAGCAAGGGTTCGTGCTGCTAAGTTCGCACATCGGCAACTACGAGATAGCGGGCTACACCCTCGTGAGCAAGCGGAAACGCTTCAACGCACTGGTCTTTGCAGGCGAAAAAGCGTCCGTCATGCAGAACCGAAGCAGGCTCTTCCGGCACACGAACATCAACATGATAGCCACAAGTCCCGACATGAGCCACCTCTTTGAGATAGACAAAGCACTGCAGGACGGTGAGATTGTCAGCATCCCTGCCGACCGCATCAACGGTTCGTCCAAGCACATCGAGCTTGATTTCCTTGGCGCAAAGGCAAAGTTCCCGTTGGGACCCTTCGCCGTCGCCACTACCCGCAGCCTCGATGTCCTTGCCGTAAACGTCATGAAGACCTCACTCCGAAGCTACAGGATATACGTCGCTCCCCTGCCCTACGACAAGACTTCCTCCCGACAGGAACAGATACGCCAGCTCTCCGCCGCCTACATTCGTGAACTCGAAAGGCTCGTCGCCACCTATCCAGCCCAGTGGTTCAACTACTTTGAATTCTGGTCAGAAGGGGAAAAACAAGGTAAAAGTGAATAGTGAATAATTTGCTACCACTCTGGGTGGTCAATGGCGGGTGGCAAATGGCAAATAGTAAATAGTAAATTGTCAAATAGTAAATTACCTTAATGATTCGCGTGCTTTCCACCAACATCACGTCGCCTTTAGGCCTGACGACAGAGGAGAACTACCGTGCCATTCGCGGTGGAGCCACTGCCCTCAGGACCTGCGAAGGCCAGTGGAACCTGCCCGAAACCTTCTGTGCAGGACTCTTCACGGAAGAGCAGAAAGCCAGCCTCGCCATGCAGGGATATACCTTCTTCGAAGCCATCTGCATCCGTTCGGCACGCGAAGCATTGTCCCACACCCATATAGATGTCGCCTCTCCGAAAGCAATTCTCATCCTCAGCACCACGAAAGGAAACGTCGAGATGCTGGGGACGAAGCTCTACTACCCGTCCGAAGCAGCCCAGAGAATAGCGCATGAACTCGGGATGACCACAAAACCTATCGTCGTACAAAACGCCTGTGTCTCAGGATTGTCCGCGCAGCTGCTTGCCGAGAGACTGCTTTCGGGAGGCTTCTATGACTGTGCCATCGTCGTTGGAGCCGAGGTGCAATGCAAGTTCATCGTGGCAGGTTTCCAGTCCTTGAAAGCCGTCTCCAGCCAACCATGCCGCCCCTTCGACATGGAAAGGGACGGACTTAACCCAGGCGAAGCAGCAGCCACGATAATCTTTGAAAAGCCTCAGACCAGCCCTCTCCTGAAGGAAAGGGAGTCAATGGTCAATGCTCAATGTTCAATGGGCAAGGGTTGGTACCTCATAACCGGCGCTTCGAGGAACGATGCCTACCACAATGTCTCGCCTTCACCCAAGGGCGACGGACTGCTTTCGGCCATCAATGCGACGATGGAAGGCTGGGTCGTGAGCCGACTTGCCACGGTCAGCGTACACGGAACTGCAACGCTTTTCGGCGACCAGATGGAGTCCGTGGCAATAGAACGTGCAGGTCTCTCGGACATTCCTCTCTCGGCTCTCAAAGGATACTACGGCCACACGATGGGAGCAGCCGGTGTCCTCGAGGCCATCATCACCATGTGTGCCACCGACGACGGCATCGTCATCGCCCCGAAAGGCTTTGCCGAAGCAGGTGTAAGCGGCAGGATTTGCATGAACGCCACTGAGACGAGGACCGAAGGAGACGCGTTTCTGAAGCTTCTGTCGGGTTTCGGAGGATGCAACGTCGCTGCCCTTTACAGCAAAAAGCCTCTCCCCGGACCATCACAAGAGTCCATAGTCCATAGTTATGAGTCCATAGTCCGGAAGGTCAGAGGTCAATGGTCAATGGTCAATAGTCAACGGCAGGTTGTCAGGATTTCCTCGGAGTCTGGGCAGACGCCTGCTGACATCTACCGCAATGAGACTGGTCAGGGCTACCCGAAATTCTATAAGATGGACATCCTGACGCGTGTCGCTTTCGTGGCAGCCGAACTGCTTATGAAGCAGACAGGCACGGCATCCCTGCCCGAGACGTGTGCCGTCATCCTCTTCGGCCACTCGTCTTCCGTCGTCAGCGACCGTCATTTCCTATCGACCATCAGCAGTGCCGACGGCTTCTTCCCCAGCCCATCCGTCTTCATATACACTTTGCCGAACATCACCGTGGGCGAGATTTCCATCCGTCACCACCTGCATGGCGAGACGACGTTCTACGTCCTGCCGGACAAGGACGAAGCCCTGATGAGGCAGATAATCACGGCATCAATGGTCAATGGCAGGTGGTCAATGGCCATCGGCGGCTGGGTCGATGCAGAAGACGAAACGGATTTCGAATGCGAACTTTCAATATATAACATTACAAAATAACATACTGAAATGAGACATTGTATACTATTACTTATAATGTTTTGTGTGGCGTCATCACATGCACAGGACCTTATAATTCCAAAGAATGGCGACCCAATTAAGGCGTACAACACAGAGGTAGGGTCAACACATTTGTTTTATCAATTAGAACACGACTCCAATGCTGACATCATTCGCCTACCTAAGAATGATATACTAATGGTTCGAAAGGCAGATGGAACTGTGTTGAATTTTGCAACTAACACAAGCAACAACATTGAAGAAGAAGTGGAAGATGATGGCTTCCCCCTTATCCCAGAAGACTCTATTAAAGGGTTATTGATAGCCGAAGGTAACTGTGTCTTTGTCCCCACTGATAGTCCTAATGACTATGAAAGGGCAGGACAGGAAACACTAAAAGCAAAAATTAAAGAGCGGGGCTATTGGAATGTTGTCAACAAACCTGAAAAAAGCCATTTCATATTGCAATTCATAACAGATCTTCATGGAGGAGATACTTCATGGCTTATATTTCAATCGCGTAATGACTACAGAAAAGCCAAGACATTAAAAGGAAAAAATACTGATGATGGCTTGCAGATAGTATTTACAAAAAGTAGTGAAGATATTGATGACAATAAATTAGCAGCAGAAAAGCTCTTATCCTATTTCCAAGATTTGGCCATGGGTGGAGGTAATAAAGAACATAAAAAAGTTAGTGGCAGAGACGTAACGGGATTTCTCATGCCTCAATTTAATATGATGTTTGATACTGAAACTTACGGTAGAAATACAAAAAAATGGAAGCCAAGATACGTATTATTAAACTAAATAATCTAATATGGAACAACTCATCAATGACCTGAAAGTGAAGATCAAGGAGGCTCTCAACCTGGAGGAGCTTGCCCCTCAGGACTTCGACGCTGACGCTCCGCTCTTCGGCGAAGAGGGCATCGGGCTCGACTCCATCGACGTGCTGGAGCTAATCGTGCTCCTCGAAAGGGAATACGGCATACGTCTCTCCAATCCGAAGGAAGGCAAAGCCATCTTCAAGACAGTGCGGACAATAGCGGAATACATAAAGGAAAACGAAAAAAAATAAGAGATTTAGTGATTTAGAGAATTAGATATGGAAGCCACTTCCGTTTTATTATTCTCTAAATCTCATAGTTTCTAATTCCCAAATCCAATGGTCAGCATCGAAATAACCGGGCTTGGCGTGGTCTGCGCTATCGGATGTAATGCCGAAGAGGTGCGCCGTTCGCTCTTGGAAGGCAGGTCGGGCATTGCCCCGATGCACTTCCTTTCGTCCGTGCATCAAGAGATTCCCGTGGGGGAAGTCAAACTTTCCAATGCGGAAATGAAGGGGATGCTTGGTCTGGACGCAAAGGCCGAGGTCGGAAGGACTGCACTCTTGGGAGCCGTTGCCATACGTCAGGCGATGGCAGAGGCAAAGCCGAAGATGCAGGGGAAGCGTGTGGCGTTGATTTCAGGCACTACGGTTGGCGGGATGGACATCACGGAGCGTCACTTCGAGCAGATGCAGTCTCTGCGCCGAGGCGAACTGAGCGAGGAGGAACGCGAAGTGCTTCGTCTGGCCATGAAGCATGACTGCGGCAGTTCCACACGCGAGATGGCGGCCCTGGCAGGACTTGCTGATGCCGAGGTCTGCACAGTCTCCACGGCCTGTTCGTCTGCCCTCAACGCCATCATGCTTGGGGCGGAGATGCTCCTCCGGGACGAGGCGGACATCGTCATCGCAGGCGGTTCGGAGGCACTGAGCAAGTTCCATCTGAACGGATTCAACGCCTTGATGATTCTCGACAAAGGGCTTTGCAGGCCTTTCGACAAGGAACGGGCGGGTCTGAACCTGGGCGAAGGGGCAGCTTTCGTAGTGCTGCAAAGGGAAGACAGCCTTTCGAACGAACAGAATCCACTCGCTTACATTCGCGGCTATGGCAACCGTTGCGATGCTTACCACCAGACGGCTTCGTCGGAGAACGGCGAGGGGGCTTGTCTTGCCATGAGGGATGCGCTCGGGATGGCTGGGCTGAAACCGTCGGACATCCACTACATCAACGCCCACGGCACTGGCACTCTGGGCAACGACGCCTCGGAGAGTGCTGCCATACGGCGTGTCTTTGGCGACCAAATCCCACCGGTCTCCAGCACGAAAGGCTTCACGGGACACGCCACGTCTGCTGCCGGTGCGATAGAGACGGCCATCTGCATCCTGGCTCTCCGCCATGGTTTCATTCCAACAAACCTTGGCTGGAAAGAGCAAGACGAAGCGTGCATCACGCCGACACAAGGTGGGCAACGCCAGTTGACCAACGTCCTTTGCAACTCCTTCGGCTTCGGCGGGAACGATTCAGCACTGGTGATAAGCGCTGTTCCGCACGGCTTTCCGACTGAGGAGAAGACCTTTGAGCCGGAAGTCATTGATGAAAGCAGCCTCATCTCCGAGACGGGCGAACTCGATGCCGACGCGCTTCGGACTTTCGTCACGGCAGGCGAGGCACGGAGGATGTCACGGCTGATGAAGGCAGCCACCTTGACATCGGGCCAAGCCCTGCAGGAGGCGGGAGTGACGTGCCCGGATGCCATCGTCACAGCCACTGCCTACGGGATGCTGGAGACAAGCGAGAAGTTCCTGAGCGACATGCTGGAGAAGGGCGAAGCCATGCTCAGTCCGACCCAATTCATGCAGAGCACGCACAACACAATCGGTTCTTCCCTGGCCATCCGACTGAAGTGTCATGGCTACAACATCACCTATTCGCAGGGCGAGGACTCGCTCCGTTGGGCTCTCCGCGACGCGCGTCGGCTTATCGTCACAGGCAGGGCAAGGACAGTCCTCGTAGGTCTGCACGACGAGTCAACGCCCACGTTGCAGGACATCTTCTGCCAGTTGGGAAAGCCCATGCCGCCGCTACTCCAGTCGAGAAGCATCGTTCTGGGGAGGAAGGGAGAGGGGAAGGCCCCATCTGACTCCTTCGCAAAGGAGGAGAACCCTGGCGGCGAAGGGAGAAATATCTGAACAACATTCTCAATAATCAACTATTCATTTAACTTTGTCCCACAATCCAAGAGTCATGCGCCTATTGCCTTTAGCCCTCATACAAAGCCTGCTGCTTGCCGGCGGACAGGTCTTTCTGAAGCTTGCCCTTGGCAGAATGGAGCCTTTCGGCTGGAATCGGCAATTCTGGACCTCTGCCCTTGCCAACTGGCAGTTTGCCCTCTGCGGACTGCTCTATGCAGCCGGCACCGTCCTCTGGCTCTACATCATCAAGCACTACCCCTTCGGCATGGCCTATCCCATGGTGTCACTGAGCTATGTGCTGGGCATGATTGCAGCGATGGTGGTGTTCCACGAAGAAGTCAGCCCCAGCCAATGGATGGGCGTAATGCTCATCATGGCAGGATGTTATCTTATAGCAAAATGAACATGAAACGCTGGTTACTGATTATCACCTACTGCCTGACGGCATTCTCCCTCTCGGCGATGCCTGTCATTCTTACTGAGCCTGGACGGCAAGAAGAGCAGGACATCATACGGGAGATGGCTGCCGCTGCTGCGAAAGCGAAGAGCATCCAGGCCAAATTCACACAGACGAAGCACGCGAAGATGCTGAAGGCACCGCAGGTCTCGGAAGGCCAGATGACGTGCCGATGGCCAGACAAGCTCCGATGGGAATACACCTCGCCACGTCGCACCGCACTCGTCCTGGACGGCACGAAAGCAAGTCTGAGCAAGGACGGCTCTGCCTCTGGAGGCCAAAGCAAGTTCGCCACAGAGATGGCCCGCATGATTATGAACAGCGTGGCAGGCAGGACTCTGACCGACACCACTGCCTTCGAGGTCTCCGCCCAAGCGTTGCCCACGGAATACATCGCTACGCTTCTGCCGCTCAGGAAAGAGATGAAGCGGCTTTACACCAAGTTCATCCTTCACTTCAACCTCGCCACGTCCGCCGTAAACAAAGTGGAATTGTACGAGAAGAACGGTGACCGCACGGTCATAGAACTGCATGACATACGCATCGAGCCATAGACTTCTGCGCGAAAGGGGCATCTGCGTGGTGATTCCCACATCGGGCAATGTCGCCACCATCCGCGATGTGGTGGAGCGAACCCTTGCCTGCTGCCTCGACGTCATAGTGGTTGCCGACGGCCCGACCGACGGCACGCTCGACGTACTCCTCAGCATCGAGGGCATCACCGTCGTGCCTCTGGCGAAGACGTCCGGCAAGGGAGCCGCCCTGAAGCAAGGTTTCCGCAAGGCCATCGACATGGGTTTCGCCTACGCCATCACGCTGGATGCCGACGGACAGCACTTCCCCGAGGACATCCCCACCCTGCTCCATGCCAACCAGAAGCACCCGGGAGCGCTCATCGTGGGCAGGCGGAAAGGCTTGGACAAAGCGGAGCGAAGCTTCGGAAGCAAGTTTGCCAACGCCTTCAGCAACTTCTGGTTCGCCGTACAGACAGGCCATTATCTGAAGGACACGCAGACGGGATTCCGTCTCTACCCACTCCGAAAGCTCCGAGGCCTCTCGCTTCTCACGGCCAGGTTCGAGGCCGAATTGGAGCTACTTGTGTTTGCCTCGTGGCACGGCATCGAGATTGTTTCGGTGCCGGTCAACGTCTTTTACCCCAAACCCGAAGAGCGCGTGTCGTACTTCCGCCCTGTTCCCGACTTCACGCGCATCTTCGCTCAACACAGTGCTGTGCCTCTTGGCCGTCATCTATGGGCTGCCCCTTGCCATTGGCCGTTGGTTGCTGACCGCAGCACGCAGCCTCTATTCCCTCCTCTTCTTTCTTCTCTTCGTCCTCCTCATCGCCCCTCCCTACACTTTGTACTGCATCTTGATTGCAAAAGGCTTTCCTGATGACGGGGAGGGCAAGGAGAAAGAACGCGAAGGCCTGCACCGGATGCTTTGCTTCTTTGCAAGGCTCGTGACGCTGTGGCACGGCATTCCGGGCGTTAAGTTCTCGCTCTCGAACCCACGCGGCGAGGATTTCAGCCGTCCGGCCATCATTATCTCGAACCATCAGTCGCACCTCGACCTGATGACCGTACTGATGCTGACGCCGAAGCTCGTCTGCCTGACGAAGGATTGGGTGTGGCGCAACCCTCTCTACGGCTATATTATCCGCCGTGCGGAGTTCTATCCTGTGACGGAAGGGACAGAGGCCTTGATGCCGAAGTTGCAGTCGCTCGTCGACAGAGGCTACAGTATAGTGGTCTATCCCGAAGGGACGCGCTCGCCCGACTGCACGGTGAAACGCTTCCGGCAGGGTGCTTTCTACCTGGCACAGCAACTCCACATCGACATCCTCCCCATTGTCCTCTACGGCACGGGCAAGGCCTTGCCGAAGAAAGGGAAGTACCTCCGCAAGTGGCCCGTCAGGATGGAGATTGATGAGCGCATCAGTCCTGAGGCAATGCTGGCACTGAGTGCGACGCCGAAGGAACAGGCTTCGAAGATGAGAGAATACTACAAACGACGCTACGCCGAACTTTCCAACCGCATAGAACAAGATGTCTGACGCACGATTCCACATACTGCTGCTCATGATGCTTTGCCTTCACTGCTATGCGGAAAGCAGGTATAATGGGGGAATAAGAGATTTAGAAAATAAGAGCGGGAAGGCTGTGAGGCTGACGCCATACCTTGCCGAAAGCGGCGGCACAGGCACGGCTGTCATCGTCTGCCCTGGCGGTTCTTACAGTTGGCACGACATGGGCGCGGAAGGCAGAGAAGTGGCAGAGTGGCTGCAACGGAACGGCATCTCGGCCTTTGTTCTGAAGTATCGCGTGCAAGGCATCGTGCCGTACATCACGCACTCAAGGCTTCTTTTCCGTGGAAACCAACATCCCGACGCCCTGAACGACCTACGGTGTGCGCTTGACCATGTGCGTCTGCATGCCGAAGAATACGGCATCGACCCACGAAAGATAGGCGTCATGGGCTTCTCCGCCGGTGGGCATCTGGCGCTATCCGCTATATATAATAAGGAAATAAAGGATTTAGAGAATAAGAAAGGAACGGCGGGAGGAGCCTCACCTGCCAGCCTTCCGGCCTTCATCGCTGCCATCTATCCTGTGGTCAGCCTGTCCCATCCTTGCAGCCACAAGCGTTCCAGGCGTGCCCTCCTTGGTGAATATCGCAAGTACAGAAAGGTGATGCGCGACTCCCTCTCCATCGAGAAGCACATCCCGAAGGACTGTCCGCCGGTCTCGTGAATTGCAAGGACGACCCCATCGTGAAGTGCCACAACTCCGAACTCCTCGACTCTGCCCTCACAGCACAGGGTGTCGCACATCGCTACATCCAGTACGAAACAGGCGGACACGGCTTTGGCGCATCCGAAACGAAGGGAAGCGCAGAGTGCCGTGCTTGGAAAGAAGAGTTCCTCAAGTGGCTGTCGGGCATCGCCCTTCCATCCACTGCATATAATAAGGGAATAAGAGATTCAGATAATAAGAAAGGGAAGGCCTTCCCACTGCCCTTTGCAGCCTGTCCCTACACAATGCCTTGCTTGAACATACATGTACATTCAATTGAACATACATGTATATTCAATTGCACATACATGTATGTTCAAACAACCCACTATGCCATGATGGGTAACATGACCTATTCGGGTTGATTAAGAATACGAAATCATCCATGACGATACTAAGGATATACGACTACCTCCGCAGCCATGCTTTCGTCAGAAACGCATCGCTCGTCGTTCTGACCCTTGCCTTGCTGGCCTCGGCCATGCGGCTTTCCTACAAGGAAGACATACAGGACTTCCTGCCCCTCAGTGAGGCCGACCGCGAAAGGATGGCTGTCTATCAGGACATCTCCGGCATGAACCGGCTCTTCATCATCTTCGAGGACGACGACGACACGGAGCGAGCCACCGAGATGGCCGAGGCTTTCGTGGAGGAAGTACACAGGACGGACACGGCAGGCCTGTGCCAAGGGATGCAAAGCCTCTATGACTTCGACAGCTTCACCGACGCCTTGGACTTCATGTACGACAACATCCCAATCCTGCTCACTACGGAGGATTACCGACGGATGGACAGCCTGCTGGCCTCTCCCTCATACATCGACACAAGACTCGACGAGGCTCTGGACGCCCTGATGTTCCCGTCTGGCGGTCTTGCAGAACAGACCATCAGCCGCGACCCCTTGGGGCTCTGGCCGTTACCCTTCGGGTTTAATGGAGAAGCCTCACCCCCAACCCCTCTCCGAGGAGAGGGGAGTCAATTCGTCGACTTTTCAACCTTTCAACTTTCCAATATCGTCATGGTTCCGTCGCCCTTCGGCAGTAGCGAGACGGCAGGAAACGCACGCCTCGTCGCCTTGCTCGAAGCGGCTTTGGAGAAGACACGGGCAGACTTTCCCGACGTGAAGGCACACCTGACAGGCGGCCCCCAGATAGCTGTGGGCAACCGGAGGCAGATTGTGCGCGACAGCATCCTCAGCATCTCGCTGGCTTCCGTCCTGATTCTCGGCCTGCTGCTCTACGCCTTCCGCCGCCGAAGAGACATCCTCCTCATCGGCATCACCGTGCTTTGGGGCTGGCTCTTTGCCATCGGACTGGTTCAGGTGCTGCGCCCCAGCGTCTCGATGATAGTGGTGGGCATCTCGAGCATCATCATCGGCATTGCCGTAAACTATCCCCTCCACCTCGTCAGTCACCTTCGGCATCAGCCCGACATCCGCGAGGCTCTGCGTGAGATAACGAAGCCCCTGCTCGTTGGGAACGTGACGACCGTGGGCGCATTCCTCGCCCTTCTGCCCCTACATTCTGCCTGCCTGCGCGACCTCGGCCTGTTTGCCTCCCTCCTCCTCCTCGGCACGATACTCTACACCCTTGTGTGGCTGCCCCATCAGACCCAAGCCACAAAGACCTCCCCCAGCCCCTTCCCCGCGCCACCTTTGGGGGAGTGCCTCATTCCCGATGCAATAACTCCCTCTCATCGGAGAGGGTTGGGGAGAGGCTGTCCTCTCCCTCACGGGGGAGTTAGAGGGGGCTTTCTGCTTGCCCCACTGCTTCTTCTCACGATTGTCCTTGGCTATTTCAGCCTTTCCACTGAGTTTGATGCCGACCCCTCGCATCTCAATTACATGACAGACGAACAAAGGTCGGACATGAAGCGCGCCCAGGAGATGTTCGAAGGGAACAGGTCTGAGGATAACGTGACACTCTATCTGTTCTCGTCAGGTACGGGTCTCGACGAAGCCCTTGCTGCCTCGGAGTCGAAAAGGGCAGTCATCGACTCCCTAAAGGAAGCAGGCATCATCCTAAGCCACAAGGGAGTGGGACGTTTCCTGCCTTCGCAAGAGGAGCAAGCAGCACGCCTCTCTCTCTGGAACGCCTGGGTGGAACGTCACGAAGGGCTGGCCGAAGAACTGACTAAGAAAGCCTCCGACCACGGATTTTCCGAGGATGCCTTTGCCGAATTCACTGACATCCTTGCAGCAAAGCCTCAGCCTAAGTCGCTCTTCCCACTGCCACTGCCGCCATCGCTCTCCCTCCTGCTTGCCGGCAACATTTCCCATGCCGTAGAAGGCCGATGCACCGTGGCGGAGACGTTGGAAATCAAGCAGGAAGACATAGAAAAGGTCAGGGCCTCCCTTCCAGAAGCCTTTGATATCGGCTCCCTCCAGTCAGCCTTTCTGGACAGACTCACTGGCGACTTCAACTACATCGGCTGGGTCTGCTCGCTTGTAGTCTTTGTCTTTCTGTGGCTTTCCTTCCGCCGCATCGAGCTGGCCGTCATTTCCTTCGTGCCGATGGCCCTCAGCTGGATATGGATTCTGGGCATCATGTCCATGCTGAACATACAGTTTAACATCGTCAACATCATCCTCGCAACCTTCATCTTCGGACAGGGCGACGACTACACTATCTTTATGACCGAGGGCTGCATCTCAGAGTATATCCACGGAAAGCCTGTGCTCGCCTCCTACAAACGCAGTATTGTCCTCTCTGCCCTCATCATGTTTGTCGGCATCGGAACACTCATCACAAGCCGACACCCTGCACTCCATTCGCTGGCGGAAGTCACCATCATCGGCATGGCCTCAGTGGTGATGATGGCCTACCTCGTGCCGCCTTTCCTCTTCCGACTGATGCTGAAGCACTTTCCCAAACGTTTTGAAAACCTATAAGATATGAAAGAACACATCACAGAGCTGTTGTCTAAGGCTCTTCCCATGGTCGATCTGGACTCACAATTCCTTTTCAGCGAACTCGATTCCCTCGGCGTAACCACCATCCTGATGCTCCTCTCGGAGGAATATGGCATAGAGCTGGAAGCGAAGGATGCTACTCCGAAGAACCTGAAAACCATAGATTCCATCGTCAGAATGGTGGAGGAGAAACTCAAAGGGCAATGACTTTAGAGGGACAAATCAGGCATTTTGCAGAGCTGACGCCAAGGAAAACGGCTGTCGCCTGCTGTGGCAGGACGCTGACATACGCAGAGCTTTGGCAAGAAATCCAGCAGGAAGCGGCCCGACTGCAACTTCGCGAAGGCGAACCCCATGCTTTCCTGACGACTCAGGACACTGGCTTTGTCGTGACATACTGCGGCATCCATCTCTGCGGAGGTGTGGCTGTGCCTCTCGAAGCCTCTATGCCTGCCGAACGACAGGCACAGATTAGGAAGGAGATACAAGCAGCGGTCGGCCTCCAGGCAAGTTCGGATATCCTCTTCACCACAGGGACTACGGGCACTTCCAAAGGCGTGATGGTCTCGCAGAAGGCTTGGACAGCCAACGCAGAGAACCTCATCGACCGCCTGGGCTTCACTTCCGATCTGCTCTTCATCACTGCGGGACCGCTCAATCATCTTGGCTGCCTCTCCAAGATATACCCGACGCTCATGTCGGGAGCCACTTTGTATATCATGGAAAACCTGAAGGACCTCCCTGCCTTCTTCGAGGTCTTCCGGCTGCCATACGCAAGGTTTGCCACTTTTCTGGTGCCCTCCAGCATCAGAATGCTCTTGCAGGTGGCACGGAAAGAGCTCAGGGCTGTGGCTCCAAAGGTTGACTTCATCGAGACGGGAGCCGCTGCCATCTCGCAGCACGACATGGAGTTGTTGTGCCAAACCCTGCCCCATTCGCGCCTCTACAACACTTACGCTTCGACGGAGACGGGCATCATTTGCAGCTACGAATACAGCAGGTATGGCTGCATCCCCGGCCTCCTAGGGAAGCCGATGAAGCATTCCCAAGTCCGCATCGGCGAGGGCGGCAGGGTGATCTGTTCCGGCCGCACCATCATGTCGGGTTATGTCAATGCTCCCGAACTGACGGCCATGATCCTCAGAGGCGGGGAGGTCTATACGTCGGACATCGGTTCTATCGACGAAAAGGACGGGATGCTCCGTCTGCAAGGCAGGCAGGACGATGTCATCAACGTGGGGGGCTACAAGGTGAACCCGTCGGAAGTGGAGGATGCCGCCGTTTCGCTCGATGCCATAGCCGACTGCATTTGCGTCCCTGCCACACACATCGTCGTCGGCACCGTCGCGAAACTGCTTTACGTCCCCAAGGCGGGAGCCACGGTGAAGCCACGTGACATCGTCAGCCACCTCAGGGGGCGGCTTGAGGAATACAAGATACCTTTGCTCTACGAAGAAGTGGGAGATATCCGCCGCACCTATAATGGCAAGCCCGACCGCAAGGCCTATACAAAGGAAACGCCTTAGGAAAAGGAAAGAGGGAACTGACATCAGTTCCCTCTTGTGTGTGTGCCCAGAACAGGACTCGAACCTGCACGCCTCTCGGCACGCGCACCTGAAACGCGCGCGTCTACCATTCCGCCACCTGGGCAAGAAAAAACGAGACTCAATGCTGAAGGCACCCTGAGCCTCGTTCGAGAGCGGAAAACGAGACTCGAACTCGCGACCCCGACCTTGGCAAGGTCGTGCTCTACCAACTGAGCTATTTCCGCCTGACATTGTGTGAAGAGGAGGAGACTCGAACTCCCACGCCTCGCGGCACTACCACCTCAAAGTAGCGCGTCTACCAATTCCGCCACCTCTCCATCATAATGTTGACCTTTCAGTAACTTGGCTGCCTCGCAAAAAGCCAGCCTCAAGAGTCATTTCCTCTGAAATGCGAGTGCAAAGGTACAGCTTTTTTTGAAACATGCAAAACTTTCGGGCACTTTTTTCACTTTTGTATGAAAGAATTTCCGGAACATGATGTTTAAATCGACAGGAAGGTGTAACTTTACGACCGAATTAAAGAAGAATGCAAATCATGAAGTCGATTCAGTTCAAGTACGCAGGCGAGGCGTTGATACTCGCCATTGGGCTCTTCCTGGCAGGGTTGGCTATCAAGCAGGGCATCGTGCAGTTCAAGGAGATGGACCGTACGGTGACGGCCAAGGGACTATCGGAGAAGACGGTGAAGGCCAATAAGGTGACGTGGCCTCTGAAGTTCAAGGAGCTGGGCAACGACCCGGCGGAGTTGTACGAGACCATAGAGCGAGACACTCGCACCATAGTGGAGTTCCTGAAGAAGAACGGTATCAGCGATGCCGAAATCACGCAGGCGCCGCCGCAACTGGTTGACCAGCAGGCCAACTTGAGCTATTCGAGCGAGACGGTGCGCTACCGTTACAAGGCCAACTGCGTAGTGACCGTCGTGTCGGAGAACGTGGATTTGGTGCGCTCGCTGGTAAGTAAACAGGCCGAACTGATGCGCGAGGGCGTCACCATCGTCGGCAATGAGTACGACGAGCACTCTGCCGTGACGTACGAGTTCACAGGCCTGAACGACATCAAGCCTGAGATGATTGCCGTGGCGACGAAGAATGCGCGCAACACTGCCCAACGCTTTGCCGAGGACTCCGACAGCAAGCTGGGCAAGATCCGCACTGCCGACCAGGGTCAGTTCAGCATAGAGAACCGCGACCAGAACACGCCGTGGATCAAGAACGTGCGCGTGGTGACGACCGTCGTCTACTACCTGAAGGACTAAAGAACTGGCACTGAAGGCATTACCTATGCCTCAACTATGGCTCCTGCGGAAGGCTTTCCTTGCGCAGGAGCCATAGTCATTTTGTCAGCGAATCCAGCCGATTCCTGTCATACTGTCAGTTTTTGCACACATCGAAAAGTAGGGGAAAAGGCGACGAATAATGCCATCTTTGCCAAGATATCATAATGCATCGGTCAACGAAATATAGTGCATTGACCGATGCACTATATTTCGTTGGATTTTCCCCCATAGTTCATTGGCGGATTCTCTGCAGAGAAAAGTGTGCAAAAACAGGCAAAAATGGGGCAAATTGTAAGATGGAGATGGCAAAAAGGGATTGTGGAGCGAAGACCTCAGGGTTATGGATTAAAAGCATCAGGCTGATTATCAATATGATGCAGAATGAGACGCGCTCTGAGGCATTATTTTTGTCGGAGGGTTAAAAAGTGCCATTGGAACAAAAACAAGCGATTCTGAGGCATCGGGCAAAACAGGACGTGTAAGCAAAAAGGGCGAAATAGCGACAATTTGTCAATCTCGATGCATTTCGTGCGGCAGCCATATAAATTCAACACATTCTTGCTTTTTCACTTTTCCATTCTTTCGTTCTTTCATTTTTTTTTCGTACCTTTGCAGCGGATAACAAACCTAAAGGTAAGAAGATGAATACATATACTGTCGGGGCCGACGGCTTCTACGGTCATTTTGGCGGTGCCTATGTGCCCGAAATCCTGTATGGGACACTCAAGGCATTGCAGGACAGCTATCAGGAAATTATTGACAGTGAGGACTTTCTGCAAGAGTATTACGGACTCCTGCGCGATTACGTCGGTCGGCCAAGCCCGCTCTATTACGCCAAGCGGATGAGCGAGAAGTACGGCTGCAAACTCTATCTGAAGCGGGAAGACTTGAATCATACGGGCGCGCACAAGATTAACAATGCCATCGGACAGATTCTCTTGGCCCGACGCATGGGCAAGAAGCGCATCATAGCCGAGACAGGAGCCGGTCAGCACGGCGTGGCCACGGCCACAGTCTGCGCACTGATGAACATGCCGTGCCGTGTCTATATGGGCGCCCTGGACGTAGAGAGGCAGCACGTCAACGTGGAGCGCATGAAGATGCTCGGTGCCGAAGTCTTTCCCGTAGAAAGCGGCAACAAGACGCTCAAAGATGCGACCAACGAAGCCATCCGCGACTGGTGCTGCCATCCATCCGACACCTTTTATATAATAGGTAGCACCGTAGGGCCTCACCCCTACCCCGAGATGGTCGCCAAGCTGCAGAGCGTCATCAGCAAAGAAATAAAGTTCCAGCTCCAGGAGAAGGAAGGCCGCGACTGGCCGGACTACCTCATCGCCTGCGTCGGCGGCGGAAGCAATGCCGCAGGCACTATTTATCACTACCTCGACGACGAACGCGTGAAGCTAGTTCTCGGTGAGGCCGGCGGCAAAGGCATGGAAACAGAGATGACAGCAGCGTCCCTCAACATCGGCACCGTCGGCATCCTGCACGGCAGCCGCATCAAAGTGATGCAGACAGACGA
Source organism: uncultured Bacteroidaceae bacterium (assembly GCA_905235305.1). Taxonomy (GTDB): domain Bacteria; phylum Bacteroidota; class Bacteroidia; order Bacteroidales; family Bacteroidaceae; genus Physcousia. The sequence continues at coordinate 27,059 of CAJOLC010000024.1, read as the reverse complement.
CGGCCAGATCATCGAACCCTACAGCATCAGTGCCGGCCTGGACTACCCGGGAACGGGTCCCATGCACTGCAACCTCTTCGAGACAGGCAGGGCGAAAGTGCTCGCAGTCAACGATGACGAAGCCCTCCGGGCTGCCTTCGAGCTCACCCGCCTCGAGGGTATCATCCCCGCCCTGGAGAGTAGTCATGCCCTCGCCCTGTTGCCCAAGCTCCAGTTCAAGCCAGACGACGTGGTCGTCCTCACCGTCAGCGGACGCGGAGACAAGGACCTGAACACGTATCTTAACCATAAACCAGAGGTTACTGATTAGAGGTTAAAGGTTAGAGAATACATTCGGAAGCTGATTACCTAAGCATTTCTCTAACCACTAACCCCTAACCTCTAACCACCCCCGACGAATATGAATTACAGATTTCACACTGCCAGCAAGAAGGTGCTGGGTGACCTTATAACGCCCGTAAGCGCATACCTCAAGGTACGCGACGCATATCCCCAGTCCGCGCTCATGGAGAGCAGCGACTATCACGGCGGCGAGAACGCCAAGTCCTTCATTGCCCTCCACCCCATCGCAAGCGTCAGCATAGAGCACGGCACAGGCATCTGCCGCTTCCCCGACGGGTCGGAAAAGCAGCACGCAATCGACGAAACCTACGACACGGCACGCCTCATCAACGACTTCCTCAGCAGTTTCAGCATCGAGGGCGACGATGCAGGCTACTGCGGACTGTATGGCTACACCACCTTCAACGCGGTCCGTTACTTCGAGAACATCGCCGTCAAGGACGAAACCCTGCCCGAGAACGACGCACCCGACCTTCTCTACATATTATATAAGGACGTCGTCGTGTTCGATCACTTCCGCAACGAGCTGACACTCATCGAGCTTCTTGAGGAAGGAGAGCCAGACGACCTGGACCAGCTGGAACGCGACCTCGCCAGCCGCAACTATCAGACTTTCGACTTCCGGCCTGTCGGAGAATGCACAAGCACACTCACCGACGACGAACATCGCGAGAACATCCGCCGAGGCATCCAGCATTGCCTGCGCGGAGATGTGTTCCAAATCGTCCTCTCCCGCCGCTTCAAGCAGGGCTTCGAAGGTGACGATTTCAAGCTCTACCGCGCCCTCAGGAGCATCAACCCCAGTCCGTATCTGTTCTACTTCGACTTCGGAGGCTTCCGAATCTTTGGCTCTTCGCCCGAAACACACTGCCGAATCGAGGACAGGCATGCTTACATCGACCCCATCGCAGGCACAACCAAGCGCACAGGCAACAGCGAGACCGACCGCAAGAATGCAGAGTATCTGCGCAACGACCCCAAGGAAAATGCCGAACACGTCATGTTGGTTGACCTCGCCCGCAACGACCTTTCGCGCAACTGCCACAATGTCAAGGTCGATTTCTACAAGGACATGCAGTTCTACAGCCACGTCATTCACCTCGTCAGCCGCGTAAGCGGAGAGATGGACGACAAGGCTGATCCCATCCAGACCTTCATCGATACGTTCCCCGCAGGCACCCTCTCGGGCGCTCCCAAAGTGCGGGCCATGCAACTCATCTCAGAGTATGAGCCTCACAACCGCGGTGCCTACGGCGGCTGCATCGGGTTCATCGGCTTCAAGGGAAACTTGAACCAAGCCATCACGATACGTACTTTCGTCAGCCGAAACAACGAGCTTTGGTTCCAGGCAGGTGGCGGCATCGTCGCCAAGAGCAACGTCGAGTACGAACTCCAAGAGGTAAACAACAAGCTTGGGGCACTACGCCGAGCCATCGAAACAGCAGGAAAGTTATGAAAAAGATAGTAATCATCGACAATTACGACTCGTTCACTTACAACCTGAGCCACCTTGTGAAGGCGCTCGGAGCTGAAGTGACGGTCTATCGCAACGACAAGTTCGATCTGCCGCAACTTGAGGCGTTCGACAAAATCATACTCTCTCCGGGCCCAGGCATACCGAGTGAAGCCGGACTTCTCCTCGATGTTATCCGCACCTACGCTGGTCGGAAGCCCATCCTCGGCGTGTGTCTCGGCCATCAGGCCATCGGCGAAGTGTTCGGAGGAACGTTGACAAACCTCAGTGATGTCTATCATGGAGTGGCAACGCCCGTCACCGTGACGACCGACGACTACCTCTTCGAGGGCCTGGGCAACACGTTTGAAGTGGGACGATACCACTCGTGGGTGGTTGACAGGAAAGGTCTGCCGGACTGCCTTGAAGTGACAAGTGTGAGCCAGGAGGGCTTCATCATGTCCCTCAGGCACAAAGAGTTCGACATACGAGGCATTCAATATCACCCCGAGAGTGTGCTTACGCCGGACGGAAAGACGATAATCAAGAACTGGCTCGATGCGTCCTGACAAGCCTCACCCCTAACCTCTCTCCGAGGAGAGGGGAATCTAAATAGTTAATGGTAAACAGCTAAATGGTAAATGAGATGAAACAATACCTGCAACGGCTCATTGCCGGCGAGACACTTTCACGGCAAGACACACACGACATATTAGTAGGCATCACCCGAGAAAGCTACCCATCCGAGCAGATAGCGGCTTTGCTGATGGCACTGCAGACACGTGGCGCGACGGTGGAGGAAATGCTTGGTTTCCGCGACGGACTGCTCGAAACGGGCAAACACATTGACCTCAGCGACTACAACACCGTGGACATCGTGGGCACGGGAGGTGACGGGAAGAACACTTTCAACATAAGCACCTGCGCGAGCTTCGTGGTTGCCGGGGCGGGATATAAGGTCAGCAAGCATGGCAACGGCGCAAGCACGAGTGTGAGCGGCGCAAGCAATGTGCTGATGGGACACGGCGTGAAGTTCACCGACAGCAGTGACAAGCTGCGTCGTTCGCTGGATGAAGCCGGCTTCTGCTACTTTCATGCACCTCTCTTCGCCAATGGAATGAAGTTTGTCGGGCCGGTTCGCAAGGCTTTGGCCGTGCCGACGTGCTTCAACATGCTTGGTCCCCTCATCAATCCATGCTCGCCTCGCAACTCGTTGCACGGCACGGCGACGCAAGCCCAGCTACGTCTCTACGCCAACATTCACCAGCAAATTGGCGACAATTACGGTGTCGTGACGAGCTACGACGGCTATGACGAGATCTCGCTCACCAGCGGTTTCAAGTTCGTGACACGGCACTTCGAGAAAGTCTACACACCCATCGAGATGGGACTTTCCTACACGAAGCCGGAAGAGATATACGGCGGCTCGACTGCCGAGGAAGCAATGCGCATCTTCGACGACGTGCTTGAGAACAAGGCGACACGTGCCCAGAAGGAAGTCGTCATTGCAAATGCCGCCTGTGCCATCAGCCTTATGGAGCCGAACCTACCCATCTCGGAGACCGTCGCCACTGCTCGCGAGAGCCTCGAAACCGGCAGAGCCCTGCAAAGCCTCAAGAAGTTTATCGAAATCAACTCATAGTATCTATAGGAACTACAGGCATTATAGGAACTATAGCCCCTATCCAAGAAAGACAATGAAAGACATCTTAGAGGAAATCGTTGCCTGCAAGCGCATTGAAGTTGCCACGCAGAAGGAGCTGACGCCACCAAAGAAACTCTATGCCGAGGTGGAAGAAATGATGGCTCGGGGCGTGACACGGAGGAGTCTGAGTAAGGCTCTGACGGCAAACGACTACGGTATCATCGCCGAATTCAAAAGGAAGAGTCCGTCGAAGGGATGGATAAAAGAGGACGGCGAGGCTGAAGTCATTCCGCCCTCCTACGAGCAGGCAGGGGCTGCGGCACTCAGCATCCTGACCGACGAGAAGTTCTTCGGCGGCTCGCTCGACTTCATAAGAAAGGCAAGGCCGCTGGTCAATATTCCCATCCTCCGCAAGGATTTCATCATAGATGAGTACCAACTTTTCCAGGCGCGACTCGTCGGAGCGGATGCCGTCCTGCTCATCGCAGCCGACCTCAGCAGGCAGGAAGTGCGCTCGCTTACTGCCACGGCACACGACTTGGCACTTGAAGTCCTGCTGGAACTGCACAGTGAGGCGGAACTTGACTACGCCGACACGGACGCTGACGCCATAGGCGTGAACAACCGCAACCTTGGGACATTCGTCACGGACGTGCAGAACTCGTTCCGCATGTCTGTACGTCTGCCGCAGGACAAAGTGCTCGTGAGCGAGAGCGGCATCAGTAATCCGGACACGATCCGCCTGCTCCGCCAGGCCGGTTACCGTGGCTTCCTCATTGGCGAGACGTTCATGAAGACCGACAATCCCGGCAGTTCGTTGAAGGCATTCCTCGACAAACTATCACAATAGACACATGAAGGCCGTGGTCAAAATCTGTGGGATGCGCGATGCCGACAACATTCGTGCGGTGGAGGAACTGGCGAAGCCTGACCTGATGGGCTTTATCTGCTGGGAGCGTTCGCCGCGAAATGTGGCGCAGGTGCCTGCCTATCTGCCCCGCTGCCCACGTGTCGGCGTGTTCGTCAACGCGTCGCTCTACTTCATCCTGAAGCAGACGGAGGCCTTCCAGTTCAGTTACATCCAGCTTCACGGCAGCGAGTCCCCGCAGTTTTGCAAGGAGATTCGGGAGCAGTCGGGCTGCAAAGTCATCAAGGCCGTCAGCATAAGTTCGGCGGAGGACCTGGCGTCGGCCAGCCGTTACGAAGGTTTCGCCGACCTTCTTCTCTTCGACACAAAGTGTACGACCGTAGGCGGAAGCGGCCGGAAGTTCAGTTGGGACATACTGGACAGCTACAGAAGCGGGCTGCCTTTCCTGCTCTCGGGAGGCATCGGCCCTGAGGATGCCGGACTTCTCCGGCAGTTCCGTCACCCCCTGTGTATCGGCTTCGACATCAATTCCTGCTTTGAAGTCGCACCGGGAATCAAGGACACAGACAAGACAAGTACTTTCATAAACACCATCAGAGGACATGAACCGAATTAATCAGATATTTCAAGAGAAGCAGCAAGGCCTGTTGTCTCTCTACTTTTGTGCAGGACATCCCACGCTCGACGGCACAGCCGATGTCATCAAGACCATGGAGGCCAATGGCATAGATTTCATCGAAGTGGGCATTCCCTTCAGCGACCCGATGGCAGACGGCCCGGTTATTCAGGACGCGGCAACTAAGGCTCTGCGCAACGGCATGACGCTCGCGAAGCTCTTTTCGCAGTTGGAACCGCTCAGGAAACAGGGCGTACGGCTTCCCTTGATACTGATGGGCTACATGAATCCCATCTATCACATGGGCTACGAAGCTTTCTTCCGGCGTTGCGAGGAAGTAGGCGTCGACGGAGTTATCATCCCGGACCTGCCCTTCAAAGACTACATGGACGAGGTCAAGCCCATAGCCGACAGCCATGACATCAGGGTCATCATGCTCATCACGCCAGAGACGAGCGACGAGCGCATACGCTTCATCGACCAGAACACCGATGGCTTCATCTATATGGTAAGTTCCGCAGCGACCACCGGCGCACAAAAAGAGTTCGACCGAGCCAAGCAGGCTTACTTCGAGCGCATAGACAAGATGCAGCTCAAGCACCCTCGCATGATAGGTTTCGGCATCAGTAACCGACAGACTCTTCAGAGCGCGCAAGCCAACGCCGCAGGTGCCATCATCGGCAGCAAGTTCGTGACTTTGCTCGAGAAGCACAAGTCGCCGGCTCCCGCCCTACAGGAACTCTTCAAGGCTCTCGAGGAGTAATTCGCGATTCGAAACACATCATCCATAATTGAGGCTGGTTTCAACAAGTCTGCCTCAACTTGACAGGATGTAAGCAAACAGGTGCAGTTTGCTTACATCCTGAATTTTTCAAACCGTCTGAAAACGGCATCGGAATTCAAGGCCTGTACCGGGGTACACGGTTTCAAGAGTTTCGTCGGTTTTTATAACTGTTTGGCTTTATTGGAGTTACATTTCAGGCAACTCGGAGAGATCAGTCAAAATGCCCGATTTTGCACGTCGAACGGGCCATTTTACCGTTTTCTGGGGGTCAACCAGACACGTTAAAATGCCAAAAACGACGTGTCGAGTCGGAAAACTTCACGTGTCAAGTTTGTCAACGACACGAGAGAAGTCATACAACTTGACCTTTCACGCCATTAAAACCTACACAATTTACGCAAATTTGCCAAGTTTTGTATTCAAAACCGAAACAGCAAAAAGAAAGCGAAATGGGCAGTTTGGTGACTATAGTCCAAGTATGATGCCGGCCAATCCGCAAAGCATGATGATGAGGATAGGCCCGAGCCGATAGACCTTCTGACCGATGAAAGCGAAGCAGAACAAGAGGATGCTGAGGCAGAAACGCCAGGGATTCTCACTCATGGAACTGAAGTTCTCGCTGTTCATCAGCAGCAAGGCAGCCGCCAGGATCAGGCCTACCACGGCAGGACGCAAGCCGCTGAAGACGCTCTCCACAGCAGGATCGTTCCTGTGTTTCAAGAGAAACTTGCTGACAAGCAACATCAAGATGAAGCTCGGAAGCACTACCGCGAACGTGGCAATAAAGCTGCCCAGGATGCCCCAACACGGCTCGTAACCGGCATTGACGAGCGACGTGTACCCGACATACGTGGCACTGTTGATGCCGATAGGTCCCGGAGTGCTCTGGCTCACAGCAACTATGTCCGTGAACTGCCCCATTGTCATCCAATGATAATGCCCGACGACCTCGCCTTGTATCATAGAAATCATGGCATACCCCCCGCCAAAACCGAAGAGTCCTATGAGGAAGAAGGTCCAGAACAACTGTAGGAAGAGCAGAATCATAAGCAGTTACGAGTTAAAGAAATCTTCCTTGAGATACTTTCCATAGATATATCCCGACACGCCTGCCACGAGAACCACGAAGATTGGACTCACGCCGAGCATCCATATCAAGAAGGCCGCGACCAGAGGAATCCAGACATTGTAGCGGTTTATATTCGCACTCTTGGCCATCCTGAAGACAGGAAGAAGGATGAGAGCCACTACTGCCGGACGGATGCCACGGAAGAAGTGCTCTACATAGACGTTTTCCCTGAACTGCTGGAACACGAGAGCAATGACCAATATACACAGGAAGGATGGCATACATGTGCCGACAGCACTGGCCAGGGCACCTTTGTTTCCCATCCGTTTGTTACCGATGAAGATGCTGATGTTCACGGCAAAGATGCCCGGGCAAGACTGGGCGACGGCAATCAAGTCGAGCAGTTCGTCATGATCCACCCAGTGCTTCTCGTCAACGACCTTCTGCTCGATGAGCGGAATCATTGCATAACCGCCCCCGATAGTAAAGAGTCCTATCTGGAAGAATGTCTTGAAGAGTTCAAACATGATTCTTTATCCATTCGCGCGCATTGACGAAAGCCTCTATCCACGGCGTGACTTGATCCTCCTGCCGACGTGTCTCGGGATAGAATCCGCACTGCCAGGGGAAGAAAGCACGCTCCAGATGTGGCATCATGGCTAAGTGCCTGCCGTCCGACGAGACGATGCCTGCGGCACCGAAACTGCTGCCGTTCGGGTTGGCGGGATAGCCCTCGTGACTGTACTTCAGCACAATATTATAGTCGTTCTCCTTGCCGGGAAGGCTGAACTTGCCTTCTCCGTGAGCCACCCAGATGCCGAGCTTCGAGCCGCTCAAGCTTTCGAGCAGGACGCTCTTATTGGGCTGAACGGTCAATCCGACGAAGCCCGATTCGAACTTATGGCTGTCGTTGTGGTTCATCTTGGCTTTCGAATGGTCAATGAGACCGAGTTCCACCATCAATTGGCACCCGTTGCAGACGCCGAGGGAAAGTGTATCGGGACGGCTGTAGAAGCGGTCGAGCGCCTCTTTCGCCTTGGGATTGTAGAGGAAAGCACCTGCCCAACCCTTTGCCGAGCCGAGGACATCGCTGTTGGAGAAGCCGCCGCAGAAGACGATGAAGTTGATGTCGTCGAGCGTTTCCCTGCCCGAAATGAGGTCGGTCATCATCACGTCTTTCACGTCGAAACCTGCCAGATAGAGCATATAGGCCATTTCACGTTCGCCGTTTGTGCCTTTCTCGCGGATGATGGCAGCTTTCACGCCGCTCTTTTCCCTGCGGTCCGGATTGAGACCATACTGGCTGAGTTTGCCCGTAAAACCTGGCAGGAACTTCCATTCCAGCGGTTGCTTGCCCAGATTCTCCATGCGTTCCTTGGCCTTGCCATTGAAACTTTGCTTCTGGTCGAGCAGGTAGGATGTGCGGAACCACACGTCGCGAAGGCTGTCGATGTCAAGGTCGAGATGCGTCTCGCCCTTTTCGATGAGGATGCGACGCTCGTTGCACGGGCTACCGATATTGGCATATCCGACTCCTGCCTCTTCAAGAATCTTCTTCACCTCCGTGCGATTCTTGTCCGCCACCTGTATCACGATGCCCGGATTCTCGGCAAAGAGGAGCTTCAGGAGCTCGGCATTCTTCATCTTGTTCAAGTTGATGTCGAGTCCTCCCTTTGTATTGGCGAAGCACATCTCCAGCAGACAAGTGACGAGGCCGCCTGCCGAGATGTCGTGACCGGCAAGGATGAGGCCCCGCTTTATCAGGTCTTGAACGGCGTTGAAAGCATCGCGGAAGTACTCTGCATCACGCACCGTCGGCACGTCACTCCCGACGCGACCGAGACTTTGGGCAAAGGCGGAACCACCAAGACGCAGTTCATCGAACGAGAAGTCTATATGATATAATGTAGAGGGACAGTTCTGAATGACCGGCGAGACGACCTTCTTGACGTCACTCACCTGGCCTCCGCTGGAGACGATGACCGTTCCGGGAGCAATGATCTTAGTGCCGTCGGGGTATTTCTGCGTCATGGAAAGGCTGTCCTTGCCTGTCGGAACGTTAATCTGCAAAGCAAGGCAGAACTTACTCAACGCTTCGACTGCCTGGTAGAGACGTGCGTCTTCACCCTCCTGGGCACGGCACGGCCACATCCAATTCGCGCTGAGACTGACGCTGTCCAAGCCCTCTTCGAGCGGAGCCCACAGGATGTTCGTCAGAGATTCCGCTACGGAAAGGACGCTTCCTGCGGCTGGGTCGGCAAGCGCAGCCTGAGGCGCATGGCCGAGAGCCGTGGCAATGCCCTTCACGCCACGATAGTCGAGAGCCACCACGCCACAGTCCGAGAGCGGCAGTTGCAGTTCGCCCTGGCATTGCTGACGTGCCACCTTGCCCGTCACCGAACGGTCCACCTTGTTCGTCAGCCAGTCTTTGCAGGCCACAGCCTCAAGGCCGAGGACGCCCTTCAGCAGGCTGATGATATCCGAATCGCTTTGGAATTGTGAATTAAGAATCGTCTCGACGCTTTCATACTTACGTTCCACCGTATTGTCCCTCATGACGGTCTTGGGCGAATGACCAAACATCTGAGCCACATCCAAGTCGAACGGACGCACACCATCCGCTTGTTGGAAGGCGAAATGGGCATCGCCTGTGGTCTCTCCGACGACGTAAAGCGGCGCACGCTCCCTTTCGGCTATCTTGCGGACATGTTCGATGTGCTTCTCGTCGATGAGGAGTCCCATGCGTTCCTGGCTTTCGTTGGCGATGATTTCCTTGGCCGAGAGTGTCGTGTCGCCGATAGGAAGCTTCGTCATGTCAATGAGTCCGCCGCACTCTTCCACAAGCTCGGAGAGGCAGTTGACGTGTCCCGCCGAGCCATGATCATGGATGCTGACCACGGGATTCACTTCCTCTTCGCAAAGCGCACGCACCAGATTGTTGGCACGCTTCTGCATTTCGGGGTTGGCTCGCTGCACGGCGTTGAGTTCTATACCACTGCTGTAGCGTCCTGTATCCACACTGGAAACGCTGCCGCCACCAAGGCCGATGCGATAGTTATCACCGCCCACGACCACAATCTTATTGCCCTTCTGGGGTTCTTTCTTGAGGCAATCGCGCTTCGTGCCATAGCCCACGCCGCCTGCCAACATGATGACTTTGTCGTAGGCATACTTCTCGTCGCCTTCCTGATGCTCGAATGTGAGCACGGAACCCGTGATGAGTGGCTGTCCGAACTTGTTGCCGAAGTCCGACGCGCCGTTGCTTGCCTTGATGAGAATCTGCTCGGGTGTCTGGTAGAGCCATGGGCGTGGCTTCATCCCCCCATCTTTAAGTGGAGCACGGGACGAGTCTGGATAGCTCGTCATATACACCGCTGTGCCTGCTATGGGCCATGAACCGACGCCGCCTCCCATACGATCTCGAATCTCGCCGCCTGTGCCTGTCGATGCTCCGTTGAAGGGCTCCACCGTGGTCGGGAAGTTGTGTGTCTCTGCCTTTATGCTGATGACGCTCTCGATGTCGCGCACTTCGAACCAGTCGCTCGTGCTGTGGTCCTTCGGGGCGAACTGCTCCACGACCGGCCCTTCTGCGAACGCGACGTTATCCTTATAGGCGGAGATGATGTGATAAGGGTTCTCCTGAGTCGTTCTCTTTATCATTTGGAAGAGGGACGACTCTTTTTCTTCGCCGTCGATAATGAAGGTTCCGCCGAAAATCTTGTGGCGGCAGTGCTCACTGTTTATTTGGGCGAAGCCGAAGACCTCGCTGTCGGTGAGTTTTCTGCCGAGTTGTGCCTCCACCTTCCGCAGGTATTCTATCTCTTCGGGCGACAGCGCGAGGCCTTCCTTCTCGTTATATTCCTCCAGATTGTCAATGCTGACGATTGGGTCGGGCTGTTTGTTTATGGTGAAGATGTCCTGGTCCAAGCCCTTGTAGAGCCTTTGGAGCATGGGGTCGTATTCAGCGTCTTCGCCACTCACGGCCCAATATTCCTCTATTCTCGTGATGCCTTCCAGGGCCATGTTCTGCGTGATTTCCACCGCATTGGTGCTCCACGGCGTAATCATCTCCCTGCGTGGACCGACGAACTGGCCTGTCAGGTTCTCCTCCGTCTCAAGGGTTGCACCGCCATAGAGCCAGCAGAGTTTCTCCGATTCTGCTGCCGTGAGGGGATGATTGCTTTGGGTTGCGATGATGCTTTGCTGAGGTGTCTTGAAGAAAGTAATCGTCATACTGTTTCTCGTTTATTCTTTCGTGTGCAAAGATACAACATTTTCCTGAGAACTCCTAAGCGTTGACTCCTATTTTTTCCTGTTATAATAAAAATAATGTACGCAGGAGAGAGACGAAACTTCCCCAGCCATCTTTGCAAACTTAACACGTTATCTTTGCAAAGTTAACACGCCATCTTTGGCAACTTAACACGTTAAGTTTTGAAGCTAAGCGTGGAGCATCATGTCGTCCAACATTTCGGGGGTTCCGTCGAGACCAGTCATCTTCTTATACAAACGGCGTCTGGTAGCAGCCAGCACAACAACAAAGAAAGCAAGATTGGCTGTCAACTAAGCAAACAGAACAAAAAAGGCAAACTTTCTCAACGGATTTCGATCTCTTCCTTCACGTCTATTTCCTGTCCGTCCTTGTCGTAGAACTCATACTGAAGGAAGGCGAGCTTCTGGCTTGGGATGACTTTGACGCCTAAGCCATATCTGACTTGCCACTTTCTGCGCAGGCTGAAGATGCCTTCGTTCAAGTAGGCTGCAACATAAGGATGCACGTGCAGGGTGAATCGTTTCATGCCGAGTCTGTAGTAGAGGAACTTTATCTTGCCCTCCAAGACTTTATGGAAGAGAAAACTGCTCTTGATTTGACCCGTTCCCTGACAGGTGGGACAAGCCTCCTCGACTGCCACATCCATGACAGGACGCACCCTCTGGCGGGTGATTTGCATCAGGCAGAACTTGCTCAAGGGCAGGATATTGTGGCGGGCACGGTCGCGTTTCATCAACTCGCACATGTGCTCGTAAAGTTTCTGACGGTCCTCTGCCAACTTCATATCAATGAAGTCCACCACGATGATGCCGCCCATGTCTCGCAGCCTAAGCTGGCGGGCCAGTTCCTCTGCTGCACCAAGATTGACCTCGAGGGCATTTGCCTCCTGATTCTCGGAATTGCGTGTGCGGTTGCCGCTATTGACATCCACGACATGAAGGGCTTCCGTATGCTCGATGATGAGGTAGGCTCCGTGCTTGTACGACACGGTACGACCGAAGCCAGACTTTATCTGACGAGTGATGTCGAAGTTGTCGAAGATGGGCAGGCTGCCTTTGTAGAGTTTCACCACGCTTGCCCGCTCTGGAGCGATAAGGCTGACGTAGTCATGCACTTCACGATAGACATCTTCACGGTTGACATAGATGTTCTCGTAGCTTGGGTTGAAGAGGTCGCGAAGCATGCCTACCGTTCGGCTTGTCTCCTCATAGACAAGCGTAGGCATTTCCTTGGCTTGCTGCACCTTATGAAGTATGCTCTCCCAACGCGCAACAAGGACTTTCATCTCGGCATCCAATTCGCTCGTGCGCTTTCCTTCGGCAACGGTACGGACGATGATGCCACAATTCTTTGGCTTGATGCTTTCGATGACTTGCTTCAAGCGTGCTCTCTCGGCGCTGCTCTTGATTTTCGTGGAGACGGAAACCTTGTCGCCGAAAGGTGAGAAGACAAGGAAACGTCCAGGGAAGGAGAGGTCGCAGCTCAGGCGAGGGCCTTTCGTGCTGATGGGCTCCTTGATGATTTGCACAAGCACCTCTTGTCCTTGCTGCAGAAAAGTCTGCACGCTGCCGTCCTTTGGCAAGTCGGGCAGGATGGAAGCTTTCTCGAAAGAGTAGAGGTTCTTGCGGTCGCTCTGTACCTGCTTGAGGTATTTGGCGTAGGATGCGAACTGCAGGCCGAGGTCGAGATAATGCAAGAAGGCATCACGCTCGTGACCTACAGCCACGAAGCAGGCATTGAGTCCCGGCATGAGCTTCTTGACTTTCGCCAAGTACACATTGCCTACGGAGTAAGAGACACTCTGCTCTTCCTCCTGATACTCTGCCAGTCGCTTGTCTTCGGTCAGTGCGATGGAAATTTTCTTCGGCTGTACGTCGATGTATAGTTCGCTGGTTATGTCCATTTCCCAAAAAAGGTGACGGAACTGAGTACTGTCACCTTTAGGCCTGAGAAGCTATTTACTTGCTCTTATGTCTGTTCTTTCTCAGTCTCTTTTTGCGCTTGTGCGTAGACATCTTGTGCCTCTTATGCTTCTTTCCGTTTGGCATAATTCTGGGTGTTTATGGTTAGTACTAATATGTGTTTATACTATTTCGGACTGCAAAGGTATAACTATTTTCTGAAAGGTAAAAGGTTTTAAGCTTTTTTATTGAAAAAAAGTTGCTGTTTGATGCGTTTCGCGCCAAAAAAGCATTACTTTTGCATTATGATATCATCTTTTGGTACGCAATTGGAGCTGTGGTACGAGTCCCATGGGCGAGAATTACCTTGGCGAAAGACAAGAGACCCCTACCTCATCATGCTTTCTGAGTTCATCATGCAGCAGACGCAGATTGTGCAAGGGACATCATACTACCTGCGCTTTGCTGAGCGGTTCCCTACGGCTGCCAGTCTGGCGAAGGCAAGCGAGGATGAAGTGCTCAGGCTGTGGCAGGGATTGGGTTACTACAGCCGTGCCCGGAACCTTCATAAGGCTGCGGGGAAGATTGCCGAGGCTGGCTGTTTTCCCCGGGACTATAGTTTTGTGAGGGCTTTGCCGGGTGTCGGCGAATACACTGCTGCTGCCATCATGAGTCTGGCTTTCGGCGAGCCTTATGCTGTGCTCGACGGCAATGTGCAGCGCGTACTTGCCCGCCACTTCGGCATCACTGAGCCTGTCGACGGGACGCAAGGGAAGAAGCTCCTCCGTGCCCTTGCCGACGAGTTGCTCGACAGGGAGCATCCTGCCCTCTACAATCAGGCTATCATGGACTTCGGAGCCATCCTTTGCAAGCCGACGACACCGCTTTGCGACACTTGTCCGCTTGCCGAGACCTGCCAGGCATTGAGCCGGCACCAAGTGGACAGGCTGCCTGTCAAGTCTAAGCGCACGCGTATCCGCGACCGCTACCTTACTTATATATACACGCGCACGCAGGACGGAAAAGTCCTCCTCCATCGTCGAGGCAGCGGCGACATCTGGCAGGGACTCTTCGAATTCCCTTTAATTGAGTCGGGAGAGCCTCTCTCGGTGGCTGAAGCAGGCAGGCGGCTCCGTGCCGAATGGCAGGTGCCTAATGGCCGGCACGCCTTGACGCTCGTTGCTCAAGGTGTATGCCATCAGCTCACGCACCAGCGCCTGCATGCCGACTTCTACTGCCTCACCCTGCCATCTGCCTGCCAGGATGTAAAAGGCCTATGGGTCGAGGAATCCGACCTCGACCGCTATGCCCTCCCGCGCCTCTTGGAGAAGTTGCTGGAGGAGAAGAGGTAGTCACTTAAGCACCAGCTATCTCAGTTAGCCCCCATGCAATTGTAGACGAAGACTGCAATGAGAGCGAGAGCCAGAATCACCAGGGCGATAATGGTGAGGATGCCGGAGAACTTCAGGTAAGCACGCAACCCGGCAAAGCCGCGAGCCAGCTGAGCCTCGTCGTCTGACTGGCAAGCTTTCTTCACGCCATTAGCGAACTGGAATCCCTTCACGATGGGATAGAGCATGATGAGGGCACATATCACATAGAGGGGACCAACGATGATTCCCCCGCCAATCATTGGAGCTGGCGGCAACACCATAGGAGCAATCGTGAGTACAACACCTACGACAAAATAGAGTGCCATCACAATGGCACAGACGACAAGGAGGAACTTCGCCCATTTTGCTGAGCTTAGGAGGTCGGCCTTCATTGTCTCATCGATAACCATTCCAGTCTTGATTTCTTCGTTCATAGTGCATAAAATTTAGGTTAATACTGAGCAAATAATCATATCTTCCATTGCAAAGATACGGAAAAACAAGCAAAACGCCAAGACTATCTGACTTAAAAATGTGGGAAAAAGATGAGAAGCAGTCGAATCGCCAATAGAAAGCGAATCCCGGACAGTCCGGCAGCAGACTGACAATAAGCAGAAAACTGTCAAGAAATTTCCTTACACGACGCTTTCTAAGGCATTATTTTCGTCCGCGTGGCACTTTTCTACCCCCGACGGAAAATATGGGCTTAAATCGCGTTTTGCCCTAAAACAGGCAACTTCCGAGGATGGTTTTTGAAATACTCAGCAAAGAAAGTGTCATCGAACAACACTACATTGACAAGAACAGCATACTTTTCTTGGTATTTCAACCAGGGGCGTCGGTCGACGCAACATAGAGGAAAGGCAAACATAGCATAATGTGTTTGCCAACGAAATATATTGCGTTGGATTATTCACCACACTTCATCGGCAGACATACCGATTTTCATCGCATTTTCTGTAAAGATTTTTTCACCGATTTGCAGGCAAGGACACCAAGACAACGACCACCGTCTGCCTGCATCCTCATGGCGGAGTGTGCCGACGCCCTGTGGCACTCAGCAAATCACTTCGTGGACCGAGATGTCGTGAGGCTCGGCAGGAACGGAGTCGAGGTACTGGAAGGGGAAGCAGACACCCACCAGCCTTGCCGCCACGAGCGTAGGAAGCAGGCGGTCGTAATAGCCTCGTCCGCGTCCCAGACGATGTCCCGACCTGTCGAATGCCATGCCCGGAATGATGGCGGATTCTATCTCGCCGTAACGCTCGGAGGCAAACAAAGGTCCTTGAGGCTCCATGATTCCGAAGGCGCCCTTGCTCAAGGAAGATTCCCCTTCGTAGAGATGCAGCTCCAGCTCGTCTCCCTTTACGACCGGAAGCAACACTTGCTTGCCGCTCTTATAAGCCTCCTCCACGAGCTGCCGCACGTCGACTTCGTCGGGCAAAGGATAATAAAGCAGGAGAGTACCTGCCTCCTGCCACCAGGCAGAAAGGCATACTCTCCTGCAGATCTCAGCCGACATCGCTGCCAAGCAACCGGATGTCTGCTGTTTCTGCGCCCTAATGTACCGACGCAGCTCCTGTTTCGTCACTTCTTTGCTTGCTTTGCAGCCTTCTCTTTGGCCTTATCGTACTTCTCCCAAAGCTTTTTCTTCGTGCAAAGTTGCTTCTGTGCTTCGGTGCTTGCTACAGCAGCCGCCTCGGCAGCCGCCTCGTCTTGAGCGTTAGCCCAGGCAAACTGGAAGCCCTTCTGCACGTTCCAATTGCCACGGGTAAAGTCGGGGAAAGCTACGGAACAGCTGTTGTTGTCCATCGAAAGCGCGCCAAGCTCGGCAAGGCAACACCATTCGGCCAGGTCATAAACGTCCAAGTCGAGGGGAAGGCCGTTCTGGAGGCAATAGACGAGACGCGCGTCCATGAAGAAGTCCATGCCGCCATGTCCGCCCACTTTCTGCGCCATCTCGCCATACTTCTTAATGATGGGATGCTGGTACTTGGCAACGAGAGCCTCCTGCTCGGCAGCAGGAAGGAAGCCGTGACTGCTGAGGTCATCGACCTTGGGGGCAACGCCGCTTGCCGTAAGCTGACTCTTGTCGAGGGCATAGTGCTGCACGGGATACTTCGTGGCAAGGCCTTTGGTGCCCATCAACTTGTACAGGCGGTCGTAAGGCCGCGGGTTCATCACGTCGTGCTGAATCTCTACAACCTTTCCTTCGGCAGTACGCATGAGGGTGGTCGTATGGTCGCCGTTGCGATAGTCATTGCAAGGCTTGCCCGTCTTTTTCTCGACGTATTCCTTGCCATGCACGCTCTTCGTGTCCATAGCCACAAGAGTAGTGAATCGGTCACCACGATGGATGTTCATGGCAAGTGCGACAGGGCCGAGTCCGTGGGTAGCGTAAACGTCTCCACGATTCTCCTTGTTGTACTTCATTCGCCAGCCGAGTCCGTCGGGGTCACTGCCGTCGGGGTTCTTCCAATAGTAGTCCCAGAAGTCATCGAGGTTGTGGATGTAAGCACCTTCGCCACGGATGACTTCGCCAAAAACACCTTGCTGCGCCATGTTGAGGGTGTTGAGTTCGTACCAATCATAGCAGCAATTCTCCAGTATCATGCAGTGCAGACGGGTCTTCTCGCTGAGGTTAATGAGTTCCCAGCACTGCTCCAGGTTCATGGCCGAAGGCACTTCGATGGCCGCATGCTTGCCGTTCTGAAGGGCACACTTAGCCACGGGGAAGTGATGATCCCAGTCTGTTGCGACATAGACAAGGTCGATGTCGGGGCGCTTACACAGCTCTTCGTAGCCTTTTGCACCGCTGTAGATGTCGGCAGGCGGCAGTCCAGCCCTGCGGAGATACTTCTGGCAAGCCTCTGCCCGGGCTTCTTCGTAATCGCAAAGAGCCACAATCTGAGTGCCCGGGATGTGGGTGAAGCGCTCTACCGCGCCAGGTCCACGCATACCAAGGCCTACGAAACCCACGCGTACAGTCTGCATCTTAGGGGCTGTGAGGCCAAGGACGTGCTGCTGTCCGGCAGGGCGAGCGGGCGTTTCCACGACGAGTGTTCCCTTGTCCCAATGTGTCTTGGTCGATGGGCTAAGACTCTGCGCATACGATGTCGCACAGACAAAGATGGCCGCGAAGAATGCGGCAGAAAGATGTTTGAGGTTCATTATCATTAGTTTTAGATGTTTTGCACGACAAAGATAGTAAAAGTTTCCTAAACTTCCTTGCTTTTCCTACAAAAGAAATTAAAAAAGGCAACTTTTCCTTCTTTATGCCTTCTTATAATATAATAATGTGTTATCTTTGCAAGGTAAAAGAGGTCGAACTGGTAGAATGGCAGAGAAAGACAAGTTGCTTGGCATGACGATGGAGGAGCTGAAGGCTGTTGCTGCAGAGATGGGACTGCCGCGTTTCGCTGCGAAGCAAATGGCTGAATGGCTCTACGGGAAGCATGTCCGCAGCATCGAAGCGATGACCAACATCTCGGCGAGTGCAAGGGCTGCCCTTGCGGAGCGTTACGAGATAGGCTGCGTGGCGCCGAGCGATGTGCAGCAGAGCGTGGATGGCACGGCGAAGTACCTCTTTCCGACGGAAAACGGACAGTTGGTGGAGTGCGTCTTCATCCCCGAAGACGACCGTGCGACGCTTTGCGTAAGCAGTCAGGCGGGCTGCCGCATGGGGTGCCGCTTCTGCATGACAGGCAGGCAGGGCTTCGGAGGAAACCTTTCCGCCACTGACATCCTGAACCAAATCTATTCCGTGCCTGGCAGCGAGAGGCTCACGAACATTGTCTTCATGGGACAAGGGGAGCCGTTGGACAACCTCGACGCTGTGCTCAGAGCCACGCATCTGCTGACCGATGTCCGAAGCGCATCACCGTGTCGACGGTAGGCGTAAGGAAAGGCGTGGAACGCTTCTTGAGAGAGAGCGACTGCCACCTCGCAATAAGCCTCCATAACCCCTTCCCCGAGGAACGCCTGCAGATGATGCCTGCCGAGAAGGCTTATGGCCTGCAAGAGTTGCTGGCACTGATGAGGGAACAAGACTGGAGTCACCAGCGGAGGCTCAGCTTCGAGTACATCGTCTTCGGCGGCCTGAACGACTCGGAACGCCATGCTCGCGAGCTGGTGCGCCTGCTCTCGCCGCTGGAGTGCCGCGTCAACCTGATTCGCTTCCACGAGATTCCCGACTCGCCCTTCCACGGTGCTACGGAGGAGAGAATGCTGTGGATGCGCGACTACCTGACGAGGCATGGTGTGACCTGCACCATACGTGCCAGCCGCGGCAAAGACATCTTCGCTGCCTGCGGACTGCTGCACAGCAAGGCAGCCCCCTCTCCGCTCTCCCTTTCGGGGAGTACCTCCAACTGAAAGACAATTAAGCATCACACATAACACATGATAAAGATGACACAGATACGTAACCTATTTCTGTCAAGCCACTCCCCGAAATGGAGAGCGGTGAGTGGTCTGTTTCTTATGGCTTGCTTGCTTCTCCTGGCCGGCTGCCAGAAGGAGCAGTTCTTCCCGCAGGCAAGCGGACGTCCTTACGAAGTGCTTGTCGTGCTCGACAAGCAGACGTGGGAAGCGCCGGCCGGCCGTGCGTTGTTCGACATACTCGACACCGACGTGCCCTGCCTGCCGCAGAGCGAACGCTCGTTCCACATTACGCAGATTGAGCCGAAGGACCTCAATGCCAACTTCAGCATCTTCCGCAACATCATTCAGGTCAACATAGACAAGACCCAATACTCCCGCACCGGCATGCGCTTCGCGCGTAACAAGTATGCCATGGACCAGATTGTGCTCACCATCAACAGCCCGAGCCTGGAGGACTTCCGGCAGTTCTGCATCGACCACAAGCAGGACGTCATCGACTTCTTGACACGAAGCGAGATGAACCGGCTCATTAAGGAACTGGAGACGAAGTACTCGAAGGTGACGTACGACCTTGCTTGGCAAATCTTCACCTGCCGTTTCCATGCTCCGAAAGAACTGGCCAGCTACAAGAAAGGCGAGCAATTCTTCTGGACGAGCAACAATACGGCGAGCGGCCTGGAGAACATCGTCATGTACAGCTACCCATATGAAGGCCCCGAGACCTTCAATAAAGAATACATGGTAGCCAAGCGCGACTCCGTGATGAAAGTAAACCTCCCGGGCGAGAAGCCAGGCATGTACATGAAGACAGACTCGCTCTGCACCCTCGTCAAAGCAGTGAACGTGCACAACAGCTTCGCCATGGAGATGCGCGGCCTGTGGTACATGGAGCACGATGCCATGGGAGGCCCCTTCGTGAGCCACTCTCGTGTCGACATCGAGACGAACCGCGTCATCGTAGTCGAAGGCTTCGTCTATGCGCCGGAGAAGATGAAGCGCGGCCTCATACGCAGGCTCGAAGGCTCGCTCTACACCCTGCAGCTGCCTCAGGAGCAGTATTCGCTCATCGACACAGGGCTGGAGGAGGAGAAAGCCACCGCGCCATCCAAGTCCACATCCAAGGGAGGAACGAAGAACTAAGTGCGCCACATTGCCCAACCCGACATGCCAGCCTTGCCGACATAGCGTACCTCGTTCGTTGAACATACATGTACATTCAATTGCACATACATGTATATTCAATTGCACATACATGTATGTTCAAACAACCCGGCTGCATGACCCTAATAACCGACCACGAAAAAACAAGTCACGAATATGGAGAAATTCAAGATAGCAATAGCACTGACGGGCCGAGAAACCACAGACGACAGCCTCGTCCGCCAAGTCTGTGACAACCCTACCCTACTCGAACTCTGCTCGACAATCTTCATTGATGAGGCAACGGCCTATCGAAAAGTCGACGAAGAGGAAGCCGACGCCCTGGTGCTCTACTCCTCGCCCGAGCCAGCGAAACGCCCCGACCAGTCCGTCGAAATCATCGTGACGGAGAAGGCCAACCTCATGCCGCTCCCCGAGGAGCCGAAGGCAGAAGACATCATCCTGTTCCGCAACATACTGGAACGCGACCTCGACAGGCGACGCCCCCGCATTGCAATCGTCCGGGAAGGCGCAATACAGAACCCCGACCTCGCTATGCAAGTCACGACGGAACAAGGCATCAACGCCTACGGACCCTATACCTCCGAACAGATTCTCAGCGATGACCTCGCCTGCCACTTCGATGGCATCATCATCCCAACAGGCAGCCCGCTCCCCGAAGACCTGTCGGGAGGCGCCTCGGCCCGCTTCTTCGCAGGCATGAAGGCAGTGGTCACCGCATCCTGCAACACTGCCCAGGAGGAAGAGTCCGAAGATGGACTGGCCGACGCATCAGCCCTGACAAAGCCCATCTACACAGCCATCGACATCATCCGCAACCGTGCCTTCTACGACGAAGCGCGCCAGAACCCCTTGCCCAAACTCTTCCGCGACAAACGCGAAGACAGAAGGAGGGACGATGCCTCCCAGCCAAACAACAACGACAACACAGACAAAGCATCATGAGCACAAGTTCGGACATGCAATCACTGATGAACCGCTACGGCATCGTAGGGCGCGACGCTGCACTGCGCGAAGCCCTCGCCACGGCAGTCCTCGTTGCTCCCACCGACCTCTCAGTACTCATCCAAGGCGAGAGCGGCGTAGGTAAGGAAGTCATCCCACGCATCATACACGACCACAGCAAACGCCGCGGCAAGACATACATCGCAATAAACTGCGGCGCCATACCCGAAGGAACCATCGACAGCGAACTGTTCGGCCACGAGAAAGGCGCATTCACCAGTGCCATAGGCGAGCATGAAGGCTTCTTCGGAGCCGCCGACGGAGGCACACTCTTCCTGGACGAAGTGGGCGAACTGCCTTTGAGCACACAAGCCCGACTACTCCGAGTCCTGGAGACCGGCGAGTATCTGAGGGTCGGCAGCAGTACTCCACGGCAGACAAACGTACGCATCGTGGCTGCCACCAACGTGGACATCCCTGCCGCCATCAAGCAAGGACGCTTCCGCGAAGACCTCTACTACCGCCTCTCCACCATCAACATCCAGATTCCCCCCCTGCGAAAACGACAAGGCGACGCCGTGCTCCTCTTCAAGAAATTCGCCCTCGACACGGCCAGCCGCTACAATATCCCCGAGCCCATACGCCTGACGCCAGAGGCAGAAGCCGTAGTCAATTCCTACAAATGGCCAGGTAATATCCGTCAGCTTCGCAACATCACAGAGCAACTCAGCATCCTCTCCGAAAGCAGGAACATAACTCCAGAGATGCTCGCAAAGCTTAGCGTCACCCCAAACTCCGATGAAGACACAGGCATAGCCACCATCGGAGGAAGCAGCTCAGGCAACCAGCACGACTACGAACAAGAGATAAAGATACTGGCGCATGCAGTCTTCGAACTCCGTTCGGAAGTACAGGAACTCAAAGAAAAGCTGCAGGGGAACAACTGGCACAACGTCCCGGACGGCACCACATTACCCGTCCCCGTCTCATCCGCCAAGAAGGTTCAGCACACACAGCCGGAAGAACTGGACATCTCAACCGCCGAAGAGATCGTAGACGACGATACGCTCAACATCGGAGATATGGAGAAACGCAACATCCTGCTTGCCCTCCAGCGCAACCACTATAAGCGGAAACTCGCCGCCGATGAGCTTGGCATCAGCGAACGAACACTCTACAGAAAGATAAAAGCCTATGGAATCGATGAATAGAAGGCTGCCTCTCCTGTCGCTTCTGCTCGCCATGATCGTCTCGGCATGCACCATCAGCTACCGCTTCAACGGCGCAAGCATCGACTACACCACGACCAAAACCATCCAGATAGACAACTTCCCCATCCGAAGCGCCTATGTCTGGGCACCAATGCAAAGCATCTTCCAGAACAGGATAACAGAAGTCTACCTGAGCCAGACAAAGCTGAGGCAGGTCAAGAAGAACGGCGACCTGCAGCTCGCAGGCGAGATTGTCGCCTTCGATCAATTCAATAAAGGCATCTCGAGCAGTGGCTACAGTAGCCAGGTACAACTGAAGATGACCGTAAACGTCCGCTTTGTCAACAACAAGAAACACACTGATGACTTCGAGAGACAGTTTACCGCGACCACGGAATACGATGCTTCTCAGCAACTCAATGCAGTTCAGGAAGACCTCGTCACACAGATGACGAAGGACATCGTCGACCAAATCTTCAACGCCACAGTAGCAAACTGGTAACATCCACCACACAACCATGCAACGACACATCATAGATTACATCCGACGCCCCGACGCCATCGACGACGACGCAATAGCCCAGTTGAAGGCACTTACGCAGGAACATCCCTACTTCCACATCGCCCGGATCCTGCTCCTGCAAGCCCTCTACAAGAAGCACGACCCTATGTACGACGAGACCCTTCGCCGCACAGCAATCCTTGTACCAAGCCGGGAAGCCATCTTCCGCCTGACGGAAGAACCTCACTACACGCAAGCGGAGGAACGCAAACGCTATGAAGAGACAACGGACAACCCGGAGTCTCGCACCGTCAGCCTTATTGACGACTTCCTCGAAGCACAGACTCCCGTCTCGCCCGTCAGCCATCCCATCGACGCGGCACAGGATTACATTGGCTATCTCCTACAGCGCGAGAGCTGGCATGGCAGCCAAAGGCAGGAAGCGCTGCCTATGAATGGTGGCGGCGTCGTAGAGGACTTCCTGGAGAATGGGCATGGGAGGATTGTCCTCGAAGACAATGTGGAAGAGGAACAAGGCGAGAGCCCTAACGATGACAATAATGTTTCGCAAAATGACGAAAACAATGAGATTCTGACTGAAATAATGGCTGGAATTTACATTAAACAAGGTAAATATGAGAACGCAGTGAAAATTATCAGGCAACTTTCCTTGAAATATCCAAAAAAAAATCGTTACTTTGCAGACCAAATTCGGTTCCTTGAGAAACTGATCATCAATAATAAACATAAATAACAACATAACAAACACACAAAACATGTACACATCTATCGTAATCCTGATTGTGCTGGCATCCATTCTCATGTGCCTCATCGTACTGATTCAGGAATCAAAAGGTGGCGGTTTGGCTGCCGACTACTCCAACAACAACCAGATTCTTGGTGCTCCCAAGACAACGAACTTTATCGAGAAAGCAACCTGGACTCTCGCCGCTGCCATGATTTTCCTCAGCGTCATCAGTGTAGCATTCCTGCCTGGTGCCAACCGCGATGATTCTGTCATGCAGCAGCAAGCCATCGAGCAGGCAGCCACCAATCCCGGCAACGTGCCCGCCATGGAGCAGCCTGCAGCGACAGAGGCTCCTGCTGAAGCACCTGCAGAGGCTCCCGCCCAGTAATTGACGACTTTTAGCAACACGACAAAAGCCCCCGCGTTCCCTGAAAGGGAGGCGGGGGCTATCTTTTATCATGGACAAAGCATACCTCTTTGCCGACAGCGGTTCCACTAAGACGGACTGGCTCCTCGTCAGTTCCGACGGCACGCAAAACGAGTTGCACACCGACGGCATCAATCCCGCGCGCGACGCGCGCGATAATATATATAATGTATTATACCATGACCTGTTGACCCAACTCCCGCATGCGGAGGCTCTTCAGGCTGTTTATTTCTATGGCGCCGGCTGCATGGAGCCGTTCAGCCAGAGTGTGAAGAGCGTCGTCGGGGAACTCTTTCCCGGGCGTCACATCGAGGTGGAGAGCGACTTGCTGGGGGCTGCGAGAGCCGTCTGCGGGCATGAGGCCGGCATTGCCTGCATACTTGGGACGGGCTCCAACAGCTGTCTCTACGACGGCAAAGACATTGTGAAGCACACCTCGCCGCTGGGTTATATCCTCGGCGACGAAGGCAGCGGTTCCTATCTCGGCAAGATGCTGCTGAACGGCCTCTTCAAAGGAACGCTTCCCGAGGCACTCAGGGAGGACTTCTGCAGCAGGTTCAGCCTGTCGCTCCCGGACATTATCGAGCGCGTCTACCGCAGGCCCGCCGCCAATGCCTTCCTTGCTTCGCTGGTTCCTTTTATCGTCGAGCATCGCGACATTCCTGCCATCCACGACATGCTCATCGAGGCCTTCCGCCTGTTCCTGAAGAACAACATTGCCGTCTATGGACACCGGGAAATGCCGATAAACTGCGTGGGAGGAATCGCCCATCAGTTTGAAGCAGAGCTCGCAGCCGCAGCTGCCGAGGAAGGCAGGCAAATCGGCCGAATCATGCGACGTCCCATCGAAGCAATCGCACAGTATCATATCAAAAGGTAACTATTATTTGCTGAAAGTTCCGCATTACGCCGAAATATGTTCTACAACATAAATTAATCGTTTGTGCATTGCATAAAAATTCCATACCTTTGCAACTGTTATCCTGAAAACAATCTTTTTACCTTAAACAAAGCTAATACCATTTGGAAGAGAGCAGCTGTGAAGCCGCTCTCTTTTTTTTGTATCCGTTAAAGGCAAAACGCAGTCGCGCCGGAAGCCGTAAAGGTGAAAAACCAGGGAGACAACGGGGCGAATGACCGGACGCAACGCGGCAGACGAACTCCCGAAACACGACCTCTCCCTGAATGCCATTGCATACAGGAGGGGAAGCATCCTGCCCCGAGACACTGGCAAACAGCCTGATTACCGTTCCTCAGCCTGCCGCGCCGCCCAACATAGCATAGGGGGGTGTTTGCAGCATCATGAATATTCAATTGCAGGTTCATGATGCTGCAATTGCATATTCATGAACCTGCAAGCAATGCATACTAATACCTTGACAAAACAAACATGGCAAGTTGGGCGATGAAGCACGATAAGCGGGGCAACAAAGTTGGGAGGCGAAAAAGCCCGACGCACCAGCATCGGGCTCCTAACCTAAATGAAATGATTGCAGCATGCATTATCATCCTCTCGGGAAGTCAACTCAGACGGGCCAGCAACTGTCGAAGTCCAGGTCGCGGACACAAGAGGACAAGCTTACCCTTATGAAAAATCGGCTGAGCCGACAAGCCTGAAAGGGAAAGAGGAGGGAGGGGAAAAAAAGAAGAAGCAAAGTTCCCCTTGCTTCTTCCCTTTTCCAGTTGAAATCGTCTTTACTTGCCGTGCTTCTCGTCTGAAACTGTGAGTTTCTTGCGCCCCTTGGCACGACGTGAAGCCAAAACGCGGCGACCGTTAGCAGTTGTCATTCTCTGACGGAAACCGTGCTTGTTGTTACGGCGACGGTTGTGCGGTTGAAATGTCCTTTTCATATCTTTTTATTCATTTATATATAGTATGCACTTTATGATTCGGGGTGCAAAATTAAGTCTTTTTTTTCATTTACGCAAGAATAATCATCTTTTTTATTCTCTAATCCTTAATCTTTAATCTTTTTTTCATACCTTTGCACCACAAATTAAAGATACAATAACCTATAACCAGTAACCTTTATGATTAATTCACAGGACATCAAGAAGGGCACATGCATCCGCATGGACGGCAAGCTCTATTTCTGCATCGACTTCCTTCACCGCAAACCAGGTAAGGGCAACACCATCATGAACGTAACCTTGAAGGACGTTGTGAACGGCGGCGTAATCGAGAAGCGCTTCAACATCGGAGAGCGCCTCGAAGACGTACGCGTAGAGCGTCGCCCCTACCAGTATCTCTACAAGGACGGCGACGACCTCGTCTTCATGAACAACGAAACCTTCGAACAGATCACCATCGCTCCCGATCAGGTGAACGGCGTGAAGTTCCTCAAGGAGAGCGAGAACGTGGAGGTCGTCGTTGATGCCAGCACTGAGACAGTGCTCTATGCCGACGTACCCGTCAAGGTGCATCTGCAGATTGTCTGGACAGAACCTGGCCTGAAGGGCGACACAGCCACCAACACCCTGAAGCCCGCTCGCGTAGAGACAGGTGCCGAGATTCGCGTGCCTCTCTTCATCGAAGAGGGCGAGATTGTCGAAGTCGACAGCCGCGACGGCAGCTACCTTGGCCGTGTGAAGTAAAGCGCCCTCCCCTCATCTTAGGGAAGACAGACATATTTGCGCCACCCACTCCAATGTGAGTGGCTGGCGCAAATGTTTTTGCAGACAAGAAGTCGTACCTTTGCGCATTTAATTACATAATATATATATGAACAAATCAATAGGAATTTGGGCTCAATTTGTAGCAATCATGTCGCTCGCCATCATGATGACGGCTTGCAGCGGAGGCTCGAAAAAGGACAAAAAAGGCCAAATCAAGTACGAAATCCGAAAGGTGGAGGCCGAAACGAGGGTCTATAACATCTACATCCCCGCTTCACTGCACGGACTGAGCGAGGTGGAAGTCTTCCCGCAAGTCTCCGGAATCATCCGCCAGGTGAACTTCAAGGACGGCTTCAAGGTGAAGAAAGGTCAGGCGCTGTTCGTCATCGACCAGACGGAACACAAGCTGAACGTGCAGAACGCACAGGCTAACCTGGCTGCGGCGAAGGCGCAGATGGAGACGACCAAACTGCACTACGAGTCGAACCAGAAGTTGGCCGAGAAGAAAATCATCAGCGACTACGTCCTCTCGTCGAGCATGAATGCCTATCACGTGGCTCAGGCCTCTGTTCAGCAGGCTCAGGCTCAGCTGGCAATGGCTCAGACTACTTTGAGCTATTGCACGGTGAAGTCGCCCATCACGGGCATCATCAAGGAGAACGGCTTCAAAATCGGCGAAGTGGCAGCCCTCTCGGACTTGCTCTGCACGGTAAGCGACGATAGCGAGATTCAGGCATGGTTC
>CAJOLC010000023.1 GCA_905235305.1 uncultured Bacteroidaceae bacterium | reverse complement strand
GGACTTATTCCAATGATGTCAAAGAGCAATTAAGTCCCCCTATTCCGGGGCTATTTGATTAATATTTAACTCGTCCCAATTTTAACGGGACACTAATGAATAGACATTATTAATTAAATTAAAGTAAAGAGATGAAAAAGTATTTTTGGAGCCTGCTGGCCTTCACTATGGTGACAATGCTGGGTGTTAGTTTTTCTTCGTGCAGCGGCGATGACATCGAAGATAATGCAACTATCGTTGGTGTATGGGTTCATCAAGATGGGGTGGGCGAAGCTGATGTCCTGACTTTCGTAGGCACAGATACTCAAGGTGATGTTACCTATATAGAGTATGATAACGATGACTATCCAGTAACAATGAACTCTACCTACACTTTCAATCGCAAGACAGGTATCCTGAAGGTGCCAGGCTTTACTATCCGCGACGTTGAAGTGAAGGCCTTGACTGGGACGAAGCTTAAGCTGAAGTACTTCCCGGATGACGACGACACCACTACGTTCACAAGACAATAATGCACTTACATTTGCCCTTTTGTCATTTCCGCCTTGCCCCTGATGATCCTTTCGATAATCAGGGCAAGGAGCAGGGGGCAAGGAGCAAGGAGTGAGGGGCAAGATAACACAAACTGCCTCGGCTGGTTCTCTTGCCCCCTCCCTTTGCAATAATAAAAGGCGGCAGAGTCTCATCTGCCGCCTCTAATGTATATCTTAGTATCTTTGCAGCAAATGAGGGCCGGAATGGGTTTAAGCGGCAGCAGGCCGATTACGGAGCAGCCGTCGAGGTACGACAGCTTGGAAAGGATGTCGGTAGGGGAGTTGCTACGCTGCATCAGCGCGGAGGATGCGCTGGTGGCTGAGGCTGTGGCGAAGGCACTACCTCAGGTTGAGGCGCTCGTCGAGGCTATCGAGCCACGGTTGAAACGCGGCGGCAGGCTCTTCTACGTCGGTGCAGGCACGAGCGGACGCCTCGGTGTGCTCGATGCCAGCGAATTGCCTCCCACGTTCGGCGTGCCTGCCGACATGGTGATTGGCGTCATTGCCGGTGGCGACACGGCCTTGCGTTCGGCAGTCGAAAAGGCTGAGGACTTCGAGGAAAAGGGCTGGCAGGACTTGCTGACATTGGGGCCGACGAGGGACGACACCGTGCTCGGCATCTCGGCTTCTGGTACGACGCCTTACGTCCTTGGTGCCGTGCGCCAGGCCAGGCAGCAAGGCTTGCTGACGGGCTGCATCACGAGCAATCCCGACACACCGCTTGCGGCTGCCTGCGACTTCCCCATAGAAACGATAGTCGGCCCCGAGTTCGTCACAGGCTCCAGCCGCATGAAGAGCGGCACCGCGCAGAAAATGGTGCTGAACATGATCTCGACGTCACTGATGATTCGCCTGGGCAGGGTAGAGGGCAACCGCATGGTCAAGATGCAACTCACCAATGCCAAACTTGTGGACAGGGGCATCAGGATGATTCAGGATTCGCTTGGCCTCAGCTACGACGAAGCGCAGAAACGCCTCCTCGAAGCCGGCAGTGTCGATAAAGCCATTGAGCGATTGAGGAAACAGAAAAAATAGGAAACAGGCAAGTAGACAACGGAAGTTATAGAATCGGGCTAAACATGAAGGGCGCACAAAGAGATGCAACGTTCCATTTAACTCAATTTTATTACTCCATAAACGTTAATCTTAACTCTGAAACTATGAAGATTGGAGACCGTGCGCCCGAGGTTTTGGGCAAAGACGAACAGGGACGGGACATCCGTCTGAGCGACTACAAGGGCAGGAAACTTGTGCTGTATTTCTACCCGAAGGACAATACGAGCGGCTGTACGGCTGAGGCTTGCAGCCTGCGTGACAGGTACAGCGAACTGCAAGGGGCTGGCTATGAGGTGGTCGGCGTGAGCAAGGACTCCGCCGCTTCGCATCAAAAGTTCAAGGAGAAACACAGCCTGCCCTTCCCACTCATTGCCGATGTCGATAAAACTCTACTTGAGGCCATGGGCGCGTGGGGCGAGAAGACGATGTACGGAAAGAAGGTGATGGGCACCGTCCGCACGACGTTCATCATCGACGAGAACGGCATCATCGAGCAAATCCTGTCCGGCAAACAGATTAAGACAAAGGAGCACGCCGAACAGATATTGGGCGTGTGACTTCCAACCACGAATTACACGAACCCGCACAAATTAATCTTTCCCAGATAACAGCAGGCTGGGAAATAGATTCGTGCGGGTTCGTGTAATTCGTGGTAGAAGGGAATAAGGGGGGGTTACTCGGCAGTCTTGAAGAGCTCCTTGATGCCGCCCAGTGAGCCGAGCACGTTGGTGGCTTCGAAGGGCAGGAACACGGTCTTGGTCTTGTCGCCTCCAGCCAGCTCTTGCATCATCTGGATATACTTCTGAGCGAGCAGATAGTTAGCAGGATTGCTCGACTTGCCTACGGCTTCCGTGATAAGTTCGATGGCTTTTGCCTCGGCTTCAGCCACCCGGATGCGTGCTTGAGCCTCGCCTTCTGCCTGGAGGATGGCTTCCTGCTTGGCAGCTTCGGCCTTGTTGATGATGGCAGTACGCTCGCCTTCCGAGGCAAGAATCTCGGCGGCCTTCTGTCCTTCGGAAGTAAGAATCTGGGCACGCTTATTGCGTTCTGCCTGCATCTGCTTCTCCATGGCGGTGAGAACGCTGTCGGGCGGCGTGATGTCCTGCAGCTCAACGCGGTTCACCTTCACGCCCCATTTGTCCGTTGCATCGTCGAGCACAGCCGAAAGCTTCTTATTGATGGTGTCGCGACTGGTAAGGGTCTCGTCCAACTCAAGTTCGCCGATGATGTTACGCAGAGTGGTCTGCGTCAGCTTCTCTATGGCGTTAGGCAGGTTATTGATTTCGTACGTCGCCTTGAAAGGGTCGACGATTTGGAAGTAGAGCAAGGCATTGATTTCCGTCTGAACGTTGTCCTTCGTGATGACATTCTGTTTGGGGAAGTCATAGACCTGTTCGCGGAGGTCGTAGAGTATTGGTACCGACCATGATTGAGGACTACGATGCTCTTGGCGCGGTCGATGAATGGGATAATGATGTTGATGCCAGGCTGAAGCGTGGCGTAGTAGCGGCCCAGGCGTTCCACGATTTTCGTTTCCGACTGAGGGATGATCACCAGTGCCATTTTGGCAAAGATGACGATGCACACGATGATGGCAATCAGAATGTAGGTCATAAGCTTAAAGTTTAGTGGTTGTAATGTTGAATAATATATGTTATCGGTTGGGGCTCTGTCATCTCCTGACTTTTATAATAGTGCTTTCACGGGAGACCACGCAGACGTTCGAGCCTTCGGGGATGTCTTCAGGCTCATCTGTGACAGCCTTCCAGAAGTCGCCGTCTATTTGTACACGACCGAAGCCATTGGCCTTGACGGTCTCCACGACACGTCCCTGTCGTCCCAGGAGTGCGTCGGCATTGCTCACGCGGTGGTTTTCTCCCTTATGGAGAAAGCGGACGGCGAACGGGCGCACAAAGAAGATGCTGGCCAGGGTGCTGACTGCGAAGACCGCCACTTGCAGGGCTATGCTGCCGCCAAGTACGTCGGTGAGGCAGGCGAAGGCTGCTCCTACGGAGAAGCAGATGATGAAGAAGTCGCCGGCCGTCAGTTCGAGGATGAGGCAGACAACAGCCAGTATGGCCCAAAGCTGCCATAGGAATTGCGAAAAATACTCAACCATATTTATTTACAATTTGACGATTTACTATTTACAATTTATTTACGATTTGACGATTTACTATTTACAATTCATTTACGATTTGACGATTTACGATTTACAATTTATTTATAATGTAACAATTTACTGTTTTATCTGCGGCCTCATAATTAGCGGCTCAGAGGCACTCCCCCAAAGGGGGAGCGGGGAGGGGGCTTTTCACAGCGAGAGGATGAAGTCGTCCCAGTCCTTCGATGAACCCTTTTTCCCGAACACTTTAGCGTGGAGGCGGCTGCGAGTCGTCGCGACGCTTTCCTTCGAGTGGGCAGTCAGGGTGGCGATGTCTTTAGGCTGCATGTGTATCTTCGTCAGCAAGCAGACGTGCAGCTCCTGTTCGCTCATGGGGTAGAGACTGTAGAGCTTCTCCGTGAGGCCTGTATAGATGCTGTCCACCAACTCCGTGAGGTCTGCCCAGTCTTGATGCTTCAGGCGGTTGCCTGTATCGAGGCATTGGCGGAGTCTCTGATATACGTCGGACGAGAAAATGACGGTCTCGGCCTGCTGCCGCTTGGCGTTCTCGATGATGGCCACCTTGTTGTTGTAGTCCAGGGTAGCCTTCTTCTCCTCCAGCTCCAGCCTGAGCATCGAGTTCTCGTCGCCCAGTTTCTTGATGAGACGCTCCAGCTCTGCTATCTTCTCCTCGCCGAGTTTGATGTCGTACTGTTCCTGCATGGTGCGTGCCTTGTCCAGCCTTTCCTGCAGCGACAGTATCTTGCGGCGGCTGTTCTGCACCGCGACGATGAAGAGAACGATGTAGATGGCTGTGGCAAGTACGATGAGGAAGAGTTCGCGGCTCGTCAGTATGGACATCATCTTGTGCGGGGTTGTGTGTTTTATTACTTTAGGCGTATGGTGCTGCTGACCTTCGCCTTTTGTCCCATCGTGTCGCTGTTCATTTCCGACGTGATTTCTTTCACCCATCCATCTGCCTGCATGGTGTAGACATCCTTGACGTCCATCCTGAACTTCAGTACTCCGCTTTCCATGATGGCGTCGATGTTCTGCTGAATCACGTCAGTTTGTTCGGGCACCACCTTCTTTATCTGGGCAAGGATCATCTGCTTCAGTTCCTCGCCTGTCAGGTTGATGGTGGAGGCGGCCTGTATTGTGCCGGCATCGCCGACGGTGTAGGTGCGCTTCATCTTTATGCCTTGCTGGTCGAGGTATTCGTCTTCCATGCCGGTGGTGATAGTCTTGCCGTTCAGGACAAGCGGGCTGCGGTTCATCTGCATCTGTTTCAGGAGGGACTCTTCGGTGATCTGCCCTGCTATCTGCTCCTTAATGACTTCCGTCGAGAAGCCTGGTGTGGCAGGCACTTCCTTCAGTATCTTGTCGATGACCTTTTCGGCGTTGTCCTTGACTTCCTCGTAGTTCAGGATTTTAGTCACCTTGCCGTCTTTGTCGGTGGCCAGTGTTATCCGCACGTCCTTCATTACCTCTGTAGCCAGGGAAAACGTGCGTCCCATCATGTCGTCCTTGTCTGCATCGGTCTGCACATCGGTGGTGACGACGTCGAGCACATAGCCGTCGGCTGTTTTCCGGGCCACTTTGTATCGTGTCTCGGAGGTAATCGTGATGGGTTTCTGTCCGGCGATGGTGGTGACGGATTCTGATACGTAGACCTTCTTGTCGCCCTTTTTCAACTTCGGCGCAACTTTGACTTGCGCGCTGGCCATTACTGCGATGAGTAGCAGAATGCATGTGGATAGGATTTTCTTCATGTTGATTGTATTAAATTAAAGATGTATGTTTGTTCTCGAAGCGTGTTTCAGCGTTTTGTCGGTACAAAGGTAAGATAAAATGCGGAATGCTGCAAGTTTTTTTGTTTGCAATAATTCGCAGCTTGCCGGGCAGTTTGCAAATGTTTGCCGCAAGCCTTTCTGCGAGGCTGAATATCGGGATGGAGGAACAAGAATCAGGGCGAAGGAATCGGGGAATACGGATGCTTCGCCCGAGGAATTACAATGCGCCCGGCGACATACGACAATCCCGAGCAGGTCGCCCTACGCCTTTCTTGCCCTTCCCCCCTGTTTTTTACCCCCCTCCAACCTGCCGCGTCAGCAGACATGGCAGGGAGGGTTGTTTGAATGTACATGTATGTGCAATTGAATATACATGTATGTTCAAGCAAGGCATAGTGAAGGGAGCAAGGAGCAGGGTGCAAGGGGCGGGTGATGAAGGGGCAATTAATGACCGGTTCGGGATAATGGAGCGCACGACGCCATCTCATGAAAATATCCGACGAAGCATTTGCCCGTTCCGGAAAAAAGTCGTATCTTTGCCGTCGAATAGGCAATGAATGCCAAAGGTAATCCGTAAATCGCAGAAACTTATACTAAGAAAAATGAAAAGATTGTTCTCTTGCATCGTGCTGGCAGTGTGTTTCGCCGCCTCGATCAGTGCACAGAAAGACCTCGTGGGGCGTGTCTATCATCATCCCGACATCATGGCCGGTGAGATGAAGAATATACAGAAAGAACTTAGCTCTGATATTGATGCTGATATCAAAAAAGAGGTTGCTGAGGCAGAGAAGAAGAAGGGTCGCAAGCTGACTGCTGAAGAAAAGGCTGAGTTAAAGAAGGAAACCGAGGAAGCCCAAAAGCAGGCTCAAGCGATACTCTATGGAATGAAGGTAGCCGTAACCGTGACCTTCAAGTCAGAAAAGGATATGGCGATGCAGACGAAAATGAAGGTAGACGACGAAGCTTTGAAGAAGGCCGGCATCGGCTGGGCAAAGCGTAATGCACTGAAGGCAGCCATTGCGGTGATGCCAAGCACCGAGAAGATGCAGTATATCGTCAAGGGCAACCTCGTCATCTATGGCGAAGGCAAGGACAGAGACACCCTCACCCTCTCCAGCGACGGCAAGTACCTCTATGGGAAGTTGGATAAGAGTACGAACTTCAAACTGACCCGTACCAAGTAAAGGAGCAAGGGGCGAGGGGCGAGGAGCAAGAGAATTGCCGGGCAGTTTGTATTCTCTTGCCCCTCGCTCCTTGCTCCTCGCCCCTTGCTTAATCTTCTTTTTTCAGGATCTTCTGCATGCCACTGCGAATGGTATTGCGAAGCGTTTTCTCCTTGGCAGTGAGCAGCGAGTCGGGAAAGTCGATGGGAAGGATGCGGTGCTGGTGTCTGTAACCATTATCAGGCGGGCGGCTCACCCAATAGAGCGTATAGCCATGGTCGGAGAGTACTGCCTCGCCACCTTTCTTAACGACCTCCATCCGCACCATATAGCCGCCATAAGTGTAGGGCTTACTCTGGTTGCTTACCAGATTCCCCATAGACCATGCTATCAGGCTCCTGCCCTCGTCCAGCAGTTCAATAGGCTGCACCACATGAGGATGGCCGCCTATGATGTGGTCTACACCATGCTTCATCAGCCACTCGGCCATGTCTCTCTGCTCCTTCGAGGGTAGTGTCTGATACTCCTCGCCCCAATGGGGCAGGGCGATGATGACGTCAGGATGCATCGCCCTGGCCTTCTCCAGGTCGGCGGCAATCTCGGTGGTGTCCATCATGTTCACGTGGAAAGGCACAGGCACAGGCAGGTCGTTCGTGCCGTAAGTAAAGTTAAGCAGGGCGATGCGCAAGCCTTCCTTCTCGATCACGAAGGGATAGTTCTCCTCTCGCTCGCGGATGTCCCGATAGGTTCCCAAGTGTCGGACGCCCAGGGAATCCATCATCGTCAGCGTACGCTCTATTCCTTTCCGCCCGGTGTCGACGCAGTGGTTGTTGGCCGTAAGCAGGATGTCGAAGCCGGCATCTATGACGCCTCTGAGGAAATCGTCGGGAGCAGAGAACTTAGGATAGCCGCTGAAGGGCGGACCGGCCAGCGTTGTCTCGAAGTTGGCGATGCTTACGTCGGCGCGTTCCACCTCCTTCTTGATGCCGGCAAAGCATTCGTCGTAGTTGTAGGAGCCGTCTTGCTGGCGGGCTGCATTGATTTGCGGCATGTGCTGCATCAGGTCGCCCGCGAAGAACAACGAGAGTTTCACCTCGGCAGAATCTGCCCTGGCGGAGCTGTCCGCCACTGTCCCCCCAGCCGCGTCCGCGCGTCCGCATGCCGAAGCAGCAGGGCACATCGTCAGCATCACTATGGAAACATAGCCCACGAACCTCTTGATTTCTATTTTTCCCAAAGTCTTAATTTCTGATGGATCACTTATTTCCTAAATCACTTAATATCTCAATTTCCCATTGCAAATATAGTAAAAAAGTGAAGAATAGAGCGTAAGGAATGAAGATTTATTTCACTGAACATCATCTTTCACACTCCTGAATTCCCAATTTCTCAGTTTTAAAATCCCTTATTCTCCCAGCCGCGTCGCCCGATGCAGCGTAGTGGGTTGTTTGAACATACATGTATATTCAATTGCACATACATGTACATTCAATTGCACATACATGTATGTTCAAGCAACCCATAGTGAAGGGTGCAGGAAGCAAGGTGCATGGGGCGGGTGATTCAGAGATTTGGAAATTGAGAGATAAAGTGATGCAGACAGCAGGAAACTAAGGGATATGGTGCGACGCTCTGGCGGGCGTTTCCTGATTCATTATTCTCCGCCTCATGTTCCATTCCCCCGATTTAAGCAAATAATTATTCCCTCTTCTTTCGTCCTTCGTCACTTTTTTCGTATCTTTGCAGCGCACATTATATAATAAATAAGGAATTAAGATATTTGGAAATAAGGATGAAGAATGTAGAGACTAAGATAACCGAGGCCGTGAAGGCCATTGCTGAGGAGCTTTACGGCCAGCAGGTGCCCGAGGGCATGGTGCAGCTGCAGCAGACAAGGCCTGAGTTCGAAGGGCAGATAACGCTCGTGGTGTTCCCCTTCACCAAGATGAGCCACAAGGCTCCCGACGCTACGGCCCGCGAGATAGGCGAACGCCTGAAGGAGAAGATGCCGGAGGTCATCAGCGGATGGAGTGTCGTGAAGGGCTTCCTCAACCTGAGCATCAGTTCGCAGAGCTGGATAAGTCTGCTCAGGGACATCTATGAGAACCCCAAGTTCGGCTTCCTGCCCGTCCGAGACGACAGTCCGCTCGTCATGATCGAATACTCCTCGCCAAACACAAACAAGCCCCTCCACCTCGGACACGTCCGCAATAATCTGCTCGGATGGGCTTTGGCTCAGGTGATGGAAGCCAATGGCAACAGGGTGGTCAAGACTAATATCGTGAACGACCGAGGCATCCACATCTGCAAGTCCATGCTGGCATGGCTGAAGTGGGGCAACGGTGAGACGCCCGATTCATCTGGCAAGAAGGGCGACCACCTCATAGGTGATTACTACGTGGCCTTCGATAAGCACTACCGCGAAGAAGTAAAGGAACTCGTGGAGAAGCAGGGAATGGACGAGGAGCAGGCTAAGCAGGAGGCACCGCTCATCAAGGAGGCACACGAGATGCTCGTGCGTTGGGAACAGAACGACCCTGAGGTCAGGGCCCTCTGGAGGAAGATGAACGAGTGGGTCTATGCAGGCTTCGACGAGACATACAAAGCACTGGGCGTCTCGTTCGACAAGATTTACTATGAGAGCGAGACATACCTCGAGGGCAAGGAAAAAGTAGAGGAAGGCCTCGCGAAGGGCTTCTTCTATCGTCGCGAAGACGGGAGCGTCTGGGCTGACCTCACGGGAGAGGGGCTCGACGAGAAACTCTTGCTCCGCAGTGATGGCACAAGTGTCTACATGACGCAGGACATTGGCACAGCCAAGCTACGCTTCCAGGACTTCCCCATCGACAAGATGATATACGTCGTGGGCAACGAACAGAACTATCACTTCCAGGTACTCTCCATCCTGCTCGATAAGCTTGGATTCAAGTGGGGAAAGGACCTCGTGCACTTCTCCTACGGCATGGTGGAGCTGCCAAACGGTAAGATGAAGAGCAGGGAAGGCACCGTCGTGGATGCCGACGACCTGATTGCCACGATGATAAAGGATGCGAAGGAACTCTCGGCAGACAAAGTCAACAAGCTGGAAGGCATTACCGACGAGGAGGCGCAGGAGATAGCCCGCATCGTAGGCCTCGGTGCCTTGAAGTACTTCATTCTGAAGGTCGATGCGCGGAAGAACATGTTGTTCAATCCGGAAGAGAGCATCGACTTCAACGGCAATACAGGACCATTCATCCAGTACACCTATGCCCGCATCCGAAGCATATTGAGGAAGTGGAACAGCACTATTGCCCTCAGCGACACGGATGCCGTCAAGGTTGAACTCGCAGACAAGGAGATCAGCCTTATCCAAAAGCTGCAAGGCTTTGAAACAGCGGTGCGTCAGGCAGGGCAGGACTATAACCCGAGCTGCATAGCCAATTACTGTTACGAACTCGTTAAGGAGTATAACCAGTTCTACCACGATTTCAGCGTGCTCGGAGAAGAGGACGAGGCCAAGAGACAAGTTCGGCTCATGCTCTCGGCTGCAGTGGGACAGGTCGTCAGAAACGGCATGGGCTTGCTCGGCATCGAGGTGCCCGAACGAATGTAACATAATTTACTATTCGACGATTTACTATTTACGATTTATTTGCTAATTGACTATCGAACAGAATTGAGCGGAGGAGGAATAATACAATCGTAAATAAATCGTAAATCGAAAAAAAAAAAATTGTAAATAGAAAAAGGTGGACTATGAACTTCTAAAGGATAAGGTCGACTTCAACGCCATAGCTGTCGATGCAGGATGCAGTGGTAATCCGGGCGCTATGGAGTATCAGGGCGTGTATCTCGGCAATGAGCAGCGGCTCTTCCACTTCGGTCCGATACCTGGCACAAACAACATCGGCGAGTTTCTTGCCATAGTGCATGCCCTCGCGCTCATCAAGAAGAACGGCTGGCAAATGAAGGTCTACAGCGACAGCGTCAGCGGGATGGCGTGGGTGCGGAACAAAAAGGCGAAGACCACACTGCAGCGCGATGCCAAGACAGCACAGGTGCTCGACCTCGTCATCCGTGCTGAGAACTGGCTTTGGGCGAACCCCAAGCACGCAGAAGTGCTGAAGTGGAACACGGAGGAATGGGGCGAGATACCTGCCGACTTCGGAAGGAAAAAGTAAATAGACTGGTGAGATGAAGCGAAGCATACACTTTCTTGAGTACCTTTACTGCCATTTGCTTATCGTTTTCCTGATAGGCAGGGTGGGGTTCATCCTGAATAATCGCCCGATAGAGCAGCTCTCGTTTGTGGATGCAGCAGGTGCCTGTTGGCGGGGCTTCGTGGGACACGACCTCATGGTGGCAGCCATGTTGCTCGTCATTCCATGGCTCGTTGGGCTGCTTGCATTGAGGCGTCCGGTGTTGAGGCTGCGTGCGTGGCTCACTTCATACTATATCCTGATGGGACTTGCCGTAGCTGCTATCATCGTGGCAGATGCCGTGATGTACAAATTCTGGCAGTTCAAGCTGGGAACGGTTGTGCTTAGTTATGCTGCTTCTCCCGAGGGAGCCACCAACAGCGTCAGCCTTTCCTTCATCATCCTGTGCGCTTCGGCTTTCCTCTTGCTTGCATTGTGGACCATCATCCCCTGCATCCTGTTGACGCCGAAGACGCTTCCGACGGGCAATCCGGAACGCCTCTGGATGCGCAACATCAGCATCATCTGGCTCTTCCTGATAGTTTCAGGACTGTGCTTTATGCGTCAAGGCGATGCCTACACCACGAAGCCTCACCCGACGCAGCTTGCCGACCATGCTGCCGTCAACGCCGTCTATGCCTTTGCCAGCAGCGTCCATCTGTCCGACAACTATGCCGGCCGCTATGATTTCCTCTCGGAGGAAGACCGGACGGACTACTTCAAGGGACTCTATCCGGAGCCGTCCGACGACATACAGGACACCCTTCTCAACCGGCAACGGCCCGACATCCTGGTCGTTTTCCTCGAGGGCTTCGGCAGTCGCTTCGTGGAGGAGCTGGGCGGCATTCCTGATGTGGCGCCCGGCCTGAGCCGCCTCATCCCCGAAGGCATCTTTTGGGAGAACTACTACAGCAACTCTTTCCGCACCGACCGAGGCACCGTCTCCGCTTTCTGCGGCTGGCTGAGCTATACGGACCTGGGCTTGATGAGACAAACTGAGTTCCATTCGGCGCTCCCATCCCTTGCCAGGAGTCTGGGCAGGGAGGGTTATGAGACGGGCTACTTCTACGGCGGCGCGATGACAAACATGGGCAAGCGTCAGTTCCTGGAGGACATGGAGTTCCGGAATCTATACGACGACACCGCCTTCAGCAGCGAAGAGAAGAGCAGCTCCTGGGGCGTCAATGACAGCGTTGCCCTGCAGAAGGCTTGCCAACTCATCAGCAATTGGGAGGGCGGACACCACTTCCTGGTGGCGCAGACACTGTCGAGCCACGAGCCATGGGACGTGCCCTATCATCGCCTCGAGGACGAGAAGCTCAATGCCTTCGCCTATACCGACTACAGCGTCGCCTGCATGATGGATTCGCTCCGGCAGCTTCCGCAATGGCAGAACCTGCTCGTCATCATCATTCCCGACCATGGATTCCTCTACAAGCAGAGTTATAAAGACCCCGGCTTCTTCCACGCCCCGATGCTCTGGACAGGTGGGGCCATACGCGAGCCGCGCAGGATGTCGGTCCTCATGAACCAGAGCGACATAGCGGCCACCCTGCTCTCCCAAATGGGCATCCGGCATGATGAGTATCCCTGGAGCCGCAACGTCCTGAGCCGCACCTATACCTATCCGTTCGTCTACTGCAATTATCCCGCCGGCGTACTGTTCTCCGACAGCACCGGCACCAGCATATACGACATCACCGGCGACGCCGTGATGATGGAACAACCTGCCGACGACGGCCTGCGCATCATGCGGGCCAAGGCCATCCTGCAGACCAGCTACGACGGCCTGACAGAGATGCTCAGCCGGCGCCCTATAGAAGAGTGACCAACGCCCTATAGGGGAATGAGAAAGCCCTTGTGGCAAGCAAAAAGACAAAGCGTAATGATAAAGCAATTTCTCGACATAGTAAAGCGCTACTTCAAGCCCTACAAGGCCTACATCGCCTGGAGCATCGTGCTCAACATCGTGGCTCAGTGCCTCAACGTATTCTCCTTCGTGGTGCTCATCCCCATACTGAATATCCTCTTCAAGATAGACCAGAACGTCTACACATACAAGCCCTGGACATGGAGCACCCTGGACAAGGAGCTCATCGTCAACAATGCATACGCCTGGGTGCAGGAGCTCATCAGCCAATATGGCGCCTTCCTCACCCTTTGCATGATGGGAGGCATACTCGTCGTAATGACCGCCTTGAAGTGCATCGGCTACTGGGGAGCTTCGAACATCATGGTTCCACTCTCCACCGGAGTAGTGCGCGACATACGGATGGATATGTACAATAAGGTGATGCGGCTGCCTCTCAGCTTCTTCTCGGCCGAGAGGAAAGGCGACATCATCGTCCGGATGAGTACCGACATCCAGGTAGTGGAGAACTCCGTAACCAGCGCCATCAGCACCTTCATACAGCAGCCCGTCGCCATCATCATATGTTTCGTCACCCTCTTCACCGTAAGCTGGCAACTCACCGTCTTCGTGCTCGTCGTCACACCACCAGCCGCCTGGCTCATGGGAACCGTGACAAAGAAACTCAAGAACCAGTCGGCCAGCGTACAGGCGGGGCTCTCTGAAATCATGGCCCAAATAGAGGAAACACTCAGCGGCCTGCGTATCGTGAAAGCATTCATAGCCGAAGATAAGATGGCCAAGCGCTTCCAGTACATCAACAACGCGTTCAGGCGCGGCATGATAGGCATGATGATGCGCATCAACGCCGCCCATCCCGTGTCCGAGACACTGGGAACCATCATCATCGTAATAGTCCTCCTCTTCGGAGGCTGGCTAATCCTGGAAGGCGACGGCTTTATTGATGCATCCACCTTCATCTTCTACATGGTCATCCTCTACAGCGTCATCAACCCCATAAAGAACCTGACAAGGCAAGCCTATATGATACCCATGGGCCTGGCCTCCATGGAGCGCATCGACTACATCCTCAAGGCAGAGAACCCCATAAAGGAGAAAGCCGACCCAAAGCCACTGGGCAACTTCGAAAGCGAGGTAGAGTTGCAGGACGTATCCTTCTGCTACAACGAGGGACGCGACGTGCTGAAACACATCAGTATCACCATTCCCAAAGGCAAGACAGTAGCCCTCGTCGGGCAATCCGGCTCGGGGAAATCCACGCTCGTCGACCTTATCCCGCGCTACCACGATGTCTGCTCGGGGCAAATACTCATAGACGGCAAGGACCTCCGCGACGTCCGCATCCACGACCTCCGCGCCCTCATCGGCAACGTCAACCAGGAGGCCATCCTCTTCAACGACACCTTCTTCAACAACATAACCTTCGGCGTGGAAGGCGCCACCATGGAGCAAGTCGTCGAAGCCGCTAAGATAGCCAACGCCCACGACTTCATCATGGAGACAGAAAACGGCTATGATACCGTCATAGGCGACAGGGGAGGACGTCTGTCGGGCGGCCAGCGGCAGCGCGTCAGCATAGCCCGCGCCATCCTGAAGAACCCTCCCATACTCATCCTCGACGAAGCCACGTCAGCCCTCGACACGGAGAGCGAGCACCTCGTGCAGGAAGCACTCGACCGCCTCATGCAGTCCCGCACCACCATCGCCATAGCCCATCGCCTCTCCACCATCAAGCATGCAGACATCATACACGTTCTCCACGAAGGACGCATCGTCGAAAGCGGCCAGCACGACGAGCTCATAGCCCTCGACGGATACTACAAGCGTCTCTACGACATGCAACAGCTCTGAAACAATGAAGATACTACTTGGCACACACTACCTCGCCAAGACTGGCGGAACAGAGAGCTACACCTACGCACTTGCCATGGAACTCAAGCGCCTCGGGCACGAGGTGGAACATTTTGCCATTGTAAAGGGTTGGGTCTCCTCAATGCTGGAGGAGAAGGGAGTGCCTTTCATGACATCCGACCACTATGACCTCATCCTTGCCAACCATACGACGGTGGTGGAGAGGTTGTGGCCTTATGGTTATATCATTCAGACCTGCCACGGAAACATCGCCGAGTTGGAGCAACCATCGCCATATGCCGATGCCTACGTCGGTGTCTCTGAAGAAGTAAAGGAACACCTAAGGAAGAAAGGCTATGAGGCTTATGTCATACCCAACGGCATTGACTGCAAGCGCTTCTGCCCTAAGACGCCGGTATCGCCTAGGCTTTCCACAGTCCTCTCCCTTTGTCATTCGGACATCGCCAATGACTTCATCCGCCGCTGCTGCCAGCAGGCAGGTCTGAAGTTCATGCAGAGCAACAAGTTCACCGACAATGTTTGGGAGATAGAAGACCTCATCAACCAAAGCGACCTCGTAATAGGGCTTGGACGCTCGGCCTATGATGCAATGGCCTGCGGCCGCTGTGCCCTTGTCTATGATTTCCGCGAATACTATATGAATGAGTTCTTCGGCGAAGGAATGCTCACCCCCGATACCATCCCCACTGCCATACGCTGCAACTGCTCAGGCAGAGCAAGCCGACTGAAGTTCGACGAGCAGTCCTTCATCAAGGAAATGCAGAAGTACAGCCCCGAACTGGCTGCATGGGGACGTGAGTATGTTCTCGAGAACTTGAACATAGAGGTGGCTGTCAGGAAGTACTTCGATGTCTATAAGAATACCGTGAGCAAGCAAAACGACAGCGAATGCAGGACACGCCTGGTGAGATTTTTAGAGGAATACAATGAACGTATATTTTATAATAAGAGGAAGTGCAAGAAGCATAAGAAGATTATCCGCCTGCTCATATCCATCAGCTCGTTGCTGCTTGTGACGAACATTGCCACAATCCTCTACATACTGTGCAGATAGAAGATGCAGAGAATACCATCCATAGAAGAGCTGTCAGAGGTAGTGGAAAACGCAGCACGCCGTGTTGCCCCACGCAGCACGCCGTGTTGCTCCACACAGCACGCCGTGTTGCCCGACGCAGCACAAGGCATCGAAGTCTCCGTCGTGACGGTCTGCTTCAATCCGCTTAAGGCGGGGCGCAGAGAAGTGTTCCGCAAGAACCTCGACTCTGTGCAGGCACAGGAAGGTGTCAGCCTGGAACACCTCATCATCGACGGCGCTTCCACCGACGGAACTGCTCAAGGCATACCGGCCTGAACGCCACGACCTTCGCATCCTGAGCCTTCCCGACAGCGGCATCTACGAGGCCATGAACCGCGGCATCGCTCTCGCCAGGGGCAAGTACATCATCTTCCTCAACAGCGACGACTACTTCCACAACCCGCACGGAATGGCAGCATCCGTAGCAAGGATAGAGGCATTGCAATGCGACTTCACATTCGCTCCGATTTGTTTCTCTTCTTCTAAATACCACCGTCATTCACAAATGGAACCACAGAGGCGGCTTTATCGCTTCCTCATAAGTTGGAGTTTCTCCCATCAGTCTATGCTTACCATGCGCTCCATGCTGCTAAAACTTGATGGCTTCGACATCACATACCGCTCAGCAGCTGACTACGACCTGTTGCTCCGCATGATAGCCAATGGTTCAAAGGGATGCTTTGTACCATGCACCTTTACAACCTTCCGTCTGGGCGGTTTTTCAGCAGATAACAAGGAACTCGCCTTCGAAGAATGCGCCCGCAGCCTTCAAAACTTCTATAGGAATTTCTATGAGACAGAGATGTCGCACGACGAGGTTGCATATATCCTTAAGCATCGTATATATCCACGCAAGTATCTCAACATTTTTAAGCAATCACAACAACTCATCCGAGAGCGCTTCATAGGTATCCCCAACGGCCCGGTAGCATGGCTCTCACGATGGTTCAACTACATAAAGTACTACCTCAAATGCTTAAATACAAGCTTGTAAAAGTACCCAAAGAAAGAGGAATATTATGGACATAGTGATAACATATGTTAATGGTCTTGACCCTGAG
This sequence comes from uncultured Bacteroidaceae bacterium, assembly GCA_905235305.1. GTDB lineage: Bacteria > Bacteroidota > Bacteroidia > Bacteroidales > Bacteroidaceae > Physcousia. The sequence continues at coordinate 19,708 of CAJOLC010000023.1, read as the reverse complement.
TGGCAGGCTGACTACGCCAGTTGTATCGGGGAGAAAGCTCTCACTAAGCGCTACCGCGACTGGGGGACACTGCCCTATCTGTTGCGTGGCATTGAGGAATGTATGCCTTTTGTGGAAAATGTCTTTCTCGTTGTCTCGCGCGTAAGCCAGATTCCTGCCTGGATAAACAGAGATACAGTTCACGTCGTACTTCATGAAGAATTCATCCCCTCCCGATACCTCCCCACCTTCAACAGCACTGCCATCGAAATGTTCCTTCACAAGATAAACGGCCTCCAGGAGGAGTTCATCTATTTCAACGACGACTTCTTCCCCATGCTGCCTTGCCGTAAGGAGGACTTCTTCAGGGATGGACGCGTGGCTGTGAGCATGAAGCATCATCTTTGCACCTTTGGCAATCTCTTCCGCGTCCAGACGAAGCGTTCCGACCGTTTGGCACGTCTGGCTTCCGGCAGGAAGGCGATGCTCTCATACGTGCGTCCGCAGCATACTTGTGCTCCGATGCTCAGAAGTGCATCGGCAGAGCTCTACGAGCGTCAGCGCGAGGAGATACAGGAATCTATCACACCCAGGAGAACCCGCGGGAACTACAATCAGTACCTCTTCACTGATTATGCTTACTTTACGGGGCGCACCTTTACGCAGAGGATATCCAACCGTCACATTTCTCTCTCCGTTGCTTCCCTCGCATGGATTAGGCAATCCATCCTGGACCCGAAGCACAAGCTGCTTTGCATCAACGATGTGGAGATGTCGGAGGAGAAGTACAGACGCTACAGGGAAGGCATACTCGATGCCTTCCAGAAAAGATTCCCCCATAAATCACGCTACGAGATATGAAGGAGCCAATAGATGTTGTCATCACTTGGGTCGATGGGCAGGACCGTGAGCTTGCGGAGAAAAGGAAACAGTATGTGGAGTCCGATGAGCTTGAACATGACGACACAGGCGGAGCCACTCGCTACGCCTCTATTGGCGAGATATGGTGGTGTGTGGCAAGCATCAACCGCTTTGCTCCTTGGGTACATCATATATATATAGTCACAGATGGACAGGATCCGCAGCTCACGCCTTTCCTTGAAGAGAGCTTCCCCGAAGGCTACATCCCGATGGATATTGTGGACCATAGGCAGATATTCCGTGGCTTTGAGCAGTACCTGCCCACCTTCAACTCCCTTTCCATCGAGACGATGCTGTGGCGCATCCCTGGACTGAGCCGCCATTTCATTGAGATGAACGACGACTTCATGTTTAGTGCGCCTGTCAGCCCTGATGATTTCTTTTTGGCGGGAGATACTCCTGTATGCTATGCAACATGGGCGTGTCTGCCATTGGTGCGTATGACGAGAATAATAAAACGTTGTATGGAAGGCAGGCCGAAGGTGACATTCAAAGGCAACATGATTGCTGCAGCTCAGATTGCCGGCAACAGATGGACGTTCCTTAAAATACGCCATGCTGCGAGACCTCTTGTTCGGGATACCTTCGAAGAGTGTCTCGGGCAGCACTCCGATTTGATAGAGCGCAACATACGTCACCGATTCCGACATATAGAGCAGTTCCATGCCGAAGAGCTTCATTATCTGCATTTGGCAAGAAGAAATCGCCTTTGTGTAAGAAGTCCGAAGGGTTTGCTCTTTTATTTGGAGCCGAAGGACAAGAAAAACTACGTCCTCCGCAAACTGGCACGACTGAAGAGGGGCAGCTACAAGTTCTGCTGCTTCAACAATCTTAATCTGGCAACGGAGCAGGACCTGTGCGAAATAAAGGCCGCAATAGCAAATATCTTGAAAATATCCGTCAAATGATGCATTCGTACATACCATCCGCAAAAGAACTTCAAAGTGAACTTATCAGCAAGCCCGCCATAAGCATGGGAGGACAAAAGGTTCCAGACGTGACTGTGGTCACAGTCTGTTTCAACCCATTGAAGGCGGGGCGGCGGGAACTTCTTGCCGAGAACCTTGATTCTGTACAAGGGCAAACAGGAGTAGCAGTGGAGCATCTTATCATTGATGGAGCCTCTACAGACGGGACGCTTGATTTCCTTCTGGCATACAAGAATGGCTGCCACGACATCTGCATTCTGAGTAAAGCAGATTCCGGTATTTACGAGGCGATGAACAGAGGCATTGCCCTTGCACGGGGGAAATATGTCATATTCCTTAACTCGGACGACCACTATCATCAGGCAGACGGGCTTTCGGTTTCGATGAGGGCCCTTGAAGAAAGCGGATGCAGTTTCTCCTTTGCGCCCATCTGGGCAAAGAAAGAAAGCGGCAGACTTCGATTGCGCTGCCCTCACCGCCGTTTGCACAAGGCCTTTGTCTTTAATGTCATCTGCCATCAGTCTATGATGTTTCGGAAGGAGGACCTCTTGGAAATGGGAGGCTACGACTTGGCTTATGCCATTGCTTCGGATTATGACCTGATGTTACGCCTTGTTGCTTCTGGGCACACGGGGTGTTTCGTAAATCATAATTTCGTGACCTTTGAAGAGGGTGGCTTTGCCATGCAGAACAAAAAACGGAACATGAAGGAGAAAGGCGAGATAATAAAGCGTTTTCATCAGACAGCCTTCGGAGTAAACCTTTCGGACAGGGATGCGACGTCTCTTGTCCGCAAGTGCAGCTATCCGAGGAAGTATCTGTCTGTTTATATCAAGTCGCAGGAGATGGTTAACCGCTCTTTCTTAATGCTTCCGCAGGATCTTACCAGCAGGCTCCAGCGTCGTTTTAACTATGCCAAGTACTACCTAAGGTGTCTCCTTTCGTAGCCGAACAATCAGCTCAATTACATCGTCATGCAGTCCAGCCAGAACATTACTAAGCGCGTAGGCACAGCCTTGCAGAGAATCAGGAGTTGTTTATTGTGTGCCATTTCAGGCAAGATGAGTTGGCTGTTCTTGTTTTTCCTTCTCCTTTCCTATACGATAGCCATTTCGGGCAAGTTTCTTCATATTCCTGCAAGTTGGTTCTTTTCCTTGCTGTTTCCTGTATTCGATTGCTACTTGCTGTGTCTGGTCGTACGTTGCTTCTCTCATGTACGGCTGAAGTTTGTAGGATGGCTGTTTGCTCTCTTGGCGGCTATGCTGTTCTTTGGCGAGTTGTTCACGTTGTTCTACTATCGCTCCTTCTATTCTGTGTATGTCATTCAATTGGTGCTGGAGACAGATTCACATGAGAGTCGTGAATTCATCGGCTCTGCCTTGCAATATCCGGCTTTTTGGCATACTGTGTTGTGCTTTGTCGTGGTGGCTGTTGTTTCCTATGGCTTGGCACGGCTGTCACGGAAATACCTCCATCATAAGACTGTATTGTCGTGGATTGTGCTTGTTGTCATACTTTTCTCTGGTATACGTCAGTGCTCGACATACGGGAAAATATACCAGACCATTGTAAATCCTGAGACGGCGCTTCAGAACAGGATGCGCAGCCTGAATACCACGACAGTGCGTATTCTCTATGGCATAGCCTTCAACAATGCCCAGACGGCGAGGCTGGACAATCTCCAAGTCTCTATAGAGCAAGCCACGGTGGATACTTGCAGTTTCCGTTCTCCGCTCATCCTGCTTGTGATTGGAGAGTCGTACAACAAGCATCATGCCCATATATACAATCCTTCTTACCTGCAGACGACTCCGCGCCTTGAGGCATTGCAGTCGTCTGGGAACCTGACCGTGCTGAACGATGTCGTGTCTCCCTACAATCTCACGTCAGAGGTGTTCAAGAATATGTTCTCCCTGTGGGACGATAGCTGCGATGGCGACTGGACTTGCTATCCGCTCTTTCCTGCCATATTCAAGAAAGCGGGCTACAAGGTCTGGTTCCTCACCAATCAGTTCACCATAGGCAGCCTCAACTATGCCAACATTGTGGGTGGCACTATCTTCAATAGCCCTCAGCTTTCTGACCTGCAGTTTTCCTACAGGAATAGAAGCAGCTACGACTACGACCTTGAGTTGTGCCAGGAGTTCCCACCTCTTGATACATTGGCAGCGGGTCCGGCATTGGTTATCGTACATCTGATGGGCCAGCATGTGAATTATAGCGGAAGGTATCCTGCAGGCTACGAACATTTCCAGCCTAATGAGGAGCCTACCCTCTTTGGCGGTAAAAAGGGGAAGGAGATAGCATGCCAATACGATAATGCCACCTATTATAATGACATGGTAGTAGATAGCCTGTTTCGAACAATCAAGGACGCAGAATGCGTTGGCATATATCTTTCCGACCATGGCGAGGAGGCATACGACTGGCGCTCATTGTCGGGAAGGACGAGCGAGGCGGATATGCTGCCTGAAGTGGCTCGCTATCAATACGAGATTCCCTTCATGTTCTATACTTCAGACACCTATGCAGCTCGGCATCCCGATATAGTGAGGCAGATCAGGAATGCGGCAGACAGGCCCGCCATCAGCAGCGACCTGGCTCATGTGCTGCTGTATCTGGGTGGCATCAATACGCCTTTCTACAAGGAGCGCCTGAATGTCTTGTCGCCTGATTATGACATGGGAAGGAAGCGTATCATAAAGGGTGACACCGACTATGACTTGCTGATGGGTCTGGGACAAGGCCGCTGAGAGCCTACACATAGTCTTTCTTGCTCCATCGATTGTGCGACCATAGCCACAGCTCAGGCTGGCGTCGGATGGATTCCTCGAGGTTATGGAAGAAGGTAAGAGTGAGGGGATAGGGACGCTGGCGGAAGTCTTCGGGGACCGTCAGTTCGCGGAAGGTGAGGCGGTAGTGGCCGCGGCTTAGTTTCTCTGCATCGAGATAGACAAGCACTGCATTTGTCTTCTTGGCGAGTTCTTCCGGACCTGGTACGACAGACGTCTTCTGACAGAGGAAGTTCACCCAGTCTTTAGCCTTGCCCATGCGTTGGTCCATGATGAAACCGCAGAGGAAGGGTTCGCCCTCGGCTGCCCAGCGGAGCAGGCTGCGTACTGTCTGCTTCATTTCTATCTGTTCGGTGTCCCATCGGCTGCGTACTTCTCGCATGAGCGAGGCGAAGTAGGGGCTCTTTATTTCCTTATAGATTTCAGCGCCTTTCCTGGGTGCTTTATATCGGACGGAGACTTCCTGATACCATTCCCAGCAGCCGAGATGGCCGAGGAGCATGAATACATTCTTGCCTTCGGCTGCAATCCTTTCGGGCAGTTCGCAGTTCAGCACTTCCACGCGGCGGCGCAGTTCCTGGTCGGAAATGTGGAGGCATTTGAAGGCCTCTATGAAGACGTCGCACAGGTTGCGGTAGAATTTCTTCTCTATACAGAGGAGTTCCTCGTGGCTCTTCTCGGGGAAGGAGCAGCGGAGGTTCTCGTGGACGAGCCGTCTCCTATACCTTATTATATAATATAGGATAGGGTAGGCCAGGTCGCTCACGAGGTAGAGCATGCTCAGGGGCAGCCTTGCCAGCAGGCGCATTATGCGGTGTCGTTTCCTTGTCCCGTTCTTGTTCACTGTCTTGTCTGTGTGTTCTGAATGCAAAGATATGAAAAAAAAGGTTAGGGAAGGGGGATTGTGGGTTAAAGTTTTGCTTTTGGCGAGGAAAAGTGCCATAATGGGGAGGTTTGTGGAGCAAGCGGGGCTGCCAAATATATCTGACAGCCCTGTCTGTTTCTATTCGCCGGAAGGGGTGATGTAGTCTGCGAGGCGCTGTCCGTTCAGTGCTGTCCGGAGTCTCTTCAGTGCTTGTCGGTGGATTGTCGAGGCTCTCGGGATGCTGATGCCTGCCTGCGTTGCTATTTCGGTGAGGCTGTGTCCGTTGGTGCCGATGCCGTAGTACATCATGACGACCATGCGTTGCTGCGGGTTCAGGCTGAGCAGTGCGTCGTCGATGCGTCTGTGCTGCGCGTGGCGGATTGGGTCGTCGTCTTCGTCCTTCTCCCGTAGTGTCTCGTCCTCCAGACTGCAGGTCGCTGTGCTGCGCCTTATGGCTCGGAGCATCATCTTCCTGCACCAATGGCTGGCATAGGTAGCGAAGCGGCACCCGAGCTCGTCGCTGAATCGCATGGCGGCCTCGCAAAGGCCGAGGCATCCCTCCTGCCGCAGGTCGTCCAGACTTACGCCGCAGTCTTTCATTCTCCATGCCATTGCGTATGCCAGAGGCATGTGGCTGATGACGAGCAGGCGGCGGTCGTCGCTGAGGCTTGCCATCTTGTTTTCGTTTGTTTCTTGTCTCATCTTCCGTTGTGTTTTAATAGGTCTGAAAATGAGACAGCCGGCTGTCCTTTACTTATGAATTCGAAGGCAAAGGTACGGCAAGTTGTGCGAGGAGAGAAAGGAGTACAAGTTTTGCAAGCACTTGTACAAGTTGTATAAATGCAGCATAATGGAAGTGCAAACCCGGCGTGGTGAATGAAAAAACGCAGCGTGCCGCGCCACCGAAGGCATTAGTATTCTTCGGCCGAGGTATTAGTATTCTTTGGCCAAAGTATTAGTATTCTTTGGCCGAGGTATTAGTATGTGTCGGGACAGGCTTCCAAGTGATTGGAAATCAATCGGCTTTTCTGATGATGAAAAGCTTGTCGTTGCGGCGCACTTTCGTCTCGATGGGGATGCTGATGTGCCAGCCTTGCTGAGCCGTCCGGACGGGCTGGAGGTCGTAGCGAATCTCGCTGACGGTGGCTCGCAGGGCGCCTGTGGTCGGTCCCGTAACGAGGATCTCGTCGCCGACACTCAGGCTGCAAGCCTCGATCTTGAACTCTGCGACTTGCAACTTGGAATAATAACGGACGGTCCGTCCGCAGTAGACCTTCTTTTCGGTGGCTTTCGAACCGTGGCAGTCATTCCACTCCGCGATGGTACGCCCCAGGTAGTAGCCGTCCCAGAAGCCGCGGTTGAAGACCCGCGCCAAACGTTCGTCCCACTCGTCGAGCCTTCCGAGGAATGCCTCCCTACCTTTCTCGGGAGTCGTCAGAGTGTCGATGGCTTCGCGATAACAGCGGACAACCGTGTCGACGTATTCAGGTCCCCGGGCACGTCCTTCTATCTTGAAGACGCGAACACCTGCGTCGATCATTTTATCGATGAAATGGATGGTTTTGAGATCTTTCGGGGACATGATGTACTTGTTCTCGATGTCGAGTTCGGTGCCCGTCTCTACGTCTGTCACCGTATAGCGGCGGCGGCACAGCTGCAGGCATTCGCCTCGGTTGGCGGAACGTCCCCAGTTGCTCTGGCTCAAGTAGCACTTGCCGCTGATGGCCATGCAGAGCGCGCCGTGGCAGAACATCTCGATGCGTACCCGTTTGCCGCTGGGGCCGCAGATGTTCTCAGCCTCGATGGCCTCATGAATAGCCCGCACCTGCTCCATATTCAGTTCGCGAGCCAGCACCACCACGTCGGCAAACTGCGCATAGAAACGGAGCGCCTCGATGTTGCTTATGTTGAGTTGCGTGCTGAGGTGCACCTCCTGACCCACCTCCCTGCAGTAGAGCATCACAGCCACATCGCTGGCAATCACCGCGCTGATGCCTGCCTCGTGCGCCGCATCAATAATCCGGCGCATCAGCCCCAAGTCCTCGCCATAGATGATAGTGTTGACCGTCAGGTAACTCTTTATGCCGAACCGGCGCGTCTCCTCGGCTATGCGGCGCAGGTCATCGATGCTGAACGTGCTGGCCGAATGGGCGCGCATGTTCAGGTTCTCTATTCCGAAGTATATGCTGTCAGCCCCCGCCCGTATGGCCGCCGCCAAACATTCCGGCGACCCCACAGGAGCCATTATCTCCATGCCATTGTTCATAAGCCGAATTACACTTTTATGGTTGCAAAGTTACTACTTTTTCACACATTGCGCAAAATTTATGAATGATGAATGATGAATTATGAATTAATTGTCGTACCTTTGCAGCCGTAAAGACAGAATGTGGATAGATTTGGGCTGCTTGCAACCACAGTAAAAAATGCTAAAAGGAGGATGAACGCTTGTTGCCTCGCGCATTTGTGCCCGACTTCTTTCCCCATACATTATTAATTATATTAAAAGATTAATTCTACTATGGGTTATTTGTTTACATCGGAGTCTGTCTCCGAAGGTCATCCCGACAAGGTGGCCGACCAGATCAGTGATGCTGTGCTCGACAAACTGCTTGCCTTCGACCCCGAATCAAAGGTCGCGTGCGAAACTCTCGTGACGACCGGGCAGGTCATCCTGGCTGGAGAAATCAAGACACAAGCCTACGTCGACCTCGGACGCATAGCTCGCGAGGTCATTAACCGCATCGGATACACCAAGAGCGAGTATATGTTCGACGGCAACAGCTGTGGTGTCCTGTCCGCCATACATGAGCAAAGCGTCGACATCAACCGAGGTGTGGACCGCTCGGACCGTGCTTCACAAGGTGCAGGAGACCAGGGCATGATGTTCGGCTATGCTACGAACGAGACCGACAACTACATGCCCCTGAGCCTCGACCTCGCCCACCGTCTGCTCCAGACGCTTGCCGATATACGCAAGGAAGGCAAGGTGATGACCTATCTCCGCCCTGATGCCAAGAGCCAGGTCACTATCGAATACAGCGACGAAGGCATCCCCCAGCGCATCGACACCATTGTGGTCAGCACGCAGCACGACGAGTTCGACACCGACGAAGCCATGCAGAAGCGCATCGCCAGCGATGTGAAGGAAATCCTCATCCCGAGGACGCTTGCCGGCATAGGCTCCGACCGCATACGAAGCCTCTTTGATGACCGCATCAAGTACTACGTCAACCCGACCGGCAAGTTCGTGATTGGCGGTCCGCACGGCGATACTGGTCTCACGGGACGGAAGATTATCGTCGACACTTATGGCGGCAAGGGCGCTCATGGCGGCGGTGCTTTCAGCGGCAAGGATCCTTCGAAAGTCGATCGCTCGGCAGCCTACGCCGCCCGTCATATCGCAAAGAACATGGTGGCGGCGGGTGTTGCCGACGAGATGCTGGTACAATTGAGCTATGCCATCGGCGTGGCGGAACCCGTCAGCATCTATGTCGATACCTACGGCAAAAGCCACGTCAGCCTCTCCGACGGCGAGATTGCCGAGAAGATAAAGGCCATCTTCCCGCTCACTCCATATGCCATCGAGCAACGCCTCAAGCTGCGGAACCCCATCTACGAGGAGACAGCAGCGTACGGACACATGGGCCGCGAGCCACGCCTCGTCACAAAGCGCTTCGAGTCGCTCTACCAAGAGACGAAGGAAGTAACCGTCGAACTCTTCACATGGGAGAAGCTGGATTATGTGGAAAAGATTAAAGAAAGTTTCTTCGCATAACATTATGAATGCAGATATAAAGATTGCCGTCTACTGTGCCAGCAGCACGCAGATAGGCAAGTGCTACTTTGATGATGCCCGCCGACTGGGCCAGCTGATGGCAGAAAAAGGCATAACCCTGGTCAACGGTGCAGGTAGCATCGGCCTGATGGCAGAGAGCACCGCCGGATGCATGGAGAAGGGTGGCAAGGCAATTGGTGTCATTCCGACCTTTATGATAGAGGAGGGTTGGTGCAACAAGGGTATGACGGAGATCATCGAAACTGCCAGCATGCACGAACGCCAAGCAAAGATGGCGGAGATGACCGATGCCGGAATCTTCCTTCCAGGCGGTTGCGGCACCTTGGCCGAGCTGTCGGAACTCATCACGTGGAAGCAATTGGGAATCTACCTGAAGCCCATCGTCTTGCTCAACACCAATGGTTATTTCGACTCGCTGCTGAATACATTGTATCAGGCAATCAGGGAGAACTTCATGCGCCCAGTGCATGCTGACATCTGGAAGGTGGCTCCGACGCCTAAGGAGGCACTGAGGATGGCCCTGGAAACGCCTTTGTGGGACACAAGCATACGCCGTTACGCTAAGATATGAACGAAGCCGATTCGCTCAGCCTGGCTGATTCTCTTGTGTCGGGCGACACGTTGTCTCTTGTGCCGCAGGACACGGTGCCGGAGCGCCTGATACCCTACGACGACGGAGGTCTCGTGAAGGGCGACAGTGTGCTGCACGCCGATGTGCCCTACAGGCCGTGGGGCTTTGCTGTGTCCTCCACGCCGTTTCGCATTCGCAGCGAGGGTTGGAGCGGATTGCTGCTGCTTTTGTGCCTGATGCTTGCTGCAAGCCTTGTGCTGCGACTCAGCAAGAAGTTCAAGGAGACGCTGAGTGGTGTGTTCTTTCCTATACCAGGGAAGAAGGAAGAGCCTGTGGTGGACGATCCGCTCCGATACTCTACGCGACTCATTGCGGTTGCGCTCCTGTCGCTTTCTGCAACGATGGTGACGTTCACCTACACGCAGTATGATGTGGATTACTATGCGTTCCTGGAGACGCCCTACATCCTGTTCGGTGCCATCCTGCTGCTTTGGGTTGTCTATTTCCTATTGAAGAGGATGTTGCTGAGCTTTGTGGACTGGGTCTTCTTTCGTGAGGAAAAAATCTTTACAATGCGGAGGGCTTACACTTTCATTTATGTTGTCGAGGCGATGCTTTGTCTTGTCCTGGCGATGGCGGTGGTGTATCTGCCTGTTTCCCATGAGGAGGTGTTGATTTATTCGCTTGGTTTTGTACTTTTCGTAAAGTTATTGCTTCTTTTTAAGACTTACCAGATATTTTTTCCGAAAATGTATGGAACTTTGCATTTAATTGTGTACTTTTGCACCCTTGAATTGATGCCATTGCTTGTTTTACAGCAGGTTTTGACATATTCAGACTACCTTTTGCTGATAAAGATATAGAAGAAAAAATACGACAAACGATGATTAAGAAGATACTCATCTCGCAGCCGGAACCTACGTCGGCTAATTCGCCATATTATGAGATAGCGCGGCGTCACAATGTTGAAATAGTGTTTCGTCCGTTCATCAAGATTGAGTCTCTCACTCCGAAAGAGTTCCGTGCGCAGAAGATATCCATTCTGGAGCATACGGCTGTCGTGTTTACGTCGCGTCACTCTATCGACAATTTCTTCTTGCTTGCCAAGGAGATGCGCATTCCTGTTCCGGAGGACATGAAGTACTTCTGTATAACGGAGACCGTGGCGCAGTACATACAGAAGTATGTGCAGTACCGCAAGCGCAAGATCTTCTTTGGCACGACCGGCAAGGTAGACGATCTGGTGCCTCTGATGGTGAAGCACAAGTCGGAGCGCTACTTTATACCGCTGAGCGACGTGCACAATCCCGTATTCGGCGAGTTGCTGGACAGCAAGAACATCAAGCATTCAGACGCCATCATGTACAGGACCGTGAGCAATGACTTTACGGAGGATGAGCCGTTCGACTATGACATGTTGATATTCTTCAGCCCGAGTGGTGTGCAGTCGCTCCAGAAGAATTTCCCTGACTTCGAGCAGGGCGACATCGTCATCGGCACGCTTGGTCCCACTACTGCCAAGGCTGTCCGTGATGCCGGGCTACGCCTCGACATCGAAGCTCCCTCTCCTCTTTACCCCAGTATCTCTGCTGCTATCGACGACCATCTGCGCAAGGCAAATGGCTGAACTATCCCTCCACACGCTTCCCAAGGAGGAGCGTCTCTGCAGCCGTAAGGCTTTGGAGGAGCTTTTTGGCGGCGGCCATCGGTCGGTCACTGCTTTTCCTATCCGTGCCGTCTACATGCCGAACGCTGTCGGGACGGTGCGCATCATGGTCTCCGTCAGCAAGCGTTATTTCAAGCGGGCGGTCAGGCGGAACCGCATCAAGCGTCAGCTTCGCGAGGCCTATCGCCTGCAGAAGGAGCTGCTCCAGCCCCTTGAGGCCGGCCTCGACATAGCCTTCCTCTGGACCAGCGACGAGGAGCTGCCCACTGACAAGGTGTCGCAGAAGATGAAGAACCTGTTATGTCGCATCCATGAAAGCGTCTCAGCTGATTCGTAAGCCGTCGGACTTGCTGACGTGGTTGCTTGTCATGTTCATCCGGCTGTACCAGCGGTTCATTTCCCCGCTGACGCCTCCGTCGTGCCGCTACACCCCTACCTGCAGCCAGTATGCGGTGGAGGCCTTGCGCAAATACGGGCCTTTCAAGGGGCTGTGGCTTGCCGTGAAGCGCCTGCTACGCTGCCATCCCTGGGGCGGAAGCGGGTATGACCCGGTGCCATAGGCAGGGTAATCTGGCGCCCTATAGGGGAATAAAACAGACAATGACCTACATCGATTTCCATACGCATCAGGTTCCTGCCGGGCAGGACGTCGTAGCCGTCGTTGACGGTCGCGACACGTGGGGCATCCACCCGTGGAAGGCGGACCTGGAGCAGGCCGTCCCCGACCTCTCAGGCAAGCTGGCCATCGGGGAATGCGGTCTCGATGCACTCAGGGGGCCGTCTCTGTCGGTACAGGAAGAAGTCTTTGTCCGGCAAGTCAGGCTGAGCGAGGAGTTCGGGAAACCGCTCATCATCCATTGCGTAAAAGCCATCGACCGTCTGCTCGAACTGCATAAGGCCCTGAAGCCAACACAGTCCTGGATGCTGCACGGCTTCCGTGGCAAGCCGCAGCAGCTGCGTTCCCTCCTCGACGCAGGCTTCCACGTCGGCTTCGGCACCCGCTTCAATGAGGAAAGCCTCCGCCTCTGCCCCCTCGACAGACTCATGCTCGAGACCGACTGCGACACTGAAAACACCATAGCTATACTATATAATAATGTAGCACGCCTGCGAGGTGTCGACATCACCATCCTGCTCGAAGCAATGGCCGAAAACTTCCGCGCTTTCTACCGAAAGGAAGTTCCTCAGGCATGAAAAGCACCCGCCCTGTGTGTTAAAAAGTATCACAATGGGCATTTTCTGCATTTTTTTTTGTACCTTTGTGCGCAAAATAAACAAGATAACTATGGAATTTAACAGAATCACAGCTGCCGAGGCAGCAGCATTTGTACAGAACGGACAGACAATTGGCCTGAGCGGATTCACTCCCGCAGGCGTAGCAAAGTGCACACCAGCAGAGATTGCTAAGCGGGCAGAGGCAGAACATGCAGCAGGCAGACCCTTCAAAATCAGTATCTTCACAGGCGCAAGTACGGGTCAGAGCTGCGACGGAGAACTGTCGGACGTCGACGCAATCGACTTCCGCGCACCTTACACAACGAACCCCGACTTCCGCAAGAACGTCAACCAGAACACGCATCTGCACTACTCCGACCTTAACCTCTCGAACATGGCCACGCAGATACGTCAGGGCTACTTGGGCGAGGTCAACTGGGCCATCATCGAGGCCTGCGCCATCGAGAAGGTAGGCTCAAAGGCTCACATATACCTCACCGCAGCCGGCGGCATAAGTCCCACCGTCTGCCGCCTCGCTACCGAAGGCATCATCGTGGAGCTCAACTCCTTCCACAGCCCCAACAGCAAAGGCATCCACGACGTCTATGAAATTGAAGACCACCCCTTCCGCCAGCCCATTATGATAACAAAGGCCAGCGACCGCATCGGCAAACCGTACATCGAAGTAGACGCAGACCGCATCGTCGGTGTAGTAGAATGCAACATCCCCGACGAAGCCCGCAGCTTCAAAGACCCCGATCCCATCACGACACAGATAGGGCAGAACGTGGCCGACTTCCTCTTGCTTAACCTTAAGAAAGGCCTCATCCCACAGACCTTCCTCAATCTCCAAAGCGGCGTGGGCAGCGGAGCAAACGCAGTACTTGGCGCCCTGGGACAGTGCCCCGAGGTTCCTAACTTCAACATCTATACTGAAGTCCTGCAGGATGCACCCGTCGCCCTGATGAAGCAAGGCCGCGTCCTCTCGGCTTCCGCCTGCTCGCTCACTGTCACGAACGATTGTCTGCTCGACATCTACGACAACATCGACTTCTTCAAGGACAAGCTCGTGCTGCGTCCCTCCGAGATAAGCAACTGCCCGGAGGTCATCGCACGACTCGGCGTCTGTGCCCTTAACACTGCCATCGAGTGCGACCTCTATGGCCACGTAAACAGCACAAAGATATGCGGCACTAAGATGATGAACGGCATAGGCGGCTCGGCAGACTTCGCTGCAAACGCCTACCTCACCATCTTTACCTGCGGCTCCACTACCAAGGGCGGCGCCATCTCAAGCATCGTGCCCTTTGCCAGTCACATTGACCATACGAACCACTACGTCGATGCAGTCATCACGGAGTACGGCGTGGCAGACCTCCGACATAAGAGTGACCTGCAGAAGGCCGAGGAACTCATCAAGGTGGCACACCCCGACTACCGTCCTCTCCTCGAGGACTACCTCAAGTTCGCAGAGAAGCGCGGCGGCCATACACACCACGAGCTCTCGGCTGCCTTTGCCATGCACGACACATTCCTGCGCAAGGGCGATATGCGGCTGACGGATTACTCTGAGTATATCAAGTAAACATCGTCACATTATACGATGAACTACGAATGGAGCTATAGACCACCCTCCGATGCAGAGCTGAAACTCGCAGGGGAAATGGCGGCGGAGCTGAAGATAAGCCCTGTCCTGGCACGTATCCTGATGGAACGCGGCATAGACAGTGTGCAGGAAGCACGTAAGTTCTTCCGTCCTCAACTCACCGACCTGCACGACCCCTTCCTGTTTCAGGACATGCAGAAGGCAGTGGACCGTCTCAACGAAGCACTCGGACGCAAGGAACGCATTCTCGTCTATGGTGACTACGATGTAGACGGGTGTACTGCCGTAGCCTTAGTCTATCGCTTCCTCCAGCAGTTCTACAGCAACATCGACTACTACATTCCCGACCGAAACGAAGACGGGTATGGCGTCTCCCGCAAGGGAGTGGACTATGCCCAAGAGACGGGTGTCGGTCTTGTCATCGTGCTGGATTGCGGCATCAAGGCTATTGAGGAGGTCGCCTATGCCAAGGAGAAGGGCATCGACTTCATTATCTGTGACCATCATGTGCCCGATGATGTGCTGCCTCCAGCTGTGGCAGTCCTCAATGCCAAGCGCTTTGACAATACCTATCCATACGAGCACCTGTGTGGCTGCGGCGTAGGTTTCAAGCTGATTCAGGCCTTTGCCATCAACAACGGCATAGAGTTCTCTACGCTCATTCCCCTGCTTGACCTGTGCGCCATCAGCATTGCGGCAGACATCGTTCCCATCATGGGCGAGAACCGCATACTGGCTTATCATGGCTTGCGGCAGCTTAACAGTTCCCCAAGCACGGGCGTGAAGGCGCTGATGGAGATATGTGGGCTGACAGACAAGGAGATATCCCTTGGCGACATCATCTTCAAGATAGGGCCTCGCATCAATGCCTCCGGACGTATGCAGACGGGCAATGAGGCGGTGGCGCTCCTTATTGAGAAGGACAGGCTGGCAGCAAGGAAGCTTGCAGAGCAGATAAATGAGTACAACGAGCAGCGCAAGGACTTGGACAAGTCGATGACGGAGGAGGCGAACCGTATCGTCAAGACTCTGGAGCATCGGCACGAGCATAAGTCCATCGTCCTGTTCAACGAGGAGTGGCATCGCGGCATTATCGGCATCGTGGCTTCGCGTCTGACGGAGGTCTTCTACAAGCCCAGCGTTGTCCTCACCTGCAATGACGACGGCATGGCGACGGGCTCGGCGCGAAGCGTACCGGGTTTCGATGTCTATAAGGCCGTAGAGAGTTGTGCCGACCTGCTCGTCAATTTTGGCGGTCACACGTATGCCGCAGGCTTAAGTTTGCCGGCGCAGAACATTCCCGAGTTCAGAAGAAGGTTCGAACAATACGTCCAGGAGAACATACAACCTGAGCAGGTGAATGCCATCCTCCGTATTGATGCTGAGGTTGACTTCCGCGAGATTAACCGGCGCATGGTGTCGGACATCAAGCGCTTTGCACCTTATGGTCCCGACAACCCCAAGCCGCTCTTCTGCACCCGTCAGGTTTATGACTACGGCACCAGTAAGGTGGTGGGGCGCGAACAGGAGCACATCAAGCTGGAACTTGTAGATTCCAAGAGCAGCAACGTGATGAACGGCATTGCCTTCGGCCAGAGTTCGCAGGCGCGATACATAAAGACCAAGCGTGCCTTCGATATTGTCTATCACATCGAAGAGAACAGCCACAAGCGGGGAGAAGTGCAACTGCAGATCGAGGACATCAAGCCAAAGGAGGAAGCAGCTCTCTGAGGGACAGCCAGAACGCTTGTCGGCTCTTACTGAATAGCTTTATAGTGTGCCTTGGCCTCTGCACGGGAGACCAGGTTGAAGTGCCACCATTCTGTCCTGAGTGGCATGAATCCGGCTTCTTTCATTACTTTGCGGAGCAATTCTCTGTTCTTCTTTGCCTCGGAGGTAATGATGTGTCGGCTGACAAGGCCGGCTTCGTCGTCTATGTGAGCGTAGGGGCCCAGGAAGTCCACTTGCGTGCCCATGTTGAGGGTGTCGCCTGTCGCAGCCTTGCAGAGCGTGATGTCGACGGCGAGACCATAGTTGTGCATGCCTCCGCCGTTGCGTGGGTTGCTCACGTAGATGCTTTTCTTCGTGCCGGCCACCACGTTCCACATCTTCTGCTGCACGCTCATCGGCCGCGTCGCATCGTAAATCTTCAGGCTCAGCTCCGGCCTGAGCTTCTTGAGGGCCTGTTGAGCCTTTGCAAGGGCGGCAGCGGCCTTCGGGTGGAGATATGCTTCGCGAAGGTCTGTGTAAAGCACCTTGCCGGTGAAGTTGTCAGGTCGAGCGTACATCAGGCTCACTTGAATCGTGGAATCGACCGACAAGACATCGACCAGTCCCTGCTGCGCCATCCGCCGTGCCGTCGCACTCTGCTGGGCGAAGCAACACGTTGAAATAAGCAAAGCCACCAGCGAAGCAATCAGCTTCTTCCATTCTTCATTCTTCATTCTTAGTTCTTCATTTTGTAGAAGCGCACGTAGTCTATCTGATACCGATAGGGCAGTTCCCTCGGATTGATGGGTCCCACCCAGTCGCCCCCCAGCTGCATGTCGAGCAGCAGATACATCGGTCGGTCATACGGAAACTGTCCAGGCCCGTGCTCTGACTCCTTGCGATAGGTGAAAGTCAGCTTGTCGTTGATGAGGAAGCTGACGCTGTCCTCCGTGAGCACCACGCTGTAGACGTTCCAGTCACCCTTTCGGATGGGTGCCGTATAGTGCCAGTTCTGCGTCTTTCGCCTTTCGTGGTCGTACTCCGTAACGGCCGAATGAATCGTCTGGTGCGCAAAGTCGTCGTGGTTCAACCTTTCCATGATGTCGATTTCTCCGTCGTGAGGCCATCGTCCGTCGGGAAGCAGCCAGGCAGCCGGCCAGGCTCCCGAGGCATCGTCCATCTTCAAGCGGACGTCCAACCTGCCTCGCTGGAAGTAGACCTTGCCTTTCGTGTAGACGCCGCCCGTCAGGAAATGAGCCGTATCTTCCGGCAGGAAGTCGTTCACGAGCCCGTAGAGCGTGAGCTTGCCGCCCTTCACCTCGTAGAGCCTGTCGTGGCTGCTCATGAACTTATCCCACTCGGACGGGTTCTTGAAACGAGGGATGCGTGTCCATTCGTCGGAGAGCCGGCGCCCGTCGAACTCGTCGTGCCACACCAGTTCCCAGCCCTCTCTTTGAGGCACAGAGCGTCTCTTCCCCTTGGCCAGCACGTCGGCGGAGCACAGACAAAGCGTCCCAACCAGCAGAAACATCAGAAACCAACAGCGTTTCACCATAGTAATTCCATTTTGCAAGACAAAAGTACGGATTTTTCTCCACATCTCCAACGAAAACACCAAAAAGCATCCACATCCCGCTACCACAATTGCCTCCGAGTGCATTCACCCTTGGATTTGATGAAACCCTCACGTCGCTTCCTTCAAAGGGACGCGTCCCTCCCGCCATAGCGACACGTCCCTCTTGTCGTAGGGACACGTCCCTCTCTTCATAGGGACGCGTCCCTCTCGCCACAGGGATGTGGTCGTAAATAACAAATCTGTGTTTAATCTATGCAATCCCTTGTTGAAACAAAGTTCTACTCTTCGTGTCTTTCGTGTGTTTCGATACTATAAAGTTCCGTTTTTGCAGGAAGATATTCTGTGGAACGAGTCATTCCAAGGTAGTCAGCATATCGCCACAGATTTCTTCTGCACGCTTCACTCTGTTCCAGACGGTTTGTATCTTGGCATCCATCACGTTAGCAATCTGGGCGGGCTTCATGCCGATCTCAGGCCCGTTCCTTGTCGGTCGTGTTCTTCCGACCTTCGAAATAGGACATCATCTGTCTGGCCGAGTCAGGAGAAGAAGGAATCATGCCCCGCTTGTCCCGCAAACGTATCGTCAGCAAGCTGTACTTCTGTCGGACGAGTTCAGAAGCCTTCTGCACAGAGTCCTCCAGCGCCTCTGCTCGGGCCTCTGCTTCTGGCAACGAAACCTCACACAGCTGCCATACCTGTTCGATGCTGCCGAGCAACTGCCCATCCTTCTTGTCTTCCCCGCAAGAAAGCAAAGCCAGCACGCCTAACAATAAAAATAATGTCTTCCTATTCATGTCTGTTTTAGATGTTTTTCTATGCGTAAAGGTCTGTTCTTGCGCTCCAATTGATGCTCGGACGCTTTGCGGAGGTCTGTTGTCCCGTGTCTGTCCTTGTGCAAAATTACACCTTTCCCACAAGACAGGCAAGTAATTCTACTCCCAACTACTCCCAAATCACAAAATACTTTCATAACTTGGGAGCACTTGGGAGTGATTTTTTTTGGAAGGAACTGCAATAAAACATAATTTTGCGACAAGAATCGCAGAACTAAACAATAAATAACCATGAAAAAGTTATTTCTATTTTTCTTACTATTCATTGTGCATGGAGGGCCGTTAAGGGGTATTGGTGAACCAAACACATATAATCTTGACTGCAAACAACTCTTTGCATTCTACAAAGCTGGACATTTGATTTATCGAAACGAGGGTTATCTCTCTGCATTGGAAGAGTACTTCCCTGACATCTTGGATGCGGTCATAAGTAAGAGCTCAGATATAATAGTCGAGCCTGTAACCTATACCGCTGGGCAAATGGCGACGATTGTGTTGCCGACGGAGCCTGATGCAAGCAAAGGGAAATACTATAGGCTCGACAGGTACGAAGACGGTCAGATTATCTTCGAAGAAGAGACTCATCCCCAAGCCCGAACACCTTATGTCATTGTGCCGAACGAAGACTTCAGCATCGACCTCAGCACTCTGGACTTGGCAGGATTGTCTCGCGACACCGTTTCCATAGCAGGTATTTCCTTCATCGGTTCATACGTCAGCGAAACGTTCGATTACCCTGACGGTTTTTATATAGACTTCATTGACATTACATCCGATTGCCGATTCGACGAATCTTGTGTAATAGGGGCTTTGCGAGCTTATTTGCTAGTCCGTTGGGACGACCCATACAACCAAGGCGGCACAAGGGTACCTCCATTGAACAAAAGGGGAATCGTCCTCCGTGATTACGAAACAGGCATTACATCTCTCCTCGGGGAGACGGGAGAGGGTGTTATCTTCGACCTCCAAGGCCGCAAACTCCAAGGCAAGCCCGCTCGAGGCATTTACATCGGAAAAAGACAAAAAGTCATGGTGAAGTAGTCCGCTTAAGATTCTCTCCTATAACATCAGCGGCAGTCACTCCAGTTCGGGTGGCTGCCGCTTTTCCTTTGTTCCTCCTTCGCGCGCATATATAATATATAATGTATAGATGTCAAAGCTGCATCTTTTTTTGAAAAAAGTTGCTGAAAGTTTTGTCAGTTCCTGAAAAAGGTGTACCTTTGCACCCGCAAATGAGGAGAAGCCG
>CAJOLC010000022.1 GCA_905235305.1 uncultured Bacteroidaceae bacterium | reverse complement strand
TTGTTTGTACTACTTTATGTTTGAGCACTATAAAGGTACAACAATTTTCGCTAATCACCAAATTTATAGACAATTATATTTCATCGAACTCACGTTAATATAACTCCTGGAGTGAAGATTACCCGCCCCGATCTTCGTTACTATAAAGAGACAGGTGAGAGTGCTCGCATGGTAGGAGGTTGCTTTGACAAGGGAACTTACACATTCGGCGAGACCATCCGTTTCAATGTGCCGAGCGAGATTGAAGCTTTCATCAACAAGCCCGTCCCCAACCCGGACGCCAAGCTAAGCATATCCTGGTATCGCAAACCGGTCTCCGGCAGTTCAGTACATCTTAATAATGACGGAAAGACATCGTATACCGTAACGGCAGCCGATATCAACTGTTCCATCTATGCAGTCTTCTCCTATGACACCCACATCTCTTCGCTCGAAACGGAAAGAGTGTCGGTACAAAAGAAGATCTGCAACGACTTGCCAGTCACGCCCGCACTTGCCTTCAGGCAGAACTATGTGTGGGTGACCAACAATAAGCCTGCACAGGAATACCTTCTGCTCTCGACATATAAGAGTCCAGAGAGTCTCACCGAGGCCGACTGGGCAAAATCTGAGTCATCGACTGCATCCAGCTTCCGCCTGTCGGGAGCCCCAGGACAGGTCAACTACGTCTATACCCGCTACATGGAGACGGCAACCCAATTGCCGGGTTCGGTCGTACGCTATGATGCGATATATTCGGGCACTACCACCGAGGTACAGGACGTCCAGTTCGAAATCACCGACATCACGACCAACACCCCGGTTGAAATAGGTAAGGGCGGCTTTACCCAGGTGCTTTACAACCATGTCATAAAGATAGATCTTGTCCCGGTTCCTGAAAATGTAACAAACTTCTACGGGCTTCTAGGTGCGGAGTGGTTTATAACTAGCAGAGATGTTACTTACTATAGCGACGCGGCTTGCACAAAGGTGATAAACGACGGCGAATGGGGCAAAATCCTTAAGGACGACGCCTTCTACAAGACACTGTACGCCAAGTTCCAGGATCCGACGGAATATTTCACTGGATCGGGTGCTAATCATATGCACTTGGTGAGCTTCAGATATAAAAATGTTGATAAGATTGTTGAATTCGTTGTCTCCAAGCCCGACGGAACCTATAACTTGCTGAATCTCCGTGCAGCCAATGGCCACACACCTAATGGAGCCGATTACGAGGCTTTGTATGTGCCGGCAGGAACGATCTTCGATATTCCTATGGATCACACCCCGGTCGATGCACCGACCGATGGCATCACCTTCAGTGTCACGTGGTATTCTCAGAACGGAGTTGAAAATACAGGCAATCCCCCCACGCTGTCTTATTACAAGGACAGCGACGGACAGCTCATTCTTCGCGTGAACACGACCAATACCGAAGATGGCTTCTATGGAACGTATGGCGCTAAGCAAAACGGGCGAAACATAAATCTTCAGGGTCTTAATATCATCTATGTGACGGCACCAGAGCCAACAGGCCTTGCCATCAATCCGGGCGAGATAACGCTTGAACCGCTGTTCGGCGAGGCACAACTCGAGGCAATCTTCACTCCGGCAAATGCAAAGCCGATGCCCATCACGTGGTCGTCGAGCAACCAGGATGTTGTCACTGTCGACCAGAACGGTAAGGTGACTGTCGCAGAAGATGCCATCGGCGACGAAGCGACCATTACCGCTACGGCAGGCAGCTTCACTGCCACCTGCAAGGTCATTGTATCTGGCCAGAAGTATCCGATTTGGGTGAAGGGCACGCAAATCAACAGCCTCATCCAGGACGACGTCTTCATGGACGGAACCGTCAGCTATGAGGGCGGTACGCTGACGCTTAACGGAGCAACAATCAGCGGCGGCGCGAAGGAAGCCCTTAGAAGTGAAGTACCGAATCTGACTATCAATGTAGAAGGCACCAATAGTCTGACTACGACGAGCGGAGAAGCCGTGGCTCTCGTTAAATCGGCATACATTACCGGTGATGGAGAACTGACGGTAACAACGAAAGCCGGTTCAAACCTGTCAATCGCTCTTGCCGGATATGAGGACCTTACGATTGATGGGTCGGTAAAGGTGAGCGCTTCCAATAACTCTTCCGCTGGTATAGGCGTCGTGGCACGTCGTCTAAGCGTCAACAGCCCCGAGGCGCAGCTCAAGGGTAATGGCAAGTTTGCTTCTGTCGGCTACTTTGAAGAACTTGTCGGCACTGTCATCGACCCCCAAGGCTGCAAGCCCGTTTATTACGAGGGTCTGAATAGCTATTTCATTGGTGATGCCAGTGGCAATATCGTCAGGAATGCTTGGGTGACCATCGACGGCGGCTTCCAGGTAGTAGAGAGCTTCAACGGTAAGCTTTGGCAGGAAGTCGCATCGAACGGGTCGACAAACAGTTCGTCCGAAACAAACAAGACGGTGGAGCTGACATATTCTATCGAGAATCCGGAACAGGTGAAGATCGCATTCCCAGCCTTCTCGAGGGCAGATACAGAAGTTAGTGTTTCCGGCTTCAGCATTAAGGATGTCAATGCCTTTGACTATGAGAACGGTTCGACCCTCTATACGCTTCCTGAGGAAATTGCCATGACTCTTCAGAGTGGGACAGGTGTACCAGGTGGAGCTGGAAGGATGCCGGTTCGCAATATGATGGTGAACGGCGCGAAGAGTGAAAGCGGTCAGTTCGTCATGAAGCTTACAATGCGCGCGATGGCAAACATGGCTGATTTCACCTTATGGTTCGGTCCCGACAATCTGACCTTGCAACAGCTTAAAGCCATTCTGAATGAGACGGAGGATATCATTACAGGCGTTGACGACGTTGAGATTGAAAGAACGACGCCATCTATGACCTCTATGGTCGCAAGGTGGAGCAGATAACACAACCGGGCATCTACATCAAGAACGGCAAGAAATTCTTGGTAAAATAGGGACGGCTTTATATAGGCCAGTCTGACCACTCAACTAAGCACGCCTGATTCGCAAATTAGGCGTGCTTAGTTTGCGTATTAGACGTGTGAAGTTTGAGGACTTAACGTGGATTGTTTGCAAACGTTCCGCGTATGGTTTGGAGGCGCATTTGTGCGTCTCTTGAAATATTTGCAGAAAAAAATGCCTCCACTCTTTGTCGTTTTTGGAAATATGTTTACCTTTGCAGCGTCAAAAGAAAACATGATGTTGGTCAGCAACTACACGACACTGGTGCGGGGCACGGAGATGATGCCGTCAGGTTCCCACATTTGTCTGGTTAAGATAAAAAGCCACTCTCGCTATTACTGTTAGCGGAAGTGGCTTTTTCTTTATATATATAAAGGTGAAAAGGTAAAAAAGTAAAGAAAGAAATAAATAAAGAAGTTATGAAACTGAAGAAAGTTCTCGTGTTAGGCAGCGGTGCGCTGAAGATTGGTCAGGCAGGCGAGTTTGACTATTCCGGCAGCCAAGCCCTCAAAGCACTCCGTGAGGAAGGCATCTACTCGGTGCTCGTCAATCCCAATGTGGCAACCATCCAGACCAGTGAAGGCATAGCCGACAAGGTCTATTTCCTGCCCATCACACCTCATTTCATTGAGGAAATCATAGCAAAGGAGCGTCCGGACGGCATCATGTTGGCATGGGGCGGACAGACAGGCCTCAACGTCGGCACGGCTCTCTACCAGAACGGTGTGCTCGAGAAGTACGGCGTGCAGGTGCTTGGCACCAGCGTCGAGGCCATCATGAACACCGAGGACCGCGACCTCTTCGTCAAGGAGATGGCCTCCGCCGACCTGAAGGTGCCCACGAGCCATGCTTGCGAGACACTCGACGAAGCCATAGAGACAGCCCGCAAGATCGGCTATCCCGTCATGATTCGCTCTGCCTATGCACTCGGAGGCCTTGGCAGCGGCGTCTGCCCCGACGAGGAGACTTTCCGCCAGATAGCAGAGAGTGCCTTCACTTTCGCACCCCAGGTGCTCGTCGAAGAAAGCCTGAAGGGATGGAAAGAGATAGAGTTTGAGTGCATCAGGGACGCCAACGACCACTGCTTCACCGTGGCTTCCATGGAGAACTTCGACCCCTTGGGCATCCACACGGGCGAGAGCATCGTCGTAGCCCCCACATGTTCCCTCTCCGAAGAGCAGGTCAAGATGCTGCAGGAACTCACCATCAAGTGCGTGCGTCACCTGAAGATTGTGGGCGAATGCAACATCCAGTTTGCCTTCAACGCAGTGACCAACGACTACCGCATCATCGAGATCAACGCCCGCCTGTCACGCTCTTCTGCCCTCGCAAGCAAGGCAACCGGCTATCCCCTCGCTTTCGTTGCAGCAAAGATTGCCTTCACCCTCGACCAAATAGGCGAGATGGGCACAACCAACAGCGCATACGTCGCTCCCTCACTCGACTACCTCATCTGCAAAATACCCCGTTGGGACTTGACTAAGTTCACAGGCGTCAGCAGAAAGATAGGCTCCAGCATGAAGTCCGTAGGTGAGATCATGAGTATCGGCAGGTCCTTCGAGGAAATGCTGCAGAAGGGCCTCCGCATGATAGGGCAGGGCATGCATGGCTTCGTAGGCAACGACCATGTGAAGTTCGACAACCTGGACGAAGAGCTTTCCAACCCAACCGACCTTCGCATCTTTGCCTTGGCACAAGCCCTCGAGGAGGGTTACACCGTGGAGCGTATCGAAGAGCTCACAAAGATTGACCCTTGGTTCATCGAACGCATGAAGAACCGAGCATAAGTTGCAGACATACGACGCTATTGAAGACATCCCGGCCGACGTTCTTAGCCGTGCAAAGGTACTTGGCTTCAGCGATTTCCAAATAGCCCGTTGCGTCCTGAACGTGCATACAGGCAACATGGAGAAAGAGAACCTGGCCGTCCGCGCCTATAGGAAGAAGCTCGGCATCCTGCCCGCAGTGAAGCGCATCCCGACGGTTGCAAGCGAACACCCTGACCTGACGAACTACCTGTATATGACCTATGCGGTGGAAGGGCACGACATCAACTACTACAAGAACGAGAAGTCTGTCATCGTCCTCGGCAGCGGAGCCTATCGCATCGGCAGCAGCGTGGAGTTCGACTGGTGTTCGGTCAATGCCATTCAGACTGCCAGAAAGCTCGGATACAAGAGCATCATGATTAACTACAACCCAGAGACTGTATCGACGGACTACGACATGTGCGACCGCCTCTACTTCGACGAGCTGTCGTTCGAAAGGGTGCTCGATGTCATCGACCTGGAGTCTCCGCGTGGCGTGATAGTATCCACGGGCGGACAAATACCGAACAATCTGGCCATGAAGCTGTACCGTCAGAGTGTACCCATACTCGGCACGTCGCCCGTCAGCATAGACCGTGCGGAGAACAGAGGTAAGTTCTCGGCCATGCTCGACAAACTTGGCATCGACCAACCCCGTTGGAGTGCGCTCACGAGCATGGACGATGTGAAGAAATTCATTGACGAAGTGGGCTATCCCGTACTGGTGCGTCCGTCCTACGTCCTGTCGGGAGCAGCCATGAACGTGTGCTACACCGACGAAGAGCTTGAACGTTTCCTGCAGATGGCCAGTGAGGTGAGCAAGGAATACCCAGTGGTCGTGAGCAAATTCATGACGGAGACCAACGAGGTGGAGTTCGACGCTGTGGCTCAAAACGGCGAGATTGTGGAGTATGCCATCTCGGAGCATGTGGAGTATGCGGGTGTCCATTCGGGCGATGCCACGATGACTTTCCCTGCACAGCAACTGAGCTTCGCCACTGCAAGGCAGATAAAGAAGATGAGTCGTGCCATAGCCAAGGAGCTGAACATCAGCGGCCCCTTCAATATACAGTACTTGGCAAAGGGTCGCGACGTGAAGGTCATCGAGTGCAACCTGCGAGCCAGTCGTTCGTTCCCCTTCGTCAGCAAGGTGCTCAAGCGCAACTTCATCGAGACGGCCACCCGTATTATGTTGGACGCGCCCTATGCCAAGCCCGACAAGAGTGCCTTCGACATCGACCACATCGGCGTAAAGGCCAGCCAGTTCTCCTTTGCCCGCTTGCAGAACGCCGACCCGATTCTGGGCGTTGACATGAGTTCCACGGGCGAGGTCGGCTGCTTGGGCGACAGCTTCGAAGAAGCATTGCTCAACAGCATGATTGCCACGGGTTACAAGATTCCGCGCAAGGACAAGGGCGTGATGATCAGCAGTGGTGGCACGAAGGAGAAGGTGGCTATGCTCGACGGCGCACGTATGCTGACGAATGCCGGCTATACGATTTATGCCAGCGAGGGCACGGCTAAGTTCCTCAACGAGAACGGCGCGAAGGCCATCGCCGTAAGTTGGCCAGACGAGGACAAGCCGGGAATGGAGAACGTGATGCAGATGATAGGCGAACACAAGTTCGACCTCGTGGTGAACATTCCAAAGAATCGCACCAGCAGGGAGTTGACCAACGGCTACAAGATACGTCGTGCTGCCATCGACCACAATATCCCTCTCATCACAAACGCACGCCTTGCCAGTGCTTTCATCGAGGCCTTCTGCACGCTCGGCATCGAGGATCTCAGCATAAAGAGCTGGAACGAATACTGATAAAGCAGCAGAAAAGTCCCCTTCCCGCTTGCCCTTTGGGTGAACGTGGAGGGGGCTTTGGCTTTGAAGCCAACATTGCTTTGTCCAATATCTGATTTTCTAAATCTCCAAATCTCACATTCCTAACAGGATGCACATACTCGAGTTGCCCTCTTTCTTCCTGCCTCATCTCATGGCGGTCTGTTCTGCTTGGAGCAGGCCAAAGCCCTGAAGGCGATGGGGCACGAGGTGCGCATTGTGAGCATCGTGGAGTTAGGCATTTCGTCGGACAAAGCCTTCTACCTCACCGCACCCCTGCGGGAGGAGCGGCGCGAGATGGACGGCGTGGAGGTCATTAGCCTGTATATGAGGGCAATGCCGAAGGCAGTCCGTTGGAACACAAGCCATTGGGTGAGCCTCTGCGAGGCGGCGGTGGAGCGGTATGTAGGCCGTTATGGGAAGCCCGACATCTTGCACGCACACTGCTGCAAGAACGCAGGCCTGGCAGCCCGACGCATTGCCAGTCGGCTCCAAATCCCCTTCTTTGTCACCGAACACCTCTCGTCCGGGCTCTTCAGACGTGACTTTGGCGAGGGATGGAAGCGGCACGGATGGCTGAAAGAGGCGTTGCGAGAGACCTACGAAGCCGCAGCCTGCGTCATCCCCGTCTGTAGCGAGCTTGTCGATGACCTTGCCCCCTACTTTGGCAAAGCCTATCGCCATGAGGCCGTGTCGAACATCGTTGACACCGACTTCTTTGCCTTCCGCGAACGGAGCGACAGGCAGGGCAGGGCTTTTCGCTTCTGCTGTCTGGCCGTTGCCGACATCCACGGAAAGGGTTACGACGTGCTTGCCGAGGCCATGCGCCATGTGCCGGAGGACGTAGAGCTGTACGTCGCCGGCAGAGGCACCGATTCGTCTGCCATGCAGAGGCTCTTCGCAGGCAGTCCCGCCACACGCCTCTTGGGTCATATAGACAAGGCCGACGTGCGCCAACTCCTGTGGCAGAGCGACGCCCTCGTCCTGCCGAGCCGCAGCGAAGCCCAGCCCCTGGTGCTGCTCGAAGCACTCAGCACGGGCATACCCGCCGTGACCACCGAGTGCATACCGCCGTCCGTCCGTCTGCCTGAAGGCGTGCTTTTCGCCCCCGTCGGCGATGCCCGTGGGCTGGCGGATAAGATGTGTGAAGCTCTGGAGATCAAGCCCTCACGTTCCTTCCACGAGAGGGTGGAGAGCATTGCCTCGCCCGAAGTCGTGGCAAGAAAATTGACCTCGATTTTCCAGCAAACAGACTTTTTGGCGATGCCCTGAGGTCTTCAGCCTGAACCCTGTGGATGTTCTCCAGCCCCCTCAGACCTCGGCCTAAAGGTCTGGGAATTTCCAATCGGAAGTGGTAGCCTTCATCTGTTCGGCCACGTTGACCGTGTCGCGTTTCCACATGGGTTCGAGGAACGAAGGCGCAGGTCTGTACAAGAGATCCAACTCCGGCATGCTCAGCAGATTGCCGATGCCCGGGTGGTCTGCGTCAGCCTCGAGGGAATAGATGGGCGTGATTTCCACCAGCGAGAAGCCCATCTGTATGATGTCCAACTCACGCGCCGCCGCACGGCTCAGGTCAAGAACGAAACGCTTGGAGTAAGGCCCGCGGTCGGTGACACGCACATAGACCGTACGGTCGTTCCGCGGATTGCGCACCTTCAGAATAGTGCCGAACGGGTACTTCAGGTGTGCACAAGTCATACTATCCTTATGATAAAGCTCGCCGCTTGCTGTCCGTCGGCCGTGAAACTTGTCGGCATAATAAGAGGCATTACCTTTGATGGTTTTTTGTGCCATTATGCTGAGACAGCCAGTCGGCAGATATAGCCATAAGAGTAATAAAAGTTTTTTCATGGGCCCTTATAGGTGTGCTTAGTCACACAAATTGGTTGCAAGATAGCTTTTTCTGTGTTATAAATGGAAGAATAGCAGGTTTTTTTCGTCTAAAAGGTGTCAGTGTGATATTTTTTTAGTATTTTTGCGCACAAAATTGTGTAATTAAGGAAATGAAAAAGACAATATTACCGCTTCTGGCCTGTGCTTTGTGCTTCGGCTTGATGACCTCCTGTGTTTCAAATAAGAAAATGATATATTTACAGGGTGCCACCACTGCCTATGCTTTACCACAAGAAATAAAGGATTACCTCGAGTTGCAGGTACAACCGGACGACCAACTTGCCATTTCCGTAGCAAGCAGGGATGTGGAATTGCTCCAGCGTTTCAACAACAACACCCTTATCGGTGGCGGTAATAACTCACAGACCGGCACTAATACAATCAATGTATCTTGTGTATCTTATTTCAGAGTAGACAAGGATGGAAACATTCAGTTCCCCATCTTCGGTACGATTCATGTCGGAGGTATGACGACGGGCGAGGTCTCGTCGATGATACAGGACCGCATGAGGAATGAGGGCTATGTGTTCGATGCTGTAGTCAACACGAAGATAATGAGCTTTAAGGTGACCGTGATGGGTGACGTGAAGAACCCTGGCACTCAAACCTATCAGGGAGAACGCCTTACCATACTGGAGGCACTTGGCAAGGCTGGTGACCTGAACAACAGTGCCTATCGCAACAATGTCCTCGTCATTCGTGAGGAGAACGGACAGCGAAAGGCATACGAAATCAACCTGCTCGACAATCAGACCGTCTTCAGTTCGCCTGCTTATTACCTGCAGCAGAATGATGTTATCTATGTGCAGCCCAACAAGAGTCAGCGCGTGAAGGGTAGTACAAGCTACACCTGGCTGTCCGTCGGCAGTACTGTTGTCGGCATGATTGTCAGCATTGTTTCGCTTATCGTAGCACTCAAAAAGTAAGAATGGATTATGGAAGTTAACAACAACAACAATATATCATCCCGTAGCCGCAGGCGCAAGGAGGTTAACACCGAGGAACCACTTACGTTGCGCGACATTCTCGATACCTTTGTCAGAAACTGGTATTGGTTCATCATCTCTGCCATACTGTGTGTGGCTGCTTCAAGGTTATATCTTGCAACCAAGTTGAATGTATATCAGCGTCAGGCAGTGATGCTTGTCAAGGATGATAATGGAGGGGGCGGTGGCAGACGCTCCAATATAAGCACAGATGCACTGATGCAGCTTAATGGTGTGCTTGCCGGTGCCAGCGTCAAGAACGAAGTTTACATTCTCCATTCCTTCCAGCTTGCTCAGGAGGTTGCGAAGAATCTAAAGCTCGACGTCATGTATAACATACGTTGTGGCTTACGTAATGTCTCGCTCTACAACGATCGTCCTTTCTCTGCCAGCTTCATTACGGACTTCACTGTGCCGGCAAGTTTCCAGTTTACCATCGATGATAATCGTGGCGGCACCATCTCTGACGTCAAGTACGGCATTCCGATGGAGAAGTCAGACTTTACTGCGAAGGTGGAATGGGGCAAGGTCGTAAAGGCACCTTTTGGTAGTTTTATCATGACTCCTACCCCAGGACTGCTCAAAGACTTCGTGGGAAAGACGGTGAGCGTAATGCGCATCAGCACGGAGGACGCCGCAATAATCCTTTATAATAAGGTAAACAGTAGTGAGATAGACAAGGAGAGTACCCTGGTACGCATCACGTGTACAGACACAAACATTCAGCGGGCAGACGATATCCTCAATGGTTTGCTTGATGCTTATAAGCGCAGCATCATCGACGATAAGAATCAAATCGCCAACAGCACTTCCGGATTCATCGAGGACAGGATAGGCCTTATTCATTCCGAACTGAGTGATGTGGAGGGTCAGATGGCGGAGTTTAAGCAGAACAATGGCCTGGTCGACATCAAGGCAAGCAGTGATGCATACATCACTCAGGCTGGTACTGCCCGTCAGCGAACCATTCAGGCCGAGACGCAATACTCTATGGTCGAGTACCTCGTGGATTATGTCAGCCAGAACATGACCGACAATAGCCTTATCCCAACTATGGGCGGAATAAGCGATGCGGGTATTACTTCGCAGATTGGAAACTATAATCAGCTGATGTTGCAGCGTAATCGTTTGGCGGGGAATACTTCAGAGAGCAGTCCGACTATAGTTGACTTCGACAACAACCTCAGGCAGATGCGGACTGCCATCCTTGCTTCTCTCAAGGGTTACAGCGCTAGCCTCAAGCTGCAAGTGGAGAAGGCAAGGAAGGAAGAGGCTGGACTGATGGGCAACCTCTCGGCAGTGCCTCAGCAGGAGAAGAAGGTCATTGATATTGCCAGACAGCAGGCTATCAAGGAAACTCTCTATACCTATCTGCTTAACAAACGTGAGGAGACTGCTCTTCAGCTTGCTATTACGGAGGCAAATATACGTGTCGTAGAGCAACCCTTCGGCAGTCGCAGGCCCATCGCTCCCCGTACGAAGGTCATCACACTGATGGCTTTGATTATCGGCATTGTCGTGCCCTTCCTTTTCTTCCAACTGAAGAAGTACTTCGACACTACGGTTCATGGGCGTAAGGATGTCGAGAAGTACACGACTATCCCCATCCTCGGAGAGGTTCCGCATAGTCAGTCCGCCATCAACGATTCGGAGATAGTTGTGAATGGAAATAAGGACGAAGCCCTTGCCGAGGCATTCCGCATGATACGTTTCAATATGCCCTTCGTGAACAAGGACGCCCGTGTCATCATGCTTACCAGTACGATGCCTGGCGAAGGCAAGACGTTTATCAGCGGCAATTTCTCTGCCACTCTTGGCTTGACCGGCAAGAAAGTCGTGCTCGTCGATGCTGATATCCGTAAGCGGACCAGGAGCCGTGTCGACTCCATAGCCGGCAATGCTGGCCTCACGTCCTACCTCTCCGGCCATGTAGACGATGTGAAGAGCCTTGTTGTCACCAAGAGTAAGGAGTGCAACCTGGACATCTTGCCAGCTGGCACTATGCCGCCTAATCCTGCCGAGCTGCTGATGAGCGACCGCCTGGATCAGTGCGTCGAAGAGCTCAAGAAGCTTTATGACTACGTGATTATTGACAATGTTCCTGCTCAGGTCGTTGCCGATGCCGGTATCGTCAATCGTGTGGCCGACCTTACCATTTATGTCTTGCGCGAGACGAAAGTAGACCGACGTTACTTGCCGGAACTGGAGCGCTTGCATCAGGAAAAGATATTCAACCACCTATGCATCGTCATCAACGACAGTCGCGCCAAGAGTAAGAAGTACGGCTATGGCTATGGTTACGGTTACGGCTATGGCACGGCGGAGAAAAAGAGCAGTTGGAAGAAGCTCTTAAGCAGGTAAAGCGCTCAGTAGATTTTTCATAAGGGTAAGCTTCTCCTCATGTGTCCGCGACCTGGCTTCAGACAGTTGCCGGCCCGTCTGAGGTGACTTCCCGAGACGATGATAATGTAAGCGGCAATCATTTCATTTAGGTTAAAAGCCCGATGCACCAGCGTCGGGCTTTTTCGTCTCCCAGCTCCGTTGCCCCGCTCATCATGCTTCATCGCACAACCTGCCATGTTTGTTTTGTCAAGGCATTAGTATGCGTTGCTTGCAGGTTCATGAATATGCAATTGCAGCATCATGAACCTGCAATTGAATATTCATGATGCTGCAAACAACCCTCTATGCTATGTCGGGCGGCGCGGCAGGCTGAGGAGCGGTAATCAGGCTGTTTGCCAGTGTCTCGAGGCAGGATGCTTCCCCTCCTGTATACAATGGCGTTCAGGGAGATGTCGTGTTTCGGGAGTACGTCTGCCGCGTTGTGCCCGGTCATTCGCCCCGTTGCCTCCCTGGCTTTTCGGCCATGGTCTTGTAGCCCATACAGAAAAGGCGTACCGCAATAGTACGCCTTTTCTGTTGTCTCTTCTGAAGTATGATGTCCCCCTCTCAGGTATTAGCCCTCTTGGCTCAAAGGACTGTTCCTCGTAATTCCCCTGCCTGGGAATTGCAAGGAATCACGGTTTCTCTGCTACCAGATGTCTTCTGGATTCTCCGGATTATCGTAGACGTCCTTAGCACAATACTCAAGGTAGTCCATGTAGAAGAATCGTGTCCGGTCGTCCATAACGGTCTTGAACCTGATGTAGTAGGTCAGGTCTGGGTCCATCGTCTCGCGGATGATGATGCGTCGGATGCAGGCATTCGAGCCACGCATTGTGGTTGCATTGCCAGGACCGCCGGCACTGTACTGGTTGCAGCCCTTCATGAAGCCGTTGTTGCGCAGACGTTTGTCAACCTCGGCATTGAAGTCGTCGTCGTCAGTATCGCGTTCGTAGCCGATGTCGCTTGCCACATAGCCGTTCGATGTATGCAGCGTGTTGTCTCCGCCTTGCCGCAGATCCATGGGTATGCCCATCGCCGCAAGTTTCTCCTTATTGCTTCCCCAGTAGAACTGCACCATGCCTCGTCTGCTACCGCCGCTCTGAATGGCGAATCGCAACTCGTAGACTCCGCGCCGAGGCACTGGCGGCAGGCGCATCGTGCAGTCTGATAAGCCGCGGATTGTCATCTCGTCTCCCTGCATGTTAGCCCAGTTCATGCCACGTCCTGTCCAATAGAAGAACTGTGTCTCTTTTGAAATATCAACGTCTTCCAGGTACTTGTACTCCATGTCCGTAGGGATGTAGACGTTCTTGTGCTTCTCGTCAGTGATGTCGGAGCAGCGGATGTCGTTATTCATGAATTCCGGCCACATGCTGGGGACACTCCAGCGAATGCGCTGCTTTTGGAGGTTGTCTCGTGTGTCGTCACTGTACCACAGCAGTTTGTCGATGGGATATATGATGCCGTTCCGCACGTTGTTCTCTCCCTCCAGGTTAGGCTCGCCGATGGCGATGCCTTCTTTGTCGGCGTCGCAGGACAGTTCATGGTAGGTGCCACGCCGGTCGTTGTCGAGGTTCGGGAAGCGGTTCAGGTAAACGCCGTTACTTTCTCGGCTCTCGAAGATCTTCAGGAGGCGTCGTTTGCCCATTGTTGTGTAGAACTCCATGGTTGCAACTGACGGCGTCTTCTTGTTGATGTCGTAACCTATTTCGTTGTAGTGATATATGAGTCTGTTGGCAGGCAGGCGTTCTGGCAGCAGGTGATAGGTGACGAACTGGTTGAGTAGATTGTCTTCCGACTCATAGTCTTTGTCTCGTGTGGCTTCGGGATATACGCCTTGTCTGACGAGGTAATCCATCACGTCCTCGACTGTGATGTCTGTCACGGCCTTTCCTATTGCCTGGGTCCAGAAATCGTCTGTCTCGGCAAAGAAGGTGAAGCCATAATAACGGTGTTCTGGCGTATGGAAGGTTTCCTCACCTCCATCGCCTACGCTTTTGCTTGTGAGGGGTATCTTGCTGCCAGACTGGTAGGCGTCTTCGTACTCTTCATCTCTGTTGGCTGAGAGTATCTCTGATAGACCGCAGGCATACACCAGCTTTGCCGATACCATGTAACCGCTGTTCTCGTCCTCGATGTACTTTCTCAGTATGTAGTCCATCGTGTTGTTGCTGGGCGATATGACGCTATGCATGGAGTGGATGACGCCGTTGATGCATAGGATATCTCGGTTCAAGGGGTCGATGTTGCAGTCATTAATGAGGAGGCTGTCTGGTTGGTCGGTGTATTGAACGACGAGTTTACGGTCGTTCATGTTTGGCAGGGGTATCTCGACGCTTTGTGAGGTGGAGGTCGGCATCGGGAGTGAATTTATCTCGTATTCGCTGTAATCGTCGCCGCTGTCTATGATGCTGTTGTAGACGATGACTTGATAGATGGAGTCTCGTTTGTGTTCATCTTCGAAGGCGTCCCAGCTGGCTACGGGGATGAGTCCTTGTGTGACGAGCGTGTCCAAGTACTCCTGGATGGCTTCGTTTGTGGGGGCGAAGGTGGTGTAGTGCCCACGGGCTGAGAGGAGCTGCCGGACCTTCGTGCCGGTGTATTTGGAGACGGACACTTCGCCGATCAGTCGGTAGTATTCGCTGTACTGTTCGTGTTTCGCCAGATAGCTTGAGATGGTTTCCTCCCTGAAGACATATCTGGACGAGGTGTCGACGTCTTCCTTGCAGCCTGCAATCATCATGCAAGTGGCTGCGAGGGCATATAAAAGGTACTTTCTCATATTAAGTCGGTTAATCGTTAAGCTGTCAGTATATCTCTGCAAATTTACATTTTTTTTCGTTATGCGCAAAGAGTTTGTGTATTTTTTTAACATTCTGGGCGGATAAAGGCAGGAAAAACGGACACTTGGGAGGTCGGACCATGACGTTTTTTATTGGTATCCGGTAAAAAGACGGCGTGAAGTCCCCATTGTTTACAGTTGTCGGCCTGGCACCTATAGGCACGCGGAGTATAAACGAAGATGAAACTTGTTTGCCGGACACCAATGAAGGTTTATATTGACAGTAGTCAGATTATCCAGCCTCACGCGTGGCGTTTTCTAAATCCTATAGTCGCATGGCTAATAGGGACGCGTCGCTCTGCCCATAGGGACGTGTCGCTCTGCCCATCGGGACGCGTCGCATTGCCCATCGGGACGCGTCGTTTTTACAAACATCTCTGGACGGCCTGGTAATCAGCGCTGCAGGCGGTTCCTGCCGGCATCAATCCTGAGGAAGACAAAGAGCAGGATGGTGAAGCCCCAGAGCGAGCTGCCTCCGTAGCTGAAAAAGGGCAGGGGGATGCCTATGACGGGTGTAAGTCCCAGCACCATGCCGACATTGATGAAGACGTGAAACAGGAAGATGCTCAGGACGCAGTATCCATAGACCCGTCCAAAGGTGTAGGGCTGCCGTTCGGCAAGGTGTATAAGCCGCAGGATGAGCGAGAGAAAGAGCAGGAGTACTATGGCGCATCCGATGAAGCCTTCTTCCTCGCCTACCGTGCAGAAGATAAAATCCGTGTCCTGTTCCGGCACGTACTTGAGCTTCGTCTGCGTTCCGTTGAGGAACCCCTTGCCCTCCAGTCCGCCCGAGCCTATGGCGATCTTGGCCTGTATGACGTTATAGCCGGCTCCGCGCGGGTCGTCCTCCAGGCCGAGCAGTACGCGGATTCTCGTCTGCTGGTGCGGTTCCATGACCTTGTTCAACACGAAGTCGGCGGAATAGAAAAAGCTCATGCTGCCCAGGGTGAAGAAAGCGATGAGCAGGTATTTCATGGCTCTGTCGCGAAGGGCAAGGTAGAGCAGGTAGACGGCGATTGCTCCACATGCGAAGGTCATCGCCCAGACTGCATTGCAGGGATAGACGTAGCGGGCAAAGAGGACTGCAAGGACGTCCGTCAGGAGCGAGAGAAGCAGTATCAGCCTCCAGCTGTTCTTCTGCTCTCCACCATAGACCTTGAGGAAGCCGACCGTAAAGACCTGGATGAGCAACATGACGAGTGCGTGCCCCAGACTCATCTGCTCCATTCCCCACAGCGGTGCTTCGGCATAGCGGACGCCGACGACGAAGTAGACTACGGCAGAGATGGCAGTGAAGAGCAGGCAGCCCGGCATCCCTTCTCTGTAGAGCATCAGGAAGAGAGCACTGTATACCAGGGCACTTCCCGTCTCTTTCTGCATGATAATCAGACCCATCGGGATGAGTATCAGGACTATACAGATGACGAAGTCCTTCCAGTTCCGGATGTCGAAGCCATAGGTGCTCATCACCTTCGCCAGGCATAAAGCCACGCCGAACTTCGCAAACTCGGCTGGCTGAATGCTGAAGCTTCCGATCTTTATCCACGAGAGGGAACCCTTGATGTCGTGAGCAATGAAGGGCGTTGCAAAGAGTAATGCGAGAAAACCTATATATATAATGTAGGAAAGCGACTCAAAAATGCGGTCGTCCGTCATGAGAATGAGGAAGGCCAGAAGCAAGGAAGTCCCTATCCAGACAATTTGCATGCCGCTTCTCGTCGAGAAATCAAGGATGCCGGCAGTCTGGTCGAAGTCGTAGCAGGCACCACAAACACTCATCCATCCCAGCGCCAGCAGCACCACATATATGAAGATGGTGAGCCAGTCGATAGAACTCCATAGCGATGGCGTCTTCTTGTTCGTCTTACTGTTCTTCATTCTTCTCGTACAAAGTGTTCAGTGAATATTCACGGGGCGTGAAGAGATGTTTGTTCTCGAAACTGGTGGCACGAGCCTGGCTCGCATCAGAAAGCTTCCCATTTATGTACTGCTCCATCATCAGGGCACCAATCGGAACGCCGTAGGTTGCTCCCCATGTTCCATTCTCCACGTATACACAAATGGCAATCTTCGGGTTCTCGCGAGGAGCGAAACCCATGAAGACGCTGTGGTCCTGACCATGAGGGTTCTGAGCCGTCCCCGTCTTTCCGCAGACTTCATAGAAGGAAGTGTTGGCGACACGGCAGGTTCCGCCCAGGACGGCCTGACGCATGCCCGCAACTACCGTTTCGTAGTAGCTGCGATCAACCTTCGTGTAGTGCCTCTTCGTGTAAAGCGTGTCGAGTGGCATCCCCTGAACCTCCTTGACGACATGAGGCGTAATGTAATATCCTCTGTTCGCAATGGTCGCCCCGAGGTTAGCAATCTGCAAAGGTGTCAGGTTAACCTCGCCCTGACCTATGCTGATGCTGATGACGGTCAAGCCACTCCAGTCATTGCGATACGCCTTGTCGTAGTAGGGAGCATTGGGTATCATGCCGCGCTTCTCCCCGGGCAGGTCGATGCCAAGCTTGTAGCCGAAACCCATGCTGACCATATAATCTTTCCAAGTTGTCATGGCGTCTTGCACCGTCTTATACTTGCTTCTGTTGCTGAACATGTAGTAAAGTCCCCAGCAGAAATAGCCGTTGCACGAGGTGGCGATGGCAGGAACGAGCGGAAGGGGCGAGCCGTGTCCGTGGCAACCTACCTTGAGGCCCCTGAAGTGGAAACCACGACTGCAGGGATAAGCCGTCTGAGGCGTGATGACACCTTCTTGCAGGAATGTGAGAGCCTGACTTGTCTTGAAGGTGGACCCCGGGGGATATTGTCCCATGATAGCACGGTTGAGGAGGGGCTTGTGCGGATCCTGGGCAAGGAGCTTCTGCCCCTTTCCGCGCTGACGTCCAATCATGATTCGTGGGTCGTAGGTAGGACTCGAGACCATGCAAAGCACCTCTCCCGTGCTCGGTTCAATGGCGACGATGCTTCCCAGCTTTCCCTTCATCAGGCGTTCCCCCAGAGCTTGCAGCTCGAGATCAATGCTCATGGTGAGGTTCCGGCCAGGAATAGGGGCTTCATCGAACTTGCCATTCTGGAAGCGACCCTTGATGCGACCCCGAGCGTCTCTTAACAGTATCTCCATTCCCTTCTCGCCTCGCAGGACAGCTTCGTAGGAGCGTTCGACCCCAAGCTTGCCGATGTAGTCACCACTCCGGTAGTAATGGTCAGCTTCAATGTCCTCAGGACCGACCTCGCCGACATCTCCAAGCAAGTGAGCAGCGTTAGGATAGTTGTATTGTCTAATGCTTCTCTTCTGGATGTAGAATCCCGGGAACCGGAAGAGCTTCTCTTGGAAGCGGCTGAATTCCTCAGTCGAGAGCTGACTCATGAAGACTTGTTGGGTATAGGAACTATAGCCGGGATTGCGGTTCCTGTCTTTTATCTCTGCCATTCTTCGCTCGTACCAGTCGCGAGTTATGTCGAGGCTTTCACAAAGGTCGAGTGTGTCGACACCCACTTGTTCGTTCATGATGACCATCACGTCGTAAGCCGGTTGGTTATAGACAAGCAACTTGCCGTTCCTGTCTGAGATGGAACCGCGTGCCGGATACTGGATGCGCTTGAGGAAAGCATTGGAGTCGGCGCTTATCTTGAAGTCCTCGCTGAGCAGTTGCAAGGTGAAGAGGCGAATCAGATATATAGTGATGATGACCGCTGCTGCACCTCCAATGACGTATTTGCGCTTCTCAAGCTCATAGTTCCCATCCATAGCGCCACTTACTTTTTAGGGTTACGGACGTGCTCTGCCAATATGATCAGCAGCAGGGAGGCAGCATAACTCACTCCCATGCTGATGGCAATATCTTCGACATGAAAGTAGGAGAAGCCTTCAAGAGCATAGTAAACGACGTGATGAAGTAGGAGAAGCAAGGAGATGAATTGCAGGTAGTTCCATCGTCCCATTGCAGAAAAGGATGGGTGGAGCTCTTCTTCCGAGTCTCGGGGAACCATCAATTCAAGTAAGGGCGGCTGAATGAGGGCAATGAAAGTCAGGGCGGCACTGCTGATGCCGGATGTCCCTGCGAAGATGTCGGCAATGAAGCCCGTGCCGAATCCCCAGAGTAAAGCTTCCGAACGAGATGTCCCCAAAGGCAATGTGATGACAATGAGCGGGCACAGCAATGGCGCTCCGTACCCCCAGGGATGTATCTGGTCGAGTATGAACACCTGCATCGCCAGCAATATCAACGCCCATGTCAGTCGCTTTAGTGTTGAGGTAATCATCGCGTCAGGAGAGAATCGAGTTCTGTTTTACTGTGGTTGCCGATAACATTGACGTGCCTGATGTTGGCAAGGTCAGTGCTGAGGAGTATCTCGAGCTCAAATGCAAGTCCGTCGCTACTGTTCTTAATCTCTGCCACCTTGCCAAGGAAGATGCCTGCAGGGAAGACTGCTGAGAAGCCGCTTGTCTCGACGACATCCCCTTTCTTGATGCGGGCGTGGCGAGGCACGTCGTCCATGTATGCCCTCAGAGGCTTGCCGCCTTTCCATTTCAGATAGCCGAAGTACTCTGTTCCCCGCAGTCGGCAACTGATACTGCTGTGGCTGTTCAGGATGGACATGACAAGGGCATGATGAGGCGTGACTGCACTGACGATGCCGACTACGCCTGTTCCGCTTACGACGCCCATTTCGGGGGCAACGCCTTCATCGCTTCCTGCGTTGATGACGAGCATATTGTCTCGCTTCCGGACACTGTTGTCGACGACCTGGGCAGGTATGAGCGTCATGCTTTGGAGCAGGTCTGCCTGCATCTTTTGAGTCTTCGAAGTGTCTGCCTTGACAAGTGCGAGTTCATGTCGCATGACGTCGAGTTGCTGTTGCAAGGCAATGTTCCGACGCATAAGAGCTGCATTCTCGGCGGGCATTCGCAGGTATGAGAGAGCCTTTGCTTCCCATTCGTGAACCATTGCAGCTACGGTGTTGGCTTGAGTGAACCAGACGCTACCCTGATAATGATTGTATTGGAAAAGCAGGAATCCACTGAGCCCTTCCAAAAGGAGGAAGAGTGCCCAGTGGACGTAGGCTGTTATGCGCTCGATGAAATCGTGCACGGATTACATCAGGAAGGTGAAGTTGTTGATGTTCTTCAGTGCCACGCCGGTTCCCTTTGCTACACTGTGCAGGGGGTCTTCGGCAACATGGAATTCGATATTAATCTTGTCTGTGAGACGCTTAGCCAGTCCTCTGAGCAAAGCGCCGCCGCCTGTGAGCCATATTCCATTCTTTACGATGTCGGCATAGAGCTCGGGGGGTGTCTCTTCGAGTGCGCTAAGGACGGCTGTTTCAATCTTTGCGATAGTCTTCTCGAGGCAGTGTGCAATCTCCTGATAGCAGACGGGGACCTCCATGGGAAGTGCCGTGATGCGGTTCGGGCCATGTAC
Organism: uncultured Bacteroidaceae bacterium; assembly: GCA_905235305.1. Lineage (GTDB taxonomy): Bacteria > Bacteroidota > Bacteroidia > Bacteroidales > Bacteroidaceae > Physcousia. The sequence continues at coordinate 9,414 of CAJOLC010000022.1, read as the reverse complement.
GATGTAGTCTTCCGGCGCGTCTTCTCCCAGGTCGGTCATTGCGGCACCGACGTGTATCTTGATGCGTTCTGCCATACGTTCGCTGACTTTGACGTTGTGCTGACGGCTCATGTATTCCTGAATGTCTGCTGTCAGTTCGTCGCCAGCTACGCGGAGGCTCTTGTCGGCAACTATTCCGCCAAGCGAGATGACTGCAATTTCTGTGCTGCCGCCGCCTATGTCGACGATCATATTACCCTCGGGGGCGAGCACATCAAGACCGATACCGATGGCTGCAGCCATGGGCTCGAAGATGAGATAAACTTCGCGACCACCTGCATGCTCTGCGCTGTCGCGGACGGCACGGAGTTCTACTTCGGTGCTTCCGCTTGGTACGCCGATGACCATCTTCAGGGAGGGCGAGAAGAGTCGGTTGCCGGAGTGGACCATCTTGATGAGTCCGCGCATCATTTGCTCGCAGGCATTGAAGTCGGCAATTACGCCGTCGCGAAGCGGACGAATGGTGCGGATGTCGGGATTTGTCTTTTCGTACATCATCTTGGCCTTGTCTCCGACGGCAATCATACGCTCTGTCCTGCGGTCAAGTGCCACGACGCTTGGCTCGTCGACCACTATCTTGCCATCGCAGATGATGATGGTGTTGGCCGTGCCAAGGTCCATTGCTATTTCTTTGTTTAGTGAGAACCAGTTCATCTAATTAATTTACGATTTGACGTTTTACGATTTACGGTTACTTTGCAAACCAGCTGTGGATGGCGGTGTCGTAGTGGCTGCTGACGCAGAAGGCTTGTGTGGCGAACCACTTTCGGTCTTCGAGTTCGCTCTGGGCGCCTTGCTTCTTGAGCAAGTCAAGCAGGGGCTTGTATTCGGCCTTCGAGGGGACGATGATGACGTCGCGGAAGTTCTTGGCTGCTGCCCTGATGAGGCTGATGCCGCCTATGTCAATCTTCTCGATGATGTCGGCTTCGCTGGCACCCGATGCAACGGTTGCCTCGAAGGGATAGAGGTCGACGATGACGAGGTCGATGCTGGGGATGTCGTACTGCTTCATCTGCTGTTGGTCGCCTTCATTCTCCCTGCGGCCCAGGATGCCGCCGAATACCTTGGGGTGCAAGGTCTTGACTCTGCCGCCCAGGATGCTGGGATAGGTCGTTACGTCCTCAACCTTCTTGCAAGGGATGCCGAGGCTTTCGATGAATGACTGTGTGCCGCCTGTGGACAGCAATTCTACTCCTTCTGCGTGCAGGGTGCGCAGGATTTCCTCAAGTCCATCTTTATGAAAGACAGACACTAATGCTCTGTTTATTTTTCTAGTTTCCATTCTTGTTAAATTTTGTGTGTGCAAAGATACGACATTTCTGTGAAATGGATGCAACAAATCGTGTACTTTTTTCTGAAAAATATGAGTGAGTGAATTGGCGGGAAGTTTTGCGTCATATCGACCCGAATTTGACATTATGCTCTGAGATAGGTCGGATTTGCTTACATCCTGATTTTTCCTGACCGCCTGAGAATGCGACGAAAATGCTCGCCCTGTACCTAGGTACGGGCGGACGAGAGCAAATGTTAAAATCGTAACTTATTGAGGATGTGCGACATGCGGAATGCCTCGACTCGGGAAGGCAGCCGAAACACCCAATTTTGAGTGTTAAAGTGGCAATTTCGGCCTATTTTTGATGGTAGCGCGGCACGTTAAAACGCCAAACACATAGTATTGTGTTTGAAAACTCGGCGTATTGGAATTGTCAACTTAACTGCATGTGTTGGAAAACCCTCCCTATTGGGTCGGTTTTCGCGGCATAGTTTTGTCAAAACTGCTCAGTTTTGCATTCAAAACCGAAGTAGCATAAAGTAAGCGAATCGGGCAATTGGCTTACATTATTTACTTCGGTTCTTTCGCCTGCCTGGCTTTATAGCCAGCCCTCTTTCCTGTACCACTCGATGCTGGCCTGCACGCCCTGTTCGAGGCTCCACTGCGGCGCGTAGCCGAAGTCGCGCATGGCCGGCTCTATCTCACACTGCCAGTTTCGCTGCGAGAGGATGTTGAACTTGTCGTCGTTCAAGGCGTTCATCTTGCCCGTCAGCTTGCTGATGCGTCCACTCACCCAGCAAATGGCCCGCAACAGACAGAGGGGCAGCTTCAAATGCAGTACCCAGGGACCTCCGAGATAATGCTGTACGAGGTCGCTGTAACTGCGGCTGTTGTAGACTTTTCCGTCGCTGAGGAAGTAGGCCTTGCCCTCTGCTCCTGCCGACGTCATGCTCTTGAAGACTGCCTGCACGACGTCGCTGACATAGACGAAGGTTATCTCCTGAGGCGTCAGGCCAGCCGCCACGTCGATGTGCTGCTTGATGCTCTGAGCCATAAGGAAATAGTCGCGCTCGCGAGGACCATAGACACCCGTAGGACGCAGGATGGTGTAGGGGAAGTCCTTCTGTGCTGTGAGGTAATGCTCGGCAGCCAGTTTGCTCTCGCCGTATGCAGTGTTCGGCTTGGGCTCATCAGTTAAAAGGATGGGCGCATAGACCCACGGATTGTCCTGCGAAGGCTTTCGTACGGGCTTCTCGCGTATGGCCCCGAAGATGCTCAGGCTGCTCAGGAAGACGAAGCGGCGTGGTACCATGTCCGCCGCACGCAAGGCGTCGATGAGGTTCTTAGTACCTTCGGTGTTGGTTCGGAAGAAGTCTTCGCGATGCAGGCACTTTGTGGCTCCCGCGGCATGCACGACGTAGTCCCAGCCCTTGCCGCCCATCTCGGCCTTGTAGGCGAGGAGCTGGTCGTGCAACTTCGTGGTGTTCTGCATGTCGAGCTGTGCGAAGCGGATGCGTTCGTCCTGGAGGTAACGGCGGCTCGACGTGCCTCGGACGCCTGCCCATACTTCAAAACCTCTGTTCAAGGCCTCCTCTACGATAAAGCTCCCAATGAAGCCGCTGGCTCCGGTCACGAGTATGCGGCCCCCCTCCGGCTTCCCCAATGGGGAGGACATGCTGCTATGTTGTTCGGTATTCATAAGTGATTCAGGTTTCGTTCAGTATCTGTGTGATTGCTTCGGCGAGTTGTCTGGTCTTCTCCGGCGACCGAAGGATGTCGCGAAGGGAAGTGAGGAAGGAGGAGATTCCGGCATCGGGAGCAAGGGAAGGCGTGACGGAAGGCTGACTTTGGGCGGCAGGGTTGTCCTCCGGGTTCATGTCCTTTGCTCCTTGCTCCTCGTTTTTCTCTCCCCGGGAAAGTGCTGGCACAAGGCTTTCCATGAACCCCTTGAAGCGGTCTTCGCTGAGGAAGATGGTGTCGTCGCCGCCGTCGAGGGCTCCCTCGAACATGGAGTGCTTGAAGCGCAGGCGGTCTATCATGCTTTCCTCTATGGAATCTTTCGAGACGAGGTTCAGTATCTGGACTGGCATCTCCTGCCCTATGCGATAGATGCGACCAATGCGCTGCTCCAAGATGGCAGGATTCCAAGGCAAGTCCATGTTGATGAGGATGCTGGCGACCTGCAGGTTGAGCCCCGTGGAACCGGTGTCTGTAGAGAGGAAGATGCGCATGGCAGGGTCGTCCGTGAAGCGTCGGACGAGCTCTTCCCGCTCCTTAGCCGGCACGCCTCCATGCAGGAACTCGTAAGGGATACTGCGAGCGTCAAGCTCCGAAGCCACGAGACGTGCCATTCGCTCCCATTCGCTGAAGATGACAACCTTGCCTGTGCCGCCACTCAAGGCGTCTTCCAGGATGTTCATCACCTCGCCTACTTTTACGTCATGCCTGTTCTCCGTGTCCTGATCAAGGATGAAGGTGCTGTCGGCAAGCATGCGCATCTGGCTAAGCAAAAGCAGAAGGCGTCGCCGTTCATCCTCGCTCAGGCTGTGTGTCCTTGCCCATTTGCTTACCAATCGAGCCGCAACAGAACGCAGTTCCTCGTGGCGGCTGCTCTGTTCCGGCGTCATGGGGATGAGCAGGAACTGGTCTGTCCGCTTCGGCAATTGCAGCTGAACGCTTTGCTTCGTGCGGCGGATGAGTGTGTCTTTCAGCCTTACACGGATGTCATTAAGGTTCTTATAGCCGATGGCCTTGCCAGTTTCCGGCTCGGTGATGATGTGGTCGTAGCGGAAACGATAGAGCGGCGAGAGGCAATAAGGGTCGGCAAGTTGTACGATGGAGACAAGCTCGTCGAGGTTATTCTCGAGCGGTGTGCCCGAGAGCAGTACATTATAGTGTGCATCAATGCGCCGTACGGCCCATGCCAACTGCGTGTTCCAGTTCTTGAGCCGCTGCACTTCGTCCATGATGAGCAAGTCTGCGGAGAGTCTGCCAAGTGCCTTGATGTCGTTGGCAAGAGACTGATATGAGACGATCTTATAGGGAACAGGTGCCTTGTATAACTCGATTCGACGGGAAGCATAACCTTCCACGATGAGCACTTCTTTCCGTGCCGTCCACTTCTCTATCTCGCTTCTCCATTGGTATTTAAGTGAGTTAGGACAGACAATAAGCACGCTCTCTGCCATCTTCTCGCGCAAGTAAATCTCGGCACAGCAGATGGCTTGCACCGTCTTGCCGAGTCCCATCTCGTCGGCAATGATGGCCTTTCCTGCCTTGAAAGCAAAGCGAACGCCCTCTTTCTGGTAGGGATAGAGCTTGGCAGAGAGCAGGTTGTCCAGTGCTTCATCTGTGTAAGTATTCTCTGCAAGTGCAGTCCTCTGCAAATGTTCGCGCTGGCTGATGACCTCCTCCAAAGCGTCGGGATAGCAACGGAAAGCAGGGTCGATGCTTCGTGCCTTCTCAAGGAAAGAATCAAAAATTGCATAGGCTTCGGGGCGAAGCACATTTGCCTGGTCGAAGTAATCCTTCGCAATTGCGGCAAGCTCCCTGCGATGTGCCTCGCCGAAACGAATGCGGATGCAGCGCTCTCCGCGATAATCCATATATATAGATGTATAGGCGGGTTCCTCGTTGTGTACGGCTTTTCCTTCCACTTGCAACCATAGCTTAACGCCCTCCACATGTTTGCATGTGCCGAGGCCCGATGTGCGGAAGTCCGGACAAGAACAATAGTTCCAAGGACTGTAAGCACCTCGATAGACGACCTTGTATTGGCTGCGCGACTTAGGGTTGCGAACCTGATATTCACCAGGGCTGAATGAGACTCCGAGCTCGCTGATGATGAAGCGTTCTCGCTGTGCCTGTTGCCTCCTCAGAGCGACTTGCCACTCCTCGAGCCCCATTTCAGCGGGTTTTATAGTGTTGCTGAGCCGACGCTCCTTGTTATGATAGTTCTCCATAGCCTCCTTTTTCTGCAAAGGTACGAAATAATATCGGATTAATGATTATGGTTCGGATAAAATTTTGTACCTTTGCGGCAGAATAACATTATAATAGGCTCTATGATTGACCTGAACAAGATAGCCATCATCGCAGGCGAGCACAATGTGACTTACAGCGAACTGTTGCAGCGTGTGGCACAGTTTGCACGAATGATACCAAAGGGTAAGCAAACCAAGACTGTCATCTTCAGTGAGAACCGTGAGGGTTGGGCATATGCTTTCTTCTCTGTATGGTTGAACGAAGGCATTGCTGTGCCAGTGGATGCTTCGAGTACTGCAAGCGACGTGGCTTACATCCTGAACGACTGCCATCCCGATGCCGTATGGGTGTCGAAGGAAAAAGAATCCGTGCTCAAGGAAAGCCTTGCTGCCTTCAATGGTGATGAGAAGCCTAAGGTCTTCATCATCGATGATTACGAAGTCCTGTCCATTGCCGATGAACCTTCGTGCTCCATCCTTCCTTGGGCAGCCCTTTCCGAGCCAGACAACAACGATACGGCTATCATCATATATACTTCCGGCACAACTGGTTCTCCGAAGGGCGTGATGCTCTGCTATGCGGCTCTGAAGGCCAATGTGCACAGTGTGTCGTATGATGTGCCGATCTATTCCGAGAAACGACGTGTACTTGTCCTTCTGCCCTTGCACCACATTCTGCCGCTCATGGGCTGCCTCATCGCTCCTCTGTATATGGGAGGCGGCATTGCCATATGCCCCTCGCTCTCTGGTCCCGACATCATGGATACGCTCCAGCGCGGGCAGGTGGGCATCATGATTGGCGTGCCTCGACTGTGGCAAACACTATATGTGGGCATCAAGAAGAAGGTAGATCAGTCGACAGTTGGCCGTATGCTCTTCGCACTATGTAAGGCTTGCAGGAGCAGGACACTTAGCCGTCTGGTGTTCCGTTCCGTCAGGAAGAAGATGGGCGGCCACATAGACTACTGCGTCAGCGGTGGTGCTGCTCTTGACAGAGAGATAGGCGAAGGCTTGCGTACACTTGGCCTCGATGTGCTCGAGGGTTATGGCATGACGGAGACAGCCCCCATCATCGCCTTCACCCGCCCAGGTGATTACATCCCGGGCTGCTCTGGACTGCCTCTGCCAGGCGTGGAGTGCAAGCTGGTGGATGGCGAGCTCTGTGTGAAAGGGCCAAACTTGATGAAGGGTTACTACAATCGGCCCGAGGAGACGGCACAAGTGATTGACAGCGATGGCTTCCTACACACAGGCGACCTCGCGCAGTTCGACTCCATTGGTCGCATTACCCTTACCGGTCGCACTAAGGAAATCATTGTCCTCAGTAATGGTAAGAACGTGCAACCCAGCGAAATAGAATACAAGTTGGAGAAGTATGAAGCCTTTGTCAGGGAAGCGGCTGTCGTGCAGGATGGCGATATGCTTCGAGCCATCATCGTGCCTCAGCCGGCTTGGGCTTCAGCATTGACCGACAACGAAGTGAGTGACAGGTTGAAGAGAGAGGTGCTGGAACCTTACAATAGAACTGTCTCGGCATATAAGAAGATAATGAGTGTGCTTGTTTACCGTGGTGAATTGCCCAGGACAAGGCTCGAGAAGCTTCAGCGCTACAAGCTCGGTGCCATCCTGAAGGAAGGCATAGGAGCCAGGACTAAAGAGCATGAGGCTCAGCAGGAACCAGACTGCGAGGAGTATCGTCTAATCAAGAACTTCATTGAGCAGGAGAAGGGTGTCAAGGTTCATGCGGCTGACCATATTGAGACTGACCTTGCCCTCGACTCGCTCGACAAGATAAGCCTGCAGACCTTCATTGAGAATACCTTTGGCACCACTGTCGGGGTGGACGAGATGCCAGGCTTCCCAGGCATTGAGGCCTTGGCTCGTCATGTGGCTGCGGAGAAGACAAAGATGGAGGCTGAGGTGGTGGACTGGCATCAGCTTCTCACGGGTCCTGTCCATAACCTGTCCCTGCCCAGTTCGGGTTTTGCATACCGCTTAGTGTCACGTTTGTTCAAGGGTTTCTTCTGCCTCTACAATCGCCTAAAGGTGAGGGGTAAAAAGAATATACCGGCGAAGGGAGCTTGTATCATTGCTCCCAACCACCAGAGCTTTGCCGATGGTCCGCTCGTACTCGCAGGCCTGCCTTGGAGTCAGCTCAGCGAGTACTACTTCTATGCGACGGAAGAGCATTTTCAAAGCGACTTCCGGCGCAAGATGGCGGCTAAGAGTAACATTATTGTCATGGAGCATTCTAACTTGAAGAGCTCCATCCTGAAGCTTGCCAAAGTGCTGACGGAAGGTCATCGTGTGGTTATCTTCCCCGAAGGAGCACGCACTCATGACGGTGGGACTGTGCCCTTCAAGAAGACTTTCGCCATTCTTGCCAAGGAGCTGAATGTTCCCATAGTGCCTGTCTGCATCCGTGGTGCTTTCGAAGCCTTGCCACGTGGCAGTGCTTTTATGCGGCCGAAGCATATTGAAGTGAAGTTCCTGCCGGCAATCAAGCCCACGGAGAACGATACATACGAAGATTTGACCCGTCAGACCCAAGATGCAATCGAAGCGCTTTTGGCCCATTAAGACCGAGCAGGGCAATGCTTGGACGCACCTTGGCGGCGCTATCTTTGCCTTGAGCAGCATCTGGCTGGTGTGGCTCGCAGTTGATATCAGCTGGCAGATGGCATTCGGGGTGGCTTGCTTCATCTTCGGCATGACCTTCATGTTCCTCAGCAGCACCGTTTATCATTGGGCTCGAGAAGGGAAAGTGAAGGATGCCTTGCGCAAGTGCGACCACATCAGCATCTATGTGATGATAGCCTGCAGCTACACGCCCATCCTCATCGGAGTTGTGGGTGGTTGGCTTGGTTGGACAGTGTTTGCCTTCCAGTGGCTGATTGTGATAGGTGGCATCTTCTACAAGATATATGCAATAGGCCGCTGGCCCAGGCTCTCGCTTGCCATCTATTTGATTATGGGATGGAGCATCGTCCTCATTGCTGAACCTGTGATAAAGGCATTGACCCCCGTCACGCTTTGGCTCCTGCTTGCCGAAGGCATTGCCTACACCGTAGGCACTTACTTCTTTGCCCACGACGACAGGCCGCACTATCATGCCGTCTGGCACGTCTTCGTCCTGCTTGGTGCCCTCGCTCACTGGGGCGCAGTCCTTACTTTGCTTTTGTAATTTGTTTCTTGTCGGCAAGGTACATTCCGACAAGAATGAGTGCCGTGCCCATGAGGAACCAGATGGTGATGTCCTCGCTCAACACTATCCAGGCACAAAGGATAGCCACTACGGGGTTGAAGTAAACATAGTTCGTCGTCACGATGGCTCCCAACTTCCGAATGGCTAAAGCCCACAGATAGAAACAAAGCGTGGAGGCGATGGCTCCGAGGAAGAGCAGTTCCACCAATGTCTGCGGTTCCAAGAGCGTCTCCAGTGTGGGCCATTCGGGGTAGAAGAAGTAGTAGGGAATCATCGTGACGAGCCCATAAAAGAAGAGCTTGCGGGTGATGAAGAGCGTGTCGTAGCACTTCGAGGCAGGGATAATCAGCAGACTATACCCTGCCCAGCAGAGACAGGCCGCAAAGGCAAGCAGGTCACCGGTTGGAGCGAGGTGGAGCACGAAGTGACCATTCAGTTCAACAATCGCCACACCCACTACCGCGAGCAGACTCCCCACTATCTGTATGCCCCGCAGACGTTCTTCGCGATAGAAAGCGGAGATGAGCAGAGCGGCAAACAAGGGGCAGAGGCAGACGATGAGCGCCGTGTTGGTGGTCGTAGTGTAGTTCATCGCGGCGTTCTCCGTCAGGAAGTAGAGCGAGCCTCCTGTCAGCCCAAGTCCGAGCATGATAAGTTCATCCTTCCAGTTGTTGGCGAACCGACGGAACGGACGCCGAAAGGCTGCAAAGCCCAAGAGAAGTGCGTAGGCGATGATGAACCTCAGCGTGAATATCTGAGCCGGTGAGAGTCCCGCCAGCAACAGGAGTTTCGTGACGACAAACGTCGAACCCCAAATGGCAACGACCAGAAAGGCGAGTAGGTGATAAACGTATATCTTATCTACCATTTACACATTTATCATTTATATCTCCCTTCCCTTTAGGGGAGGGCAG
>CAJOLC010000021.1 GCA_905235305.1 uncultured Bacteroidaceae bacterium | reverse complement strand
GAAGCCGTAGTCGAGCATCGGTTCCACGAACGATTCGGCTTCCATGACCTTCATCTCCTGGTTGAGGTCAAGGTCGAGGAGGCCGGCCTTGCCGTTGGAGAGGATGGCATCGACGAGAGCCAGGGTGTCGTTCTGCAAGGAGGAAGCCTTCTCGCTGCGCCATCCGACCCACACATTCTCTGCTTCCTGGCCTATGACAGTGGTGTCGGTAGGCTCCGTCAGAGCTGTAAGTTCAGGGAAGGAGGGCTGGCTGACATCCTCGCCGGGCTGCCATTCTCCGAAGTATTGCTTCAGCGTAGCAATTACTTTGTCGGGGTCGAAGTCGCCTGCCATGCAGATGGCAACATTATTGGGGACGTACCACTTAGCAAAGTAGTTCTTGATGTTAGTAATGGAGGGGTTCTTCAGGTGCTGCTGTGTGCCGATGGTTGTTTGCGTACCGTAGGGATGACCCGGGAAGAGTTTCGCGAGCAATGCATCAAACTCCTTGTTGCCGTCGTTCGAGAGGCCGATGTTGTATTCCTCATATACGGCCTCCAGCTCGGTATGGAAGCCGCGGATGACCATATTCTGGAATCGGTCGGCCTGTATCTTTGCCCAGTTCTCTACTTCGTTGGAGGGGATGTCCTCCGTATAGCAGGTCACGTCGTTGGAGGTGAAGGCGTTGGTCCCTTCGGCACCAATGGCAGCCATCAGCTTGTCGTACTCATTGGGGATGAAGTACTTGGCAGCAAGCTGCGAGACGCTGTCAATCTCGTGGTACTTTTGCCGACGGAGTGCCTCGTCCGTAATGGTGCGATACTCCTCGTAGCGGCGTTCAATGTCGGCAAGCAATGGGGCTTCTGCCTCGGGGTCGGTAGTACCGAACTGGCTGGTGCCCTTGAACATGAGGTGCTCCAGGTAGTGTGCCAGGCCTGTCGTCTCGGCCGGGTCGTTCTTCGAACCCGTCCTCACGGCGATGTATGTCTGGATGCGTGGCTCGTCGTGGTTGACGGAGAGATAGACTTTCAGCCCATTGTCGAGGGTATAGATGCGCGTCTGCATCGGGTCGCCCTTCACTGTTTCGTAGTCACGACCATTGCAGGACACCAATCCAAATACAATAGCCGACAAGAGAAAAAATACAAGATTAATTCGTTTCATACCTCATAATATTTAATTTGCCGGCAAAGGTACGACTTTTTACGATATAATACAAATTCCTGCACAAATCTACTCGAACCTCTTCAACACACTGATTTTGTAAAGATTTTTCCCTGAAGAGCGTCTTCTGGCGGCATTTTTTTAGTTCTCCGGCACTTTTGTCCACAAAACGCAGGAAAATGGCTCAAATCGAATCCTACTTGATAATCAACTGGTTACAGAGAGGCTTTTTTAAGCGCAATGCAAAGAAAGTACACATGAACCATAATGGTATGGTAAATCAATCATAGAAAAAGAAGAATTTCAGCATAGGATGTCAGCCAACTCAATAGGAAGGATTTGTCCATGCAGTATATTTCATTGGCAAATCCAACGTAATGCGTTTGACGACGACCTACATTGAGTCGGCTCACGAAGGCTTGTTCGTCGATTGATTTTGTAAAGATTTTTTCATTGTATAATATAATCCAGAGCATGTCCCATACAGACAAAAGGCAAAAATAAATATCCCAAATTCATTGCCGAATGCAAAAATAATACTATATTTGCGCACTAATTTGATATTATGAAGAAGGTTGTATTCCTTATTATTACACTGTCGGTGATGTTCACCGATGCGTTTGCACAAACTCAGCCGAAAGAGGTATCGGGCGTCTATGTAGGTGGTCATATCCGTCGCCAGCGCCCTGGCACTATCACTACACTGCGCAACTCAGGCTTCACCTATGCCATTCTCTTCAATGTCCATGTGGATGCCGACGGCACGCTCAAGACCGACGGCGAGACTATCTGCAAGAATGGCAAGTATGTCTTTAACCAAACACAGCCATACTATCAGGAAGATGTCCGCAACCTCAAGACTGCTCCAACGGGCATCACGCGCATAGAAATCTGCATCGGAGGATGGGGGAACGACTCGTACGACCACATACGAGACCTCATCAACTCGAAAGGCACGGGGCGCAACACCATGCTCTACCAAAACTTCAAGGCACTCATCGAGGCTGTGCCCGAGATAGATGCGGTCAACAACGACGACGAGCATTGCTATGACGTCACTACGGCTGCCAAGTTCCACGTCATGATGTACGACCTCGGATACAAGACCACGCTTGCTCCCTACACATACATGAGCTTCTGGACATCGCTATGCTCGGAGATTCGCAAGTCGCGCTTAAAGGCCGTCGACCGTATTATGGTGCAATGCTACGACGGTGGCGCTGGCAACGTGAACATCGTAGGAAGCTGGAACTTCCCTGGCGTACAGACCCGACACGCCGGACTGATGTACTACTCCAACGACTGGAGTCTGGAAAAGAATACAGCACAGTTCGAGAAATGGCGAGATGACGGCGTGGCAAGCGGCGGATTCGTCTGGGTGTATAACGACGAATCGTGGAACCTGAACGCATGGGCAGCTGCCATCAACCGCACATACGGAGCCGTCACAGTGCCCGAAAGCGAGGTTGTAGCACGCTTCTACAGCGAGAAGAACTACGGCGGCTACTGCGTCGGCCTCGCGCCAGGCACCTACCATCAGGCCGACCTTGCCGTCCATGGCATTGCCGCAAACGACATCGCATCACTGGAACTCGTGGATGAATCCTACCAAATCAAGCTCTATCTAAGGAACGATTGCAAAGGCTCGTACGTGCGTTACAGGACTACGCCTAAGGCACTCTCCAACACATACTTGGACAAAGTGTGCTCCATCGTAATAGAGCCCAACCCGACCGGCATCGAGGGCATCGCTGAAGAACAAGGCGAGGAATCCATCTACAAGCAAGGCTCGACGATAGTTAACCTCGCCGGTCAAAGACTCACCAAAGCGCAGCGAGGCGTAAACATCATCAATGGCAGAAAGACAATCAAGTAAGATAATGAAACGAGCAATACTACTTCTCCTGTCAGCACTTGCCCTGACAGCCACAGCCCAGAACTTCATCCTCCCTATGGGATACAATGAGCCTTGGACAGGCAAGGCTCTCTTCAACAGCGAAGGCGGCTATAACTTCGACTTTGCTGTCCCAAGCGAAAACCCCATACACGGCTGGGAGCAACTCTACGAAGCACAAAAGAACGCCACCTACACCATCTCGATGCCAACAGCGTGCTACGCAGGAGCATACGGGCAAGTGCAATTCAAGACACCCATCACCATCCATGCCGACCACAACTACCGATTTGTCGTCTCAATCAAGGCAGACAAGGACATCTCGGACATCAGCATCAGTCTCTCGGAGAATGAGAACAATGACAACACCCTATTCCAAGGAAACACAAACGTCACTGCAAACAGAATCACCACATTCTCCAAGACCAACCTCACCGGCATTGACATCGACGACGTCAAGATAGCTTTCGAGTTCCCCACGACGGAGGAGAACACAATAATCACACTCTACAACTTCAGCATCTACGACGTGACTGACAAGAAAGAGCTTTGGACAGGCACTTCCTACTACAACTGGTGCTGCTATGCCAACGAGGATGGAGAGCGCATCCCAGACATGCAAATCGAAGGACGCGTGGAAACGCTTAGCTGGACAGAAGCCGGCTACGACGACTCCAACTGGAGCGAAGTCCTCATGCCCATAGGCAACTGGGGAGCCATCGACGGCGTGCAGACGGAATGGCCAGGCGGCGACAATACGAACTTCTGGTTCCGACGTGACTTTACCCTCGACGAAGTACACAACACCTCTCGCTATATGCTCCATGCCCTGCACGACGACAACTACCGCATCTACGTCAACGGCGTACTGATCGATGCAGCTAACAGCTGGACAAACGGCACGGATGCAACGAGACTGGAGATACCCGCAGCCCTCCTCAACGAAGGCAACAACGTCATTGCCGCATATGTTCAGCAGAACTGGGGCGGCAAGCTCTTCGACTGCGGCATGACAGAAGACCTGGACTACTACGAGGAGTTCGATGCAGACGCTGACCCCACGCAGCTGGTCTTCAATGAGATTCAGGTGGGAAACATCGACCAATACATCGACCACTCGTACAATTACGGAGCTTGGGTCGAGATTTACAACCCCACATTGCTTAGCATAGGACTCGACAACCTCTACATCACCGATGACGAGGATGAGCCGCAGAAGTATCGTCTCCCTGCCGGCACAGGCGCAGTGAAGGGAAGAAACTACAAAGTCCTATACTTCGACCACAACGAAGCCGACGGCACCTTTGGCGATGAAGCCTACAAGCAAATCCCATTCAAGCTGCAGAACAGCGGCGGGGCCATTTATCTTTACGACCAAACAGGCAGCCAGCTCCTCGCGTCCGCCGAGTATCCCGGGTGCATCACCCGTTGCTCTTGGGCCAGGACACAAGACGGCGGAGATGATTGGGGATGGACGGGAGAACCCACGCTGGCATCGTCGAATAACAATAGCGACTTCGCTGAATTCCGACTCGAAGCGCCCGAAATAGACACCGACTCGCGTCTCTTCACCGAGCCCTTCACCATTAAGGTGGATATCCCAAGCGGCACAACCCTCCGCTACACAACCAACGGCACCACACCCTCTGCCACTAACGGTTACACGAGTGCCGACGGCATCTTCAACATTAGCGAAACAACCATCTATCGCTTCCTGCTTCTTCAGCAAGGTATGCTCCCCAGCCCCGTTGTGACCCGCAGCTACATCTACCGAGACCATGACTATTACCTCCCTGTCATCTCCATTGCGACCAATCCCGACAACCTCTATGACAATACTATCGGTGTCTATGTCGATGGAACAAACGGCGTGGCCGGACGCAACCACGGGCGCTCCAACATCAACATGGATTGGGAACGTCCCGTCAACTTCGAGTTCATCACACCCAACGGTGAGATGGCAGTCAACCAAGAGGCCGAGTTTGTCATCTCAGGAGGCTGGAGCCGCCACTACCATCCCTCGTCCTTCAAGATAAAGGGCACTAACCGCTACGAAGAAAAGAAAGCCATCGACCCCTACCCCTTCTTCCGCTACAAGCCGCACAACAAGTACCGACAAATCATGATACGTAACGGCGGCAACGACAACAACTCGCAGCAACACGGCAGAGTGCGTGATGCCATGACACAGCAAGTGCTCATGTCAAGTGGCTTCTACTGCGACTGCCAGGACTACCAGCCTGTCCATGTCTTCTTTAATGGCAGCTATGTGGCACAACTCAACCTTCGTGAGCCCAATAACCGTTACCACGGCTATGCCAACTACGGATACGACGACGACGAGATGGATGCTTTCGAATACTCCAACGGCTACTTCCAGATGGCCGGCACAAAGGATGCTTTCGACCGCTGGGGGCAACTGGCAAGGCAATGTGCCAACCCAAGCACATACGAAGAGCTGAAGCAGCTTGTCGATATAGATGAGGTGACGAACTTCTTCGCAGCCATCAGCTACATCGGATGCAGCGATTGGATATGCAATAATAATAATGTAAAGGGATACCGCTCCCTGCCCGACGGCAGGTTCAGGCTTACGCTTCACGACCAGGACTGGGGGTGGAGCAACAGCAACGGCGTACAGCTCCTCAACAACAACTATGGCAACGAACTGCTTGCCATATATAATAATATGAAGAGGAACAGTGCCGACTACTGCCGACGCTTCATCGATGCCTACTGCATACTGGATGGCAGTGTCTTCACGAAGGATCGTTGCCTGAACATATGCGACAGCATTTGCCGACTTGTTGAGCCTGCTCTTTCCTGGGAAGGGAAAGAGCCATGGACATCCTATAACGAGCAGAAGAATGCGATGATTGGAGTAACCCCCCACCGTGCCCGCATGAATGCCCTGAGGTCGGCCTATGGACTTGGCGACGGCATGGCAGTGAAATTCGATGCCAACGTCCCGGGCGCCAGCTTCCTCATCAATGGACAACCCGTTCCCACAGGCACCTTCGACGGAACACTCTTTGCTCCTGTAGCCATCGAAGCCTCTGCCCCTGCCGGCTACAACTTCGTGGGTTGGAACAAGTCGGGGGCTTCCACCGTAACCGAAATACACAAGGGCGACAGCTGGAGCTATTGGGACAAGGGCTCGCTCGACGGTACAGACTGGAAGACAGGCTCAATCGATGGCTGGGGAGAAGGCATTACTCCGCTGGGCTACGGCAAGAGCAGTATCGCGACAACTATTAGCTATGGCGACAACAGCAGCCAGAAGTACCCCTGCTACTACTTCCGCAAGAACCTCAACATCGACACCAACCCGTCGGACATCGCATCGGTCACGCTTGACTTCACTGCCGACGACGGCTTCGTGGTCTATATCAACGGAACCGAAGCCTACCGCTATCTCCTGCCCGACGGCGAGATTACATACGAGACCTACGCCACAACCTTTGCCCCGGACAATCCAGACTCCGGCGTCATAGAGTTGCCCGTCAGCCTCTTTCGCCAAGGTCAGAACATCATTGCTGTTGAGGTCCACAACAATGTACCAGGGTCTACCGACATCTATTGGGATGCCGAAATCAGCTACAGCGTCACTTCCGGCAACGCCATCGTCAGTCGCGAACGCACCATCCATCTTGATACCGATGTCGATACTGATTTGCAGGCCGTCTTCGTCAAGTTGCGTCCCGATTGCCTCGTAGAAGCAGGCTCGACGCCAGTCGTTGTCAACGAGGTAAGTGCAAGCAACAATGTGGCGGCCAACGAGTTTGGCAAGCGCAACGACTGGATTGAGCTCTACAACACGACCGACTACGACATCGACCTCAACGGCATGTACCTCACCGACGACCCTGCTGATCTGCAGAAGTACCAAATTACTTCCGATGTTCTCGAAGCATCCACTATCATCCCTGCCCATGGTTATCGCATCGTTTGGGCAGATAAGGTCGACCCTCTGCGACAGTTGCACGCCAACTTCAAACTCGCCAATGGCAACGATGAAAGCGTCACCATCACCTCTGCCGACCTGATGTGGAGCAACACCCTTACCTATAGCACGATGAACGGAGATGAAAGTGTGGGGCGCTATCCCGACGGTGGCAAGCGCACCTATCGCATGACCCGTCCCACCATCGACGCTAAGAACACCCTGACCTCTTACAGTGAACTGCTCTACGGAATCGATGAGAACTTCGACGAAGAAAGCTTCATCGACGCCATCACATCGCCTGCGATGGCTACTGCAGGCGCGGAAACCGAGTACTACTCCATTGACGGCATGAAGTTGGACAGTCCTAAGCGAGGCATCAACATAGTCCGCCAAATCGATACCAACGGTAATGTTAGCGTCAAGAGACTGCTTGTGAAATAGCCGACACATGCCAGGTGATGCAGAAGGAATACTGATTGCAACAGCATTCAGACAGACGCCCGAGGCAACAGGCAAAGAAGACACGTATAGTGGCATAAGCCCTTTGTCCCTCCAGAAAGCGTTTCCAAAGACACTGCAGCTCGCTTGCCGAAGAAATATCCGATTATATTTGGTTCATTGCTCACATAATTATAACTTTGTAGGCAGAATACATCTAAATCCGTACTGAAACATGAAGAGACAGCTGTTATTACTCCTTTTGTTGTTAGGGACAAAGATATGTGCCCAGAACCCTGACAGCCTGACGTTTGCCGTGCTGGGCAATTCCATTTCGACCTATTACGACTACATCCCTTCGGGCTATGGCGTCTATTTCGGACAGGACATGGAGAAGTCGCGTGGCATACAGGTTGGCGACACCTGGTGGATGCAGCTGAGCCGTCTGTCCGGCCTCACTTTCCTTGCCAACGCTTCGTGGAGCGGCAGCCGTGTCTCCTGCGACGAGCTCAACAGCAACAGCCCTTTCCTGAGCAACCATCGCATGAAGGCGCTCGGTCGTGCCGGCAATCCTGACTTCATCTTCATTGCTGGCGGCACCAACGACTGGGGCTGGGGCAGGTGCGACTTGGGCGTATACAGTACCGACACCTTTACTGACTCCATCACCTTTCGCGGCGCTTATGCCCTGCTCCTCTATAAGCTGAAGAAGTGGTATCCCGACGCTAAGGTGGTTTGTCTGAGTCTCTTCCCAAGAGGAGGCGGCCTGGACCAGAAGAACGGGCGTGGATGGACGCCGAGAGATGCCAACACAAGCATCAAGTATATTGCAGAGCAGTTTGGCGACTACTACATCGACTGTTCCACCGTAGCCTGGAGCAGCGACTGGGGGAAATACACTATAGACCAACTGCATCCCACCACTGCCGGCTCGACACTCTTAGCTCAGCACATCGCCAATCAGCTTGTCTCAAAGAAGATTGTCACGAGGGACTTGAGGCGAAATAATGAGGTGGACGAGGCAGAACGTCTCCTTGACCTCCACTTCACGGAAGAGGGCATCGTCAACGACGGCACTTATGAGACCAGAGTAGGCAAGCATGGCTCCGTCGCAACGTTCTACGATTCTGCAAACGACACATACTATGGTTGCACCAAGGCGAAGGCTCAGGACTACTTCTATGCCACCTACGACGCAGACTCCCCTTTGGCCGAGGCCTTCAACAGCAGTGTGACGTGGGAAGTACTGGTGCGCCTCGATGCATTGGGCGACCATGGTGGGAACATCAACCGCACTTGCTTCCTCGGCAACGAAGAGAACGGCGGCTGGGCATTCTACAACTCTTCCCTGGCAAGCTGCTTCTCCTATCAGAACCAAAGCGGCGTGAAGAGTTCCGTCAAGAGCATTACGGGCGACTCCATCCTCATACCCGGGAAGTTCTACCACCTTGTGGTGACGATGGACAGAATGAGCCATTTCATCCGCTACTATGTCAATGGAAAGCTCGTCTGCACAGGCACCAGGGCTGGAACAGACATGACGATACCTCAATGCGGCTCTCCCAAGGGGAAGAAGAACATATGGATTTGCCTCGGCGGAGATGCCACCGGCGGCTCCTTCACCAATAATGCTGAGAACTCGTCGGCTTGCAGTTTCGTCTTTGCAAGGATATATGACGGTGCACTCACCCAGAAGTCTGCCCTCAAGCTCTACGATGATGACGTCAAACGCTTTACAGAGCCTCGGGCTCCTCTGGGAACAGAGCACATCCTCGATTGCGAGTTTACGCCTGAAGGCGCCATAAATCATGCGCCCTCCTATCGCGATAGGCCTATCGTCATGAATGGCGATGTTCCCATCAGCTATAATGCCGATATCAACCAATACATAACGAGCTTCAACAAGACCAAGTCGGAGTTCTTCAAGTACTTCCTGGGTGATGACCTCCCCATCATGAGCCAGCTCTCTGATGCCTACAGTGTGGAGGTGCTTTGCAAAAGCAGTGATGCCCTGCCGTCAAGTAGCATACGTCCGATAGGATTCATCAATGGATACGGCTTCGGCCTACAGATGAACAACAGGGGCGACATAAGTTACACCACCACGACCCAAGGCATCAAGTCCGACAACAGCTACGGCAAGACGCAATGGTCGTGGGTCGGTGCAGGCACGCTTACTGACGAGTACACCCACTACGTCATAGTCTACGACCGCCTGAACAACAGTTCCCGCTTCTACATCAACGGTGAACTGAAGGCTACACGACAGCTCACCTTCAAGGAATGTCCTGTCTATGAGTGGACGCCCTCTACCTGGCTTGCCATAGGAGGCGATGCCAGCGGCAACTACAGCGCGTCGACTTCGACCGGCAGCTATCCCTTCATGGGCGATGTGGCACTGGTCCGCATCTATGGCAAGGCGCTTACTCAGAGCCAGATAGAGGAACTCGTGGGCATACAAAGCTCTCAGGAAAGGAGCTTCACTCTGGGTTCCAACGGCTACGTGGCAGTCTGCCTGCCATACATCTATCAGGTGCCGGAGGGCTGCACTGCCTATATCGTGACAGAGATAGCCTCCCCGTCCGTCATGCTGATGCCGATAGCTCAGGCTGGCGAGGCTGTGCCTTACGGCACTCCGGTCATCATCAAGGGCACTCCCAAGGCGACTATCACCCTGACGGCACAGGATAAGAGCAAGTATGAAACAGACGAGGAATACCTCCTGCCTGTGTGGAAGGAGAACCTGCTGGCGGGAACATATACCGGCAAGACACTCTCCGCAAACGAAGGCTTCTACCTGAGGACTACCGGCTCGTGCTTATATCGTGCCACAGCCGCTGTCAGCCTGTCGCCGTTCAGCAGCTATCTGCCATCATTAGAAAAGAGGTCAACCTTCAATTTCGCAGAGATTGAGACTCCCGACGGCATAGTATCTCCCAAATCTTCGAGTGAAGGTAAGGGCGCAGAAGGCATCTATGACCTGAGCGGCCGCAGAGTGACCACCCCCAACAAGGGCGTTTACATTCAGAACGGAAAGAAGGTGCTGAAGTAATAATCCTCGGAAAAATCACGACAAAATACTGGCGCATTTCTTCTCTCAAAGTATTGAATGAGGCGACTTAGCGTAGGGCGTTCATCAATGCAATACTTTAAGTTGGTCGATGCAATATATTGCGTTGCCCAATCCTCCATATTATGTTCGTAGAGAAATTACGCTGAATTTTGTCGTAAAACACGCTTTTCCTGTCCATTTATTCCTCTCAGATTGTCGACGCAGTTTTGCAAGCATTTGAAATCCAAGTGTTTGCAGAAAACGCTCAAAATAGGCCTTGGGGGTTCCAAACTATCAACTCGGCTAAAAAACGCGCTTAAATCGCGTCCGGAAAGGAAAAATCTTTACAAATCTGGCAGTCTGAATGAAGTAACGAAGTGCTTCGGAGCAATAGACAATCAGTCCTTCTCCCTCTGCAACGCCTCCCAGCCGCTGCGGTCTTGCCACTGCACGTAGAGCGTCTTAAAATCGTCCCCCATCAATTGCTTCTTTCCTAAAGATATGCGAGCATAGGGAGAAGACCATTCCTCAAGGTCGCGCTCGTGGGTATAATCCCATGAACGATACTTGCGCTTCAGTTGTTTGCGAACCTGATTAGTCTTCATCAGGAGCCCGACCTCGTTGCCTTGAATCTCTACGAAGTAGACAGTGACGAGGTGAACAGTGCGGGATCGGGGCGTGGAAAGCACTTCAATCCTTGCGCCGACCCCATCGAAGAGACCCGACAGAACCGTACATTCATCATCCTCATCCTCATATTCGAAGCCTTTGTCCTCAAGGGCCTCCAGAAACTCATCCCTATCCCCGCCAAGCTCAATGCCGAGGAACGTGGAATGTCGCTGTGCCATCAAGCACAACGACACAGTCATTAGGATGATGAAAAGCCTTGTCCTCATTTACTTGACATACTTTCTGCCTTTCTGCACGACGATGTCCTTCGCTGGATTATCCTTGGCGATTTGCTGTCCCGCAAGGTTGAATAACATCGGGCTATACTTTTGGAGACTTGCCTCGGCTCCGTCTCCAAAAGGGCGACGCACAGTTCCTAAGCCGTCGGAGTCTTCTTTGTCGATGGTTACAACGTCGCCTTCCTTCACACCAGGTATGGTAAAGACACTGCCATTGCCTGTCGGTGTCACCTTTTCGCCGTTCAGCCGGACGACGTAATCCGTGAGCCCTTCGTAACGGACGCGCAAAGGCTGGCCCGCGTTGCTCTTGATGGTAACGCTCGTAACCTTACTGTCTTGCCAGGTTTCGCTGACGATGAAGTTGCCTTGAGCCTTCAGGCCAGTGACACTACCATGCTTCCATGCAGAGGGAAGGGCAGGCAGCAGCGTGATGATATCGTCGTAGCTTTGCAGCAGCATCTCGCAGATGCCGCTGGTGCAGCCATAGTTGCCGTCAATCTGGAAAGGCGAGTGTGCGTCGAAGAGGTTGTAGTAGCAGCCGCCATAGTTGCCCATCTCTATGACATAGCTTCCCGAGTGTCGCAGGGCCAGAGAGAGGTTCTTGCGGGCACGGTCACCATCGAGGCAGCGGCTGTAGGTGTTCGTCTGCCATCCCATAGACCAACCCGTCACGTCGCCATTGCGGGCAATCATGCCGTTGTAGGCCGCTTGGAACAGGCGTTTGCCTTCATCCGTCGTGTCGAAGGCACTGACGTGAGAGAAGGGATAGAGGCACATGAGGTGCGACAGATGCCGATGCCCAGGGTCGGAAAGGGCGTTGTTCTTCCATTCCGAGATGCATGTCTTGCCGCCATAAGTCTCAGTCCAAAGGCCTCGGTCGTAGTTGTCGTAGAGGTCCTTGATGGTTGCAATCTGTTCTTCAGTCAGGGGCGACGTGTCGCCAAGCTCCGTGTGACCTTTCATCACCTCGTCAAGCACCTCGTACGTCGTCTGCTGTGCGAAGGCTGTCACATCTACAGGCCCGTGTTCAGGACTGAACTCGTCCTTTATCTCATAGAGACCCTTGCCGTCCTTTGTCGCTATGGACTTCGTGAAGAGAGCGTTCTGGTACATGACCGGAAGTGCCTTCCTGAGGAAGTCACGGTCCATCGTATACTTATAGTAACGCCATAGGTGCGTACAGTACCATGCGCCGAGTGTCTTCATCGAACTGTTGCCCCATGTCGATGTACCGCCAAAGATGTTGTTCTCCACAGCCACAGTCCAGCCGCTGGCACCGCTCTTGATCTTCCTTGCAAACTGATACCACGGCGAGTTGCTGTCTGCTGCACCGAGGTCGAGGATATGGTTGAGGAAGGGCAGGTGCATCTCTGAAAGATTGGCAGGATCGGCAGGCCAGTAGTTCATCTGGACGTTGATGTCGGCATGGATATCGCAGTGCCAAAACGTGGAGTTGCTGCGGTCGTTCCAGATGCCTTGCAGGTTGGAGGGTGCGTGGATGCTGGTGTCGAGGTTTGCGCCGATGGTGAAGTAGCGTCCGTACTGGAAATAAAGCGTTTCAAGGAACAGCCCGTCCGGACTCGTCTTGTTCTGTTCGGAGGCGTTGTAGAACTTAATGAGGTCCTCGGTAGTCATTGTTGATGTGCCGCCGAGCTGTAGGCTGGTGCGGTTCATCAAGGCACTGTGGGCAGCCTTATGATCGTCGAGCAGTGAGGCGTAACCTTTGTCGAGGGCATTGTCGATGCGTGTGCCGACCAGAGCCGACAGGTCTGTTGCCGTCTGTCCGCTGGTGAAGGAGGGTCGGCTTGCATCATAGTCGGTGGCGGCAGCCATGATGATGTCTGTCCAAGTTGCACCGCTTACGTCGATGCCTTCAGGCGTAACGGACAGCGTGCCGTCTGTCTTGACCTTGAAACGTGTGTCGTAATTGACCACTTGCAGCTTGCCGTGGAAGGTGGCGGAGGCTGTGCCGTCGCTCTCCGTCGAATAGGTTGCGTCCGAGGCATTGATGAACTTGTCGGGAGCGTAACTGATGCCGAGTGCCAGTGCCTCGTTGCCTTCCGCTTCGTAGTGCGCCACAAAGACCTTATCGGTGGCAGAGACGAAGTATCGCCGACGGAAGGTTGTGCTGCCGTCGGGCGAGAGGAAGTTGGTGCCGGCCACACCGTCGATGATGTCGAGGTAGCGGTTGTATGCCTCGATGGGCTTGCCGTCGGAAGCCTTCGACGAGAAGGTTCCGCTCTTGTCCTTCACGAGTATGGAGCCGAAGTTCTGGTAGTAGCCTTGCCCTATAGAACTGCTGCTCGTGGTGTAGCCGCTCCAGAGGGTTTTCTCGTTGAACTGTATGTCGTCGCACATGACGCCGCCACGGATGGTCGCGCCTATCTGACCGTTGCCCATCGGCAAGGCGTATTCCATCCAAGTGTCGCTGACATCAGTTGCCGTGGCAGGTGTGTCGTACCAAAGCGACAGGTCGTGTATGTCGTCTGGACGCGTGCCTTTCCGACCGACGCAGAACTCAGATGGCAGTACGTCGGCCTCATTGATGAGGTAGATGACGTTGCCTGCTTCGCCGCCCGACCATAGGCCGATTTCTTTGCCTACACCAGTTCCGCCCCATTGGTTGAAGTAGCGCATACTCTGCGACGCTGCACCGTTCCAGGAGATTTCATACTTGCCGGTGTAGTTTGTGTTGGAAGTCTTTTCGATGGTAAATCCCTTTGAGTCTGCCGCTTGACGTGTCTTCAGGCGACTTCCGTCGTAGTAGGCGTGACGTCCCGTGCCTTTGTTCTCAAACTGGAAGTCAGTGTCTGTGCCGACGAGCTTCCACAGTTGGCTCTCTTCGCCATACTTGCGTGCCTGCGTCGTGACGTTTGCCGAGGCTCCCATGTCCTGCAGGACGAGGTCGGAGTTGGCGAAGGTGATGTAGTAGAAGTGCGTCTTTTCGTCGTTGGAGAAGAACTCATTGGGGATTCCGCCAATGTTGAAGACGAACCTCGAACCCTCATCGTTGCTTCCAGCCGTGCTGTTCCAGTAGGCAAGGAAGTTGCCGCGCTTGTTCCAGTAGTTGCTTTCCGAGCCGTGGTCTTTTATCCAGAAGCCGTCGCCGTTCTTGCCGATGTCGAACCTCGTCACCGCCGAAGTGTTGTCCTCCTTCACCATCCTTGCCCGTGCGCTGGCTTCAGTTCCCGACATGCCGAGCACATAGCTGCCGCCTCTCTTCTTGTTGTAGAAAGCGTAGCCTTCGTCGTCGTTGCCGATGTAAGTCCAAAGTCCGTAGTCGCTCGTGTCCTCCGTGGTGTTGTTCAACAGCAAGGCAGTGCCGCTCACATAGCCTGTGGCTACACTGAGGTAGCCACCATTGGCCACTTTTATCGTGTACCAACGTGCGTTCGACAGGTCTGCGGCACGACTTATGCAGACAAGTAACATAATTACTAATGTGTAGAAAGCTCTTTTCATGTTATTAGTCAGGTGTTTATTCGTTGATCATTGATCATTGACCATTGATTATTGACCATTAATCATTGAACATTTACTTCCAAATGGTATCGTCCTTTAACTTCTTTAGCTTCCTTAAATTCCTTAACTTCTTTAACTTCCCAGAAAGTTACAACTTGAAGGCAAGAAAGTCGAGCATTTCGAAAATCTCCTCTCTCGAAGCCTTTTGGTTGATTTTGATGTCGCCGATGCCTCCAAGCAAGGTAACGTTGATGCTGTCGCCTTCGTTCTTCTTGTCATGTTTCATGAATTCGTAGAGACGGTCGTAGTGTTTGCAGTCGATGTTGCAGTCGCCGTAATGCTCCCTGATGAACTGCACCGTCTGCCGGAGCTTGTCTTTCGGGAAGTCGCATCTCGCGTTGCTTAGGAAAAGTTCGCAGACGAGTCCCCACGCCACTGCATAGCCGTGGAGCACCGTACGCTCCTGCTCCAGCGCAAGACTCTCGATGGCATGGCCCGCAGTATGGCCGAGGTTGAGAGCTTTACGCAGACCTTTCTCTGTAGGGTCTTCCTCTACTATGCGCTCTTTCACGGCGACGCTCTTTGCTACAAGCGCGGTAAGCTTACTGTAGTCAATGTCTTCCAGGTCGAAACCGAGCAGTTCGTCGAGCGTTTCTTCGTCGCTGATGAGTCCGTGCTTCAGCATTTCAGCATAGCCAGAAAGAAGGTTCTTTGAATCAAGCGTACGCAGGAAGTCACCGGAGATGATGACTGACGAGGCGTTGTTGAACACGCCGATTTCATTCTTCAAGCCTCCGAAGTTGATGCCAGTCTTGCCTCCCACGCTCGCATCCACTTGGCTGAGCAGCGTCGTCGGTATGTTGATGAAGGCAATACCCCGCTTGAATGTGCTTGCGGCAAAGCCTCCCAAGTCCGTCACCATGCCCCCGCCCAGATTCAGAAGCAGCGAATGACGCGTCGCGCCACCCTTCTGAAGACCTTCCCAGACGTGCGTCAGCGACTCCAGGGTCTTGTTCTCGTCAGTGTCGCCTATGGTTATCATTTGTGCCGAAGCAAGCGAAGGCAACCCGCTGACCAGCGGCCAGCAGAGCCTAAGGGTCGTCGTGTCGGTGAGAACGAACAGCCTGTCGTGCGGCTGTCTGTTTATGGCAGAGGCAATGTCCTGCCGGAGGTCGTGGCTGATGATAACGTCTTGTTTGCCCATAGTTCTTTTGGATGCAGTTTAATCGCACAAAGTTACACATTATATATTTATTGGGAAGACCATTGGAATAAAAATGAAAGGAAAGAGAATTTTTTTTAACGAAACACTTTCTCCTTTGGATTTTTTGTTGTATCTTTGCACCCGCAAAAGACAAGGAGCAACAAGCCTTCACTTGAAGAGAGGTTAGCGAACCAACTTGCCGATTGTCCTTTTGCAAGTGGTTTTGGCGGGATAGCTCAGCTGGTTAGAGCGTCGGATTCATAATCCGGAGGTCGTGGGATCGTGACCCACTCCCGCTACAGGAACAAGGGCTTGCACTTATCTGCAAGCCCTTGTTTGTGTTCGCCCGAATGAGCATTACCCAACGGATGCAAGCTGAAAGTTTAGAGGACAGCAATCACTAAAGATGAAAAGCCGAGAATATAAAATGGGGCTATGCACTCATGAGGGCTGACACCAGGGCGCCCCAGTAGAGCCCATCCAGAGATGTTTGTAAAATGACGCGTCCCGATGTGCAGAGCGACACGTCCCTATTGACAGAGCGACGCGTCCCTATTGACAGAGCGATGCGTCCCTATTGACTATGCGACTATAGGATTAAAAAAACGTCACATGTGAAGCTTTAGCTCGACGCTAGTCAAGCCGGACAATTTGGCTGCAGCCTTTATAAATTATCATTGGTGTCCGGAAAGCACGTTACATCCTCGTTTATACCCCGTGTGCTTATAGGCGCCATGCCGACAACTGTAAGCTAAAGGGGCTTCACGCCGTCTTTTACCGGATGCCAATGATGTATAATAAAAAAAGGGAGCCTCCGGCCTTTCGCCGAAGTGCTCCCTCTTTGATAGATAGATAAGGATTCTACTTAACCATCACCTTGACTCCGTTGAGGATGTACATGCCCTTGCCCAAAGACTTAAGGTCGTTGAGCGTAGCACCCGTACGAATCAACTTGCCGTCCATGCTGTAGACATTTCCTTTCTGACTGATCTTCTCGATAGCCGCAGGAATATCCTTCACGCCGTCGACTGCGTCTTCGGCAGCCTGACCCAGGAAGATAGCAAAGTCGTAGTCGCTATCAGGATCGACATTGGGAGTAACGCCGAGGTTGAGAGATGCTTCACCGAAGGCAACGGTGTGTGCAGAAGCGTCGTTGCAGACTGCATAGTTGCCCGTGAAGTAAATCTCTTCAGGCTTGAGAGCACGGTTGGAAAGTTCACCTTGGAGACCGTTGACGGTGAGAGCCTCCAGTGCGATTTCAGCGTCGCCGGGGATGGTGAATGCAATAGCTTCTGCATCTTCATCTTCTGCGACATAGCTCAGTGTATCGCTGAGGATGTAGATTACAGGTTCGCCAGCAGGGATGGTCTCAATCTGCTTCAGAGCGAGGTAGCTGCCATCGTCTTCCAGATAGAAGCAACCGAGGCTGGTGTATGCTATAGCTTCATCATAGTATTCAGGAGTAACCTGTACACTGTTGGTCCAAGCATTGATCTGTCCGGGCTTGATGTCCTTGTAGAAAGTGAACTCGGCAGGTGCTTCGTACTCTTCATCCTCTGCCTCGAGGAGAACGAGACCAGAGTTGGAAGAAGGAGCGGTTGCATTCCAAGTAACAAAACGGTGGTCGGCATTCTGCGAGTGCAGGTAAGAGCAGTCGGCGCCGTCAATTTTCTTACCGTGGAGCAAGCTTCTCTGATAGCCGGGAGCTGAGTAGGTGAAGAGCGTAGGAATAGTCCTCAGGTATACGTTATTGCTGTTGGCACCGGCAGCATTTACAAAGAGACCAGTGGCCTTGCTCTGTATTGCATAGGTGGCAGGAGCCTTGGAGAGGCCGTCGGGCAGCACCTTCTTGCCTGCAGCGGCATTGTACTCATCCTTGTAACCCTTGTAGCCATTGGCTGCATTGGCAAAGTCTTCGGCTGTAGCGTCCTTGAAGACAACCTTGTTGGCTGCTGTGAAAGCGTCCTGCATAGCCTGAGCATTGCCGCTGAGAGCCTTGTCTGCTGTCAAAGGATAAATCTGGAATTCGGAAGCATGGCAGTAGGTCCAGAGGACGTTGTATTCGTCTGCGCTGGTAATCTCTGCGAAGGGATCGAACTCTGTGTTACCGCCACCGTCAGTACCATACCTGTAGGTCAGGATGAAGCGCAAGTAGCTGTAGGTGCCACCCAAGTCAAGAGGCTGGCTGGTAGCTACGTCGTTCACATTGGTGTATGGAGTCTCGATGTAACCAATGTTAGTCCATGCAGCAGCATCATTACTGCCCTGAACGTACATACGGATAATGTGACCGTTGCCTGCGTTACGGCGTGCGATGTCAACCTGGATGAAGCCGGATACGGGTTCGTTCAGGGCAACCTGCAGGTAGTGGGGCTCCAGGACTTGCCTAGCATAGTCGGAGTGCCAGTAAGTGGCCTTGTTGCCATCGATGAGGGCAGCGAGGGTGCCTTCAGCCGTTGAGGTAGCGTTGCTCGAAAGCTGTGCCACATCGGTGATGAGGGCTGCGCCGCGAGTGTAAGAAGAGGCAATGTCGAGAGCAAGTGCCATGTTCTCCTTGACGTCCTGAAGAAGGGTCGTGAAGTCAGCGTTCTTGTCTTCGATCTCGACGAAGCGGAACATGCTGGCGCTTCTGTCGCCGATTTCGCTGTCCTCAACGAAGTAGAGACCATTGGTTTCACGTATTTCTTCAGAAGCGAGAGCCTCGATGTGTCTTTCCGTAACCACAGCCTCGGGATTCTCATCCGTAGGAGCGGGAATTTGCTCAGTAATGTTTGCAGCAGAGGTAACGAAGTTGCCGAACTGGTAAGCCTGATCTTCGATGAGGCCGGACTTGCCGGCACCGCTCTTGTCAAAGCCGTACAGGTCGTACAGATCCTCTGTGGGGAACATGATGCGATACCACTTGTCTGTCTCTACGCCATTAGCCTTTTCGCTTACGCTCTTAGCCATTGCCTTGAGCATGAGTGCGTAGTTGTGGGTTTGCTCGGCAGTGTAGTTGCCGGACTCGTCGTATGCCTTAGCTTCGTCCAGAAGTTCGTCGAACTGCTCGGCGATGCTTGCGTCGGACCAAAGGCCTGGGCCTTCGCCCTCAACAACTGAGGTGGAGAGGTTGCTATAGGTAGCGATTGCGTTGCGAAGCTCTGTGGGATCGACCATTGCCTCCATGAATGCCTTGTATGCGGCAAGCAGGGCGTCGTACTGTGCCTGTGTGAGGTCTTCGTCGGCAGTAGCGACGTTGGCGTTGTAGATTGCTTCGAGTGTGGTTGCAACCTCACCGAGGGAAGCGAACTGAGAGTTGGGGTTGTCGTACAACCTGCTAATCTGAAGTTCGGCTACGTGCCAGTATCCGCGGAAGCTTGGTGTGCAGTTCGTGGCGCAAACGCGTACGTATGGATAGCCTTGCTTTACATAGAAAGGAACTGTAGCTTCAGCGCCGGAGGCTGCGCCGGGAATGTCAAGCTCTATGATGTCAGCCCAATCTTCGTCGTCGGCAGAGGGATCTTCGGAGCCTTGGAAAAGAAGTCTGGAGGGAAGGTCGTTGCCTGCGGCTCTCCAAGCAAAGTAGAGTTGGCAGTTGCCCACCATCTCATCCATGTCAGCGATGACGATGTAGTGGCGCAAATCAGTTCCTTCGCCGCCTTGCCAATAGCTGTGCCAGTAGGTTCCCAGATTGCCATCGATGGTAACGCCGTCGCTGAGATTGCCGCCATCGATCTCGTTGCCCAAGTCGTTCTGGCTATAGTCGGAGCTCAACTGTTCGGCAGTCTTGATGAGTTTCTCGGCGATGTAATCCTTGGTAGCCGTAATGGATGCGAGGACTTCGGCACGCAGGGCGTTGTTTTGAGCGACGAGGAGCTCATGATCCTTATCATCGTTGAAGGTGGCGATAATTGCTTCTGCCTCTTCATCGGGAACGTATTCGAGGTACCATTCGCTGGTGCCCTTGTCGCCGCCCATTTCTATTGTTCCTACCCAGAAGCTGAGTTCGTTCTCAGTACCGGAGTCGGTGCCGGCGCGTCCGGACGGTGTGTCTGCGTCCTGCTGGCCGTGACCGAGCTGGTGGATGAACTTGCCGTCGGAGTTCTTGCTGCTGGCGAGGCGGATGTAGAGGATGTCCTTGTCGCCTTTTTCGGTGTTGGACTCTACGTACTCGTTGCCTGCGAGCAAGAGGACAATGGCGCTCTTCCTCTCGACGGAGTCAGTGAGGTTGACTCTGTTGTTTGCAACGGAAGAGGGATGGATGTAATTGCCGAGGCCGGCGTTCTGAATGTTGATGCTGTCGCCCACCTGTTCGAGCTTCCACAGGAAGTTAGCGCGGTCGCGCTGGAGGGTTGCATAGACGCCCTTGTTGGCGTGCGCTTCGCTGTAGGAAGCGGCAATGGCCTTATCCACGAATCCTGTTTCGGAGGCAGAAGATTTATAGCGGTTGTTAGCAATAATACGATAGTATCCGTTGCCGTTGGGCAGTGGATAGGGCACTCTGCTCTCTATGATTGCGTCGTAGAGGGCATCCAGCTGTGCGCGGATTGCCTGTGCGCTTTCCACTGTGAGGCCGTCGGGGTCGGTAGATGGGTCGTAGCTGTAGTCGTCGTACAGTTTGTTGAGGACTTCGTCCATCTGCTTAAGGAGAGCTACGAAGGTTTTCCAGGATTCGAAGTCGGAATACTGGTTGACTCCTGTACCAATGCCCATTCCTTCTCCGTCTTCGTCATAGACATAGTCGCCGTAAACCTCGAAGATGCCTTCGAGGATGGCCATGATTGCCACCTTGTCGGCAGGCAATTCGAGCTGCCATACATAGGCGGGTTCGTAGGAATAGCAGGAGTTCAGGAAGTAGCCGTCGTGCTCCAGAAGGTGCGTCCTGCGTCTTCCCAGCTGGTTTCGGCATACTTCGTGTTGCAGGAGCGGATGGCAAACAGGCCTTCGGTGTTCATGTAGAACACCTGTCTTTCCCAGTTGTTGCGGTTATTTCCACCACTCTGTTCCTGCTTGAAGTGATCGTAAGCCAGGTCGGCCTTGTCACCAACCAATGGCGGATTGGAGAAGTGATAGCCGTTCCCTGGATCGATGAGGATGCCTTCGTTGTAGAGATCACCTCCTGCGGCCTTGGAGATAGTGAACAGGCAGGTGATATCCTTCTCATCTACCAGGTAGCCAGCTGCATCCACATAGTAACTCGTGCCATTCACATCAGTCTTGATGTAGTATTGGCCTTCCTTAATGTTTTCCATTGCGCGGTCGTAGTCCGCCTGTGGTGGGTCGGCAGCAAAGAGACTACCAACCGTGATGAGTTGAACGAACAACGTCATCAGTAATAAGTAAACCTTTCTCATTTTTTAATTGTTTTTGGTTTAGAGATTAAATAAATAGGTATATAACTATCATGCTTTTCGAACTACAAATATATCTTTTTTATCGCAACGACGAGACAGGATGTTGTAATATCTACTCTCTTTTAACATTTTTTAAGCAGTCTGGCCAATATAGTCAGTAATTATGTCAAATAACGCAAAGGATATTAGGGTCTGGGGGGACTCTGCACAGGCCGACAACCGCCGGAGACGCGAATGACGGCAAGGACACCACTCCGATGGGACGAATCCGGCAGTGTTCATGGCGAAAAAAACTTGACATTTTTCGGTAAGGCATAGTGCGGCGACGGCCGAGGAACAGTGAAGGGTTTATCAACGAAATATAGTGCGTTTGCAAATGCATGCTATTGGACTTGCCGACGCACTACGTTAAGTCGACGGAACTTTTACGCCGATTTTTGTCGTAAAACACCTTTATTTTGACCATTATCACTGCTGCATCGAAAAACGCAGCTTTGTAACACGCTGATACCAAGCTGATTAAAAAGAAACCGCAAATTTGCGTTTTGGGGGTATCAGCATACCACCCTGCCCGAGAAACGCGCTTAAAACGCGTCCGGGAGGAAAAAATCTTTACAAAACAAGTATTTTACGAGCGGCAGAGACCATGCCCGGGCTCGGTCACTTCACCAGGACCTTCCTGCCGTTCTTGATGACGATGCCCCTGAAGTGTCCGTCCACGCGCTGACCTGCAAGGTTGTAGGTGCCGGTATCAGCATCGCTGAGGTCGCTGATGCCCTTCAATCCGTCGACGATAGACTCGTAGAGGCGGAACGTAGAACCATTGTCGGCTGGGCTATAGTCGTCGTACCAAATTCCGAGCCTGCCGCCCTGCCCGCCTATCTGATTGATGCATGCGTTGGTGGTGCCAGGCAGGCGCAGGACGAAGCCGTCGCTGTTGGGAAGCAAATCCCACACAAATTCGCCGTCACGCATGACGGGATTGTCGCCGTCGAGAGTAAGGGACTGGTCGAGGCCCGAGGTGCGATTGTAGAGCACCACTTGATAGGGATTGCCGCCAAAAGCCCACAGGTAATTGTCGGAGAAGAGTATGTCCGCGCCGTCGGTCTCTGCCTGCGGATAGTACGGCTCCCTGTCTTGCCTGAAGACGAAATAGTCGCTTCGGATGGTCATATTATACCACTGTATGTCCGTGTCGCGGGATGAGAAGATGAACGGTCCATGCCATTCCACGGCGTAGTCAATCGTCGTTTCACCCTCAATCTGATACGGCATGTCGGCAGGCTCAACAAGGCTGACGAAGCTGTTCTCCCATCTCTCGGACGGAGCAGGAGGCTCGGAACCTATCGGCATCTGGTGCGTCTCGGTGCCGACCACTTCGCCGTTCCACAGGTAACGGTTCGTTACGGCATAGAGCGAAGCGGAAGCCAGCTCCAATGCCTCCGTCGGGTCGAAGTCGGCAACGGCCTCTATCTTGTAGCGGTTGCCTGGGTCGGGAGTGCTATAGCCATCTATGAGGAGAGTCCTCGAGTTGTGGTTAAAGTAGAGCATCTGACCGGCATCCGTGTAACATGACATCATGTAGACGTACTGCCCATTGGGGTGTGACGGGTCGAAGTCAATAGGGG
Organism: uncultured Bacteroidaceae bacterium; assembly: GCA_905235305.1. Classification (GTDB taxonomy): domain Bacteria; phylum Bacteroidota; class Bacteroidia; order Bacteroidales; family Bacteroidaceae; genus Physcousia. The sequence continues at coordinate 12,029 of CAJOLC010000021.1, read as the reverse complement.
TGCCCAACCTATCTACCCATTTGTTGGAATAGTGCAGGAACTGCTTCGTGACAGGGCTATAGATGTAGTTCTGCCCCTCTATGCCGATGATGGCGAACTGTGCTTCCTCTGCCTGATAACCAGCGCGGCGCTCCTGCTCTGTCGTAAGTGTCTGGTGGTCGGCGGACAGTACGAGGGCTCCTCTTTGGCACGTTAAGGTGTAGAGCTTCGTATTGTCGAACTCGACATACTCTACTGGTTCAGGCATCTCGGGACGTCGGCCAGAGAGGATGTCGGCATATATCTGCTCCGTACGAGTCTGGAGCCAGCCGGCTGCCCGCTGTGCTTGCCTGCCATAGTCGGTGGGGTCATTCCACTTAGAACGGTTGAAGCTGAGCGAGTTCTTGGCGAAGTCGTAGTAATCCTGACAGTACTCCAGGAGCTCCTGCAGATTGTTCTCCATGAACTCTTCCCATAGTTGCCGGTAGATATCATCGAGGGGAGCATACCTGAAACGCAGGTCGCGGATGAAGTCGACGACCTCGAAGTTAGGCATGTCAAACCAGTAGTTGGCGGTCGTCTCGCCTGTGAAGAAGTTCCTGTTCCTCTCGTAACCGAATGCCCAATCCAAGTCCCATACGGGGCCGAATATGTATTTGCTGGCAGGATCGGTGTAGTCCTCGCGATAGCAGAAAGTGCTTTTGGGGTGATAGAACTCGTAGTTGAGCGTCAGCTCATTCACCATCATGAAGCGTGCCAACTGCTCGAGGTCGACAAACGGAGAGATGTCCTTCCCGCGATAGAGTGCGCTTACGAAGTTGTTGAAGTGGGTCTCTATCATCTCCAGAGTCAGCTGTGTGGTGCCTTCCTCGAATTCAGGCTCCTTGATATTGATGGGCAGGTTGTAAGGCATGGAGCGGAACTTCTGTCCGTCCGCCTCGTCGTAATAGGTGTCAAGCTCAAGTAATGCGGCGACGCTCTCGTCTTCGACCTCGACGCTATTGTTCGACATTCCCACCTTCTCCGTGAAGTTGTAGCTGCCGCGGTACTCTCCGTTGAGGTAGAGATCGACCGGCACGATGTGGTTCGGCGCACTTGTTTCCATGAGGTTGGCTGCCTTCATGCCGATGGCATTCGACATCATCGAGCCACTGATGGCGTTAGCAAGCAGCACCCAATTCTTGCCATTGGTCATGCCCAGAGGCTTCTTCTTCTCCCCGAACTTCAGCCTGTAGGGCTTCTTATCCTGGCCCCAGCTGGAGTTGCCGCGGCCTTTGATTTGTACGGGAGTCTCGTCCATCGAGGGGAAGATGTCGTGTCCGTCGATGGTGATGGTGGCATCCTTGTAGTAGTCACGGCTGGTGATGGGCAACCCGTCGGCTGTGTTGATGTAGATGGTAGGCACTTCTGCCCTGTCCGTCAGCCAGTCGACATGCACGCGGACGCACCTTCCATAGGGATGCATGGCGTACTGGCCGCCGTCCTCTGCCATGAGTATCTTGCATCCGGGCCTGCTTACGAGGTAGTAGACATCCTTGTCGAAGCGCAGACGCTCGCCTGTGCCGTCGCTGTCCTGAAGCCTTCCGTTCACGTAGACGACAGCGTCGAAGTCGGAGAGCATGAAGGTGGGTGTCAGGCGTTTGCCTATTGCGGCAAGCGTCACAGTGACGGTGTCTTCCTCCATCTCACCGGTTACGGTGCCGAACACCTGGTCGTTGAGCTGCTTATAAATCTTGAACATCTCGAATGTCGGGAAGGAAGGCATCCTTTCGCTCACAGAGTCTACGCCGGAAAGGTCGTAGGTGTAGTCCTGGCCGAAAGTAGTTCCGATGACGAGGCGGCCGTCCTGTTCCGAACGACTTGCAATATACTTCAGCGGGAAAGCCTCGATGCCGCCGCCCTTCAGATACACATGGAGGGCTTCGGGGAACGTGATGGGCGAGTACTCATCCTCGGGGGCATCGGGTTCCGGAACAGGCTGCGGCTCCGGAGCATCCTCCTTCTTCTGGAAGACGAAGCGCTCGTTGTCGGCTGTGCCATTGCTGCCCTTGTAGGTGCCCAGCATATTCGTCCCGTTGCGGAGGTTCCAGTAATAGTCAGTATCGACAGTGCTCTGCACGCTGTAAGCGCCGTCGCCTCCCTCGATGATATTCCAAAACTCGGAGCCATTGCCAAGGGGCTCGCGGGCAAGCGTCATATATTTGTAGTACTGGTCCTCGCGTTCGTAGGTAAAGACAAGCAGCTCGTCGGTAGCCCGATTGCGGATGGTGTAGCCGGACTCGGTGTTTGTTATCACCCAATAGCCATCGTCATCTCGCTTTCATCCGTGACATAGTAGATGAAGTAGTCCACATTATGGTTCGAGCCCAAGCCAAGGAAGCCATCCAGCTTGGTGCAGGAGATGGCGTAGACGCCATCAGCGATGGGGCCGTCTGCATGAACTGCCAACGGAAGGCATGCAAAAAGGCATATGTAAAGGCATACAACGAAGCGATTTCTCATGTCATTTTTCAATTAATCGCGGCAAAGATACTATTTTTTTCCTTATATCATATAAAAGAAAGGAGAAAAAATCCATTCTCGCAACAACGGTGACTCATCCTCCCACTATTTTCGACGAAATTCCGAGCCGCTCTGCGTCGCTCCGTCCGGAACAGTCCCCCACCCTCTCCGCCAGCATTGCCCACAGCACTTAGCATGCCGCGTCGTGCAACATAGTAGGGAGGACCCTTTGCAGCATCATGAACCTGCAATTGAATATTCATGAACCTGCAATTGCAGCATCATGAACCTGCAACGGACGAACCATGTTGGGTCGCGAAACTCATGCTGCCACACCTTGCAACTCATCCGCAAACATGGACTGACGCACGCAAAGTCACGAATCAACCCATTTGCACGGACGATGGAGCGCACGCAACCTCTCCACATGGGGTAACAAAATAAAAAAAATACAACATAGAGAGAAATATTTACTAAAATTGCTTGCATTATATTAAATAATGTGTATCTTTGTGCAAAATACATGTATAATAAAAACAAATTCATTATATTAACTTAACTTTTTTTATTAACCAAATTATGATTAACAAACTACAGAAACTCTCATTGAGTGCAGTGCTACTTCTGGCAGGCAGCACCGCTTGGGCAGGCGTGGAAGCAGGTGGAAAGCTGACCAGCCTCGACCAGTTGGACAACACGCAGGCATTTACGCTGACCGTCGTTCGCGGAACATTTACCGCTAATGACGGCGGAACGGCCCTCGCAAGGACCGAAACGAAAAATGCAACAGACCCGAAGCAACAGTTCGCCTTCGTAAAGAAGACAGACGATGCAACGACCTACTATCTCTACAACATCTCTGCTGGAAAATTCGTCGGCGGTAATGGTGGAAATGTAACTTTGTCATCCGAAGGCGATGAGTTCGAACTTGTAGCCACTCCAAGAACTGCAAATGGAGTTCAATACGACTGGATGATTAAAAGACCCAGCGATAGTAACTATCTGATGTTAAACGGAGGTTCCAATCCAGTATTTGATACTTGGAGCACAGCAGATGATGGCGATGTATTCATCATCGGTGATGCTGTTGACGCAACAGCGGCCATCCAGAACGCTGTAGCCTTCTTGAACGCCACCCCTATTACCGTAACCTATAATGTCACATTCAACGGCACCGTAGTTGCAAGCGCAGAGGGCGAGGCAAGAATCGGTCAGACTCCTTTACTTCCCGCCAGCTTGAGTAACGACTTATGCACCATCGAGTATGCAGGTGGCGAAGTAACCGCAGAAACCACCGAGGTGAATTTCACAGCAACATGGAACGGTCCGTTCCAGTTCTCCAACGGTGTTCAGTTCGAGAGCATTGACTGGAAGAACCTGACCATCCGCGGAACAAAGTATGTGAACGCTGTTGAGCCTGAGCCTTACACGAATGATAATAATGCATCAGAAATTCGCCGTGCCACCGACGAATACCAGTGGGCATTCCTTGGCAACCCCTATAGCGTGGTCATCATCAACAAGGCCGGCGGTGCCGACAAGTCGCTGAAGCTCGAAGAAAATGGTAACTTCGTGCTGCGTGATGGTCAGAATGGCTATCCCGTCACGAAGGTGGCTGCAAGCGGTCACACCGGCTTTGGTGTCATCGTGCCGGGTGGCATTATTGACGACAATGGCGGCAAGCTCAAGATTTGGGCTAATGGATACGTTCAGGATTACGGAAACCTTCTCGAGATTGCCGACGTACCCGAACCCAACTATGCTCAATACGTGCTTTCCGACGTTGGGCCTTATGTCAACACTACCGGCGAACTCTTCGGCCTGAGAGAAGACGTGCTCTCTAATGATTTCTATACAGCATATAATACAGCAACGACATCTGCAAACAAGCAAACTTACGAGGACCTGCTCGCATGGGCCAAGGAAGCCTTCACCGCAGAGAATCTTGTTTATCCCGAGACTGGTTACTATCGTGTGGAGAGCAAGTTCAGGCCCGGCTTCTGGCTGCAGTGGGAAGAACCTGCCAACTATGCAAACAACAATACCGGCGTGAAGTTCGTAGAGAACGGCAACACCTCTGCCTCTTCCGTTGTTCGCTTCGAGAAGAAGGATGGTAGCCTCAACGAGTACGCCATCAAGATTCAGGGCAAGTACCTTGGCGCACCTGACGTGACGGGCGGAAATGCAAACACATGGAATGGCCGCACTTCAACCCAGAACGATACCCCCCACTACTATACCTTCGAGGTAAAGACTCCCGGACAGGTGACGTTCCGTGGTGCAACCGATGGCGATCAGAACAACTATTCATATGCACAGTTAGCCGATGGACAGAACAACTGCTTCGTTACTTGGTTATACGAGGGTAAGTCCGAAATGAGCGTTGTTCCTGTAGCAGACATCGACATCACTATCGGCGAGACTGGCTATGCCACCACCTACCTGCCCTTCGCAGTCAACGTTCCCGAAGACGTTACAGCTAATACCGGCAACATCATTCAACTGCAGGAGGAACTCGGAGACTATGTGCGAGTGGAAACATGGATTGTACTCGAAGACGCTGGCAGCACAATTCCTGCTGGTACAGGCGTAGTGCTGAAGGGTAATGCTGGTACCTATAAGTTCACCATCGCAGAGTCTGCTGCTGCCGTAGCTGACAATGACATCATCGGCGCATACCTGCAAACAGCCTCTGCCGGTCAGTACATCCTGGCAAAGCCCGAAGGCGAAAAGATCGGCTTCTACCTCACCGAGACCGGTACTATCCCCGCCAACAAGGCATTCCTCCCTGCCACGGACGGCGAAGTCAAGGCATTCTTCTTTGCTGAAGATGGCGCTACAGGCATCAATGAGGTCAATGGCGCAGTTGCAGAGGAAGGTCAGATCATCTATAATGTTGCCGGCCAGCGTCTGCAGAAGATGCAGAATGGCATCAACATCGTAGGCGGCAAGAAGGTGCTTAAGTAAATCATTCGGCTCCCTCCCTTCGGGGAGGGGCCACTATTGCTAACCTGAAATCAATAAACAGATAAACATATTAAAGATGAAGAAGACTTATATTAAACCTGCCCTTGAGCTGGAAGAGGCTCAGGCAGTACAGATGTTGGCTGAGAGCTTGCCAATCAGTAAGACTACTGTCAATGGCGAAAATGCCCTGACCAAGGAGGATACGACCTGGGACATCTGGGAAGAATAAAACATCGCTCAAGACTCACTAAGAACAAGAAGGCAGCTCCCCTGTGAGGGAACTGCCTTCTTGTATAACTACACGAAAGAGAACCATCAGCCGAGACACATCATATACATTATTAATATTAATAGGGACAAGCACGACAACTCGAAGACGACTTCCAACGCATGATTTTGTAAAGGATTTCTCATGATTCGGCAGTAAATTCTGCGGATTAAGGGGAGAAGAAGGAGCCAAGCCGACGCCTGCGAACCGCCACAAGTCATCCTAAGCCACTGAAAGGGCTGGCGGAAAGGAGGCGGAGCAAGTGCATTGGCAAGGAAACAGACTCCTCTGCGATTATTCTCGCATCTAACTGATAATTGCAAGCCTTGGATTTGGTATATTGAATTAAAAATAGTAACTTTGTAGGCAGTTTCGTATAAATTTATAAACTCAAAACATCAATGACATGAAGAAAAGACTTTTCTCCACACTGAGCATCCTGCTGGTTGCTCTGGCAACTGTGGCTGAAGGCAGAGCCAAGTATGTGTTCTATTTCATCGGCGACGGCATGGGCGTGAACCAAGTCAATGCCGCCGAGACTTACCTCGGTGCCCTCGAAGGGCGCATCGGCATCCAGGAGCTGTGCTTCCCCAGCTTCCCATACGTCGGACTTATCAACACCCAGAGTGCAACCAATGGCGTGACCGACTCGGCAGCCGGCGGCACAGCCCTGGCAAGCGGCAACAAGACGAAGAACGGCGCCCTGGGTGTGCTCAAGGATCTGACCACGCCTGTCACCTGCATAGCAGACTGGGCACGCGAGGCAGGGGCAGCAGTTGGCATCACGACCAGCGTAAGCGTGGACCACGCCACACCGGCTGCCTTCTACGCCCACGTAGGGAACCGCAACGAGTACTACAAGATTGGTGAGCAGCTGACCAAGACCAACGTCGACTTCTTCGGCGCATCTGACTTCAACAAGCCTGACAATCCCGACGACGGACCTAACCTCTACGAGCAGGCAAAGGCAAATGGATTCACCATCGCACGCGGCTACAAGGACTATCAGAAAAAGGCAAAGAAGGCCGACAAGATGATTCTCTTCCAGACAGAAGAGGCCAGCAGCAAGGTGGAGCGCGGCTCCATCCCCTTTGCACTCGACCGCACGAAGAACGACCTGACTCTGCAGGACATCACACGCGCTGCCATCAACTTCCTCACCTCCAAGCAGAAGGACGGCTTCTTCCTCATGGTGGAGGGCGGCAAGATAGACTGGGGCTGCCACAGCAACGACCCTGTATTCATCTCCGAGCTCATCGATATGGACAACGCCGTGAAGGTGGCCTATGAGTTCTACCAGCAGCATCCCGACGAGACACTCATCGTCATCACTGCCGACCACGAGACGGGCGGGCTTGTCCTGGGACGCGGTGCCTACGAGCTTAACCTCAAGGCGGTGGCCTCACAGCGCATGAGTATGGGGAAGCTTGAACGCGAGCTCAAGGCAAAGAAAGAGAAGCTGGGTGACAAATTCACCTGGGAGGAAGGCAAGAAGTTCCTTACCGAAAGCTTCGGCTTCTGGGGCGACGTGAAGGTCAGCGACGAGCAGGCAAGCCGCCTGGAACGCTCCTTCAACGAGTTCAAAGAAGGCAAGGCAGGCGCCGACCGCGTGTCGGGAACCGTCAGACGAGTCATCTCCGAATGCGCCATGATAGGCTGGCAGAGCGGAGGCCACAGCAATGGCTACGTGCCGGCATTCGCCATCGGCGTAGGAGCCGAACAGTTCCAAGGCCGCTTCGACAACACAGAGATCAGCAAGAAGATGGCCAAAGCAGCCGGTTGGGAAGTAAAGTAAGAGCCTCACCCCCAACCCCTCTCCGAGGAGAAGGGAGCAATGGAATGAAACATCAAGGAATATAATATGATCCCGTTACAGATTCTCCCCTCTCCTCGGAGAGGGATTGGGGTGAGGCTTTTTCTGCTTCTCCTCCTTATCTTCCTTCCCCCTCTCCTCGGAGAGCTGTCAGGGGTGAGGCTTCTGGCTGAAGACAGCAAGAGCCAAGTACCACTGGCAGACCCATACATCCTGCTCGATGGCGACACATATTACGCCTACGGCACCCACGACGGTGACGGCATCCGATGCTACACAAGCACTGATCTACGCACATGGAAAGACGAGGGACAAGCCCTCAATAAAGCCAATACAACCGAAGACAAATGGTTCTGGGCTCCCGAAGTCTACCATATCAAAGGCAAGTACATCATGTACTTCTCTGCCAACGAACACCTCTTTGCCGCCACTTCCGACTCCCCGAAAGGCCCCTTCAAGCAGGTCGGTTCGTATCAGATGGAGAGCCTCATCAACGACGAGAAGTGCATAGACTCGCATATCTTCATCGACGAAGACAGCACCGCATACATCTTCTTCGTGCGCTTCAACGACGGAAACTGCATCTGGCAGGCAAGGCTTAGCGACGACTTTATCACGCCCGTTGCAGGAACCCTGCGCAAATGCTTTGCCGTCTCGCAGGACTGGGAGAACAAGATGGGCCGCGTCTGCGAGGGACCCAACGTCGTCAAGCACAACCATCGCTACTATCTCACCTATTCCGGAAACGACTATCAAAGCCAAGACTATGCCGTGGGCTATGCCACAACGGTCAGTCTGGAGTCCAACGCATGGGCGAAGTACACAGCCAATCCTATCCTCCGACGTCGAGATGACCTCGTAGGAACAGGCCATCACTCACTCTTTTACGACAAGGATGGGCTCCTTCGCATCGTCTTCCATGCGCACAACAGCACTGCAAAAGTACACCCTCGTCTGATGTACATTGGCACTATGTCGTTCCAGGACAACAACCTCGTGATGCTGAAAGACCCTATTATCCGCCCCACGCTATCTGACGCTGCACCCAGCAACCCGTAGTTCATCACGCAATCCGGAGCTTTTAGGCAAGGCGAAACATCTATAAAAGGACAAGAGATAACTAACACATCCGAAACACTCAGGAATGCTCAGGTCGGAATGGTGCAAGAATCAATTGCCGCTTCTGTCAATAGGATTGGGGCATTGGAGAGTGCCATTAGCACCCTTCAGGCTAATAGCGACAACCTGACAGGACGGATTGCGATGCTACAGAAAGCAAGCACGGCGGAAGAAACCATTGCAGAACTTCGACAGCGAAATGCAAGTCTGGAAGCGGCTAACGCTGCCTTAAACGATCGAGTCGCCGCTAACATGCGGACGATTGAAAATCTTGCACAACAGATTATGCAGCTCTCAGATCGTGTTGAAATGCTTGAGAACCAGTAGAATCAATAACCTGATTACCCCCCTCCCTCACTTTGTCGGAGCTGAGGGAGGCGTGGCATCTTCGGCGCTACCCCATTGTTTGTTGGGAATGTTTCCCATTTCAAGCACGAGGGTTGCGCCGTTCTTTATGTCGTCGTGGCTGAACCAAGGCTTGTTCCAGAACTTTCCGTTGAGGGTAGCACGCTGGATGTATTTGTTCTCCTTGCTGCTTCCCTTGGCAATGATGTGCAGTTCCTTGCCGCCGGGCAGCTTGATGCGAGCGTCCGTGAAGAGTGGCGAACCGATGTTGTAGGCAGGGAAACCTGGTGTGACAGGATAGAAGCCGAGCGACGAGAAGACAACGAAAGAAGTCATGCCGCCACCATCTTCGTCGCCAGGCATGCCCATGACATCGTTGCGGAACCATGCGTCGAGGCATTGGCGAATGCGTTTCTGCGTTCTCCAAGGCGCGCCGGCATAGTTATATATATAAGGTATATGGAGCGACGGCTCGTTGGCCATCGTGAACTGACCCATATTGCCAGTCTGGTCGGGGAACTCTCCGTAGAACTGCCACTTACTCCGGCCTAACGGTTCCGCAAAGGTGCGGTCGAGCTCTCGACACATTGCGTCGCGTCCGCCCATCAGCCTGGCGAGGTCAGCAAGGTTGTGTTGCACGTCCCAACGATAGGTCCAGCCGTTGTTTTCGCCATAAGCGGCACGTGCTCCAACGCCCCCGCTGAAGCGATAATCAAAGTCGGAGAGGAAGTTGCCGCTCTCGTCCTTGGGATGGAAGAAACGGGTCTCGGCATTCCACACATTGCGATAATTGTAGCTGAGGGCAAGGTACTTGGCTGCTTCAGCCGTATTGCCCATGAACTCTGCTATGCGGGAGAGGCACCATTCGTCGTAAGCTGTACCAAGCGTGACTGCAATAGGCTGGCGTTGCTCAAAGCCGCTCACGGTCGGTTCGGTCTCTTTCTCGCCATTCGCAAGAGCGGGGAAGTAGCCATGCTCCTTGTAGAACTGGTCGAGGCGGCCAGCCGGAGCGCCGCTCCAGGGCACGAGCGTCTTCTCTTCTATGCCGCGACGACAGTACTCGAAACCGCGCTTGGCGTCCACTTTCAAACCTTTCCAGAGCGCATCAGCCACCATTGCCACGCCATGATTGCTGTTCATCCTTCGCGTATCGCCTGTCATTTCCGGGAAAGTTGGCATCCATTTCGTACCCATTTGCTCTGCCATCCTGAGATAACTCTCCACGATATCTTCCTCCTTCTGGGGTTGAATGAGGGCCCGAAGAGGGTGCGCCGCACGGTAAGTATCCCAGATCCAGTCGTCGGTATAGAACGGATGTCCGTCGTCATCATGCACCTTCCCGTCGAAAGCCGAGAAGTAGCGTCCGTCCTCGCTCAAGCAGACGGGGCGCTCGAAGGTACGATAATATGAGGTATAGAGCACAGTCTTCTGGTCTTCGGTGCCGCCTTTGACGCGAATATTGCTGAGCGTCTCGTTCCATTCTTTGCGGCCATCCTTGATGACTTTGGCCATATTGAAATCATCTGCTTGCTCGCGTTTGAGGTTCTTCTCTGCTTGTTCCTCGCTGATGAGGGACACGCCGTAGCGGAACCGAACCTTCTTAGTGCCGGCAGGGAAGCGGAGGGCTGTGCAGACGCCGGGCCCTGCAGGAACCTTCTCATCAGTAATTCTTCCGTTGCGTATCGCTCCTGCCTTCTCCGGTTCGACGTCGAACTCGCCCGAGAAATAGATGTTCATGTTCCGGCTCAGCCTTTGGCTTGCAGAAGCGTGGCGTCCGTCGACCTGCATCGTGCCGCTTTCCGTATAAAGGACAATCGTGGCAGGCTTGCTCGGGTCGATGAATGTCAGCTCGTAGATGGCACTCTGATGGCAGACGGCCAGGTGCGCGTCGATGGTGTTGTCGGCTATCGAAACCAGATAGTCATAAGGTGTCACGCGCTCATGGTCCCAGCTTGTCGGGATGATGGGACGCAGCTCGTCGCCTTGCGTGACGCTCAACCTGAAGGCACTCCGCTCGCGATGATTGGTGACGACGATGGGTAGGCCGTCGAGGTATTCCGTGATATATTCGTTTCGCGTCGGGTAGATGCGCATCAAGCTATTGGGCAGCTGGATCGTCGGAAAGCAGGGAACGAGCAGATGACTGATGCTGCCGATGTAAGGATTCACGTAATCGACGGGCTCAGCGGCCTGACTCATGAGGGAAGCAAACAGCGTTGCAAAGAGGTGTTTTCTGGACAAATGGTACATAGTTGAAGGTTACAATAAGCTATATTTAACGCAAAGTTACGAAAAAAGTCTGTAACTAAAGACGGATTTTGGAGAATTAACGCAGAATGACCGTAAATAACGTGAGTTCGACGAAAATTATTCAGAAGAGAGTAAGTTGATTATCAAATACTTTGACAACCTGTATTGAGGGTTTCTTGGGAAAATAGCAGTAAGCGGCAACTGCTCTGGGCAGGTTGGCAGCGAAGTTGCAGACAGACCTGTGCCTTGAGTGTTCAATCTGTGCGATGTTCTTCGCTTCGCTCAGGCGCAGGCGGTTTCTGCACACACGCAGAGGCGTGGAGTCAACAAAACTGATGCCAGTGCATTTTCCCAGAAGTACCTTCTTGATAAAGATGGTGAGCGGTATGACCGCTTCCTTCTCCAGTTCAACGAAGCGATTGTAGGAGACGACCTGCTGGAACAGGTGGCGAAGGTTCACGCAGACCTCATTCAAATAGAAATGCTTCAGGCAACGGTAGCCCGAATTGTGGAACAGTATCATAATGGTCATAATCTCGGGGGCGGAAAGCCTTCCTGCCCTATGGTAAGGCCTCTTCCCTGCTGTTTTGGGGGTATTGAGACTGTATTTGTCTAGCATACAGCAAAAAACTTTGTGAAATTCGTCTGCCATAAAGAAAATTTCAGTAACTTTGTCTTCGGTGAACTTAGCGATTATTGTTTGTACTACTTTGTAATTGAGCACTATAAAGGTACAACAATTTTCGCTAATCACCAAATTTACAGACAATTATATTTCGTCGAACT
>CAJOLC010000020.1 GCA_905235305.1 uncultured Bacteroidaceae bacterium | reverse complement strand
CAACTCCACCATCGAGAACTGCTACAGCATCGCAGCTATCGCCGACGGCAACCCGCTTTGGCGTAACAACAACGTTGTCGGCAAGAACATGTGGAACCTTGAAGGCATCGGCACACAGGGCACGACCTTCACTTCCGAACAGCTCGCGAGCGGCGAACTCTGCTACAAGATGAACGGCGACCAGAGCGTAATCAATTGGTATCAGACACTCGGCACCGACGCACAGCCCATGCCCTTCTCGTCTCACAGCCAGGTTTATGGCAACGGCGAACTGAAGTGCGACGGCACAGCTGTAGAAGGCGGCGTGCTTACTTACAGCAACACACAGGAATCCATCGTTCCTGACCACACAGACGTCGACGGCTGGTGCTCCGTCTGCGGAACATTCATGCCCGAACACCTTACTGCCGATGCAGAAGGTTACTACAACCTCGGCACTCCTGCCGACCTCAAGTGGTTCTCTGGCCTTGTAGCAAACACTAAGCAGGATGCTAATGCCAAGCTGACTGCCGACATCGACCTCACAGAGATGGGTAATGGCTATGTTCCCGTCGGCACTGATGCCGCTGCCTACAAGGGAACATTCCAAGGCGAATTCCACACCATCACGCTCAACCTGACAGACGACAGCAAGAACCATCAGGGCATCTTCGGCACTGTGACAGGCGGCGCAACCATCTTCAACCTCACCGCAGCAGGCATCGTCAAGGGTAAGGAAGGCGTAGGCGGCTTTGCAGGTCAGGCAACAGGCGGCGGCACAGCCAGCTTCATCAACTGCGGCAACGAGGCAGAAGTGACGGCAAGCAGCAAGAATGCAGGCGGCATCCTCGGCGTGGATATGTATTCCGGCGTAAAGATTCAGATGATAAATGTCTATAGTGCCGGCGCCATCAAGGGCAACGCAGAGAATGGCGGACTCTCTGGCTGGGCAGGCGACAACCCAAGCATCATCAATGTATATAGCATCAGCGATGTTGAGAACGGAGAAGCTTTCATCCGATGCAACGGCTCAGGTGGCTTCAACAACACCTACGGCAAAGACCAGATTACTGACCAGATGCTGGCTTCCGGCGAACTCTGCTACAAGCTTCTCGACGGCAACTTCCGCCAGCTCATCGGCACGGACGCTCATCCCGTCATCAGCAACACGAAGCCCAATGTCTCCTTCATTGGCGAAGCAGGCTATGCCACTCTCTACGACACCACGACAGGCTATGAGCTGAACGGCGATGTGAAGGCTTATGTAGCTACGCTCAACAGCACATGGCTCGACCTCGCTGAAATTGAGAATGTTCCCGAAAGCACTCCCGTTGTCCTGAAGGGCACATACTTCAACAAGACTGCTGCTGACCTGCCTGCAATCAATGCTGCAAACGACCTAAAGGGTACCGATGCTGCTACCGAGGCTGACGGCACAATGTACGTGCTTGCCCAGAAGGACGGCAAGGTAGGCTTCTACAAGGCAGAAGGCACTATCGCAGCAGGCAAGGCTTACTATCAGAGCACCAGCGCCGTGAAGGCATTCTACTTCGACAGCGATGATGCAACCGGCATCGACAACGTTGACGCTAACCTTAACGCTAACGATGCTATCTACAACCTCGCAGGCCAGCGTATCGGAAAGATGCAGACAGGCATCAACATCGTTGGCGGCAAGAAGGTTATCTTGAAATAAAAAATTAGGGAAATTAGAAAATTAGAAAGGATAAATAAGGAAACAGGAAAATAAAGAAAGGGATGTGAAGTTGCATCCGTTGCACTGATTGCCTTGATTTCTTATTCTACCAATCTCCCTTCATTCTCTACCGGCACAGGTTTATCGAAAGATAATCTGTGCCGGTATTTTTGTTTTTTGTTGAAAAGAATTCCATGAAATCCTTTGCTTTTCGTCAGTTTATTCGTAACTTTGTCAGCCCAAACGAACAAGAGAAGATATGGCAGACACAACAGGAAAGAGACGTCAGGGCACTACGAAGATAGTGGAAGTGCCACAAGTTGATGCGTACGGACACAAGCAGCCGCAAAGCCTCGACATGGAGGTGGCTGTGCTGGGTGCACTTATGGTGGAGCAGGAATCATATAGCTTAGTTGCAGAACTGCTCAAGCCTGAGAGCTTCTACGACCACCGCCATCAGCTCATCTATCAGGCTATACAGACGCTCAACGCAGAGCAGAAGCCCGTCGACATCATGACCGTCATCAACCAGCTTGAGAGTACAGACAACCTCGAAGCTGCTGGTGGCGAGGTCTACCTGATGCAAATCAACACACAAATCGCCAGCTCTGCCCATATCGAATATCACGCCAAGATAATCGCACAGAAGTCCCTGCAACGTCAGCTCATCACCTTTGCCAGTCTCGTTCAGACAAAAGCCTTCGATGCCACAATCGACGTGGCCGACCTGATGCAAGAAGCTGAGAGCACGCTCTTTGCCATTGCCCAGAAGAACATGAAGAAGGACTTCACCCAAATCGACCCAGTCATCAGTCAGGTTTATGAGCTCATCCAGAAGGCACAAGCCAAGGAAGGTGGCCTCAGCGGACTGCCAACAGGGTTCCAGGAACTTGACAAGATTACAAACGGATGGCAAAACAGCGACCTCATCATCATCGCTGCACGTCCGTCAATGGGTAAAACCGCCTTCGCGCTCTCCATGATAAAGCGTATGGCAGTGGATTTCAAGGTGCCATGCGCGATGTTCAGCCTCGAGATGAGCAACCAACAGCTCGTGCAGCGCCTCATGGTCAATGTCAGCGAACTAAGTGGCGAAAAGCTCCGCAGCGGACAGCTGCTGCCATACGAATGGGGGCAACTCGACAAACGCGTACGACAACTCTTCAATGCACCAATCTACATCGACGACACACCATCACTCAGTGTCTTCGAATTGCAGACAAAGGCACGCCGACTGGTTCGCGAGTATGGCGTCAAGGCCATAGTCATTGACTATCTGCAACTGATGCAGGCAAGCGGACTGAACATAAAGAACCGTCAGGAGGAAGTCAGCACCGTGAGTCGAGCGCTGAAAGGCCTTGCCAAGGAGCTTAACATTCCCATCATCGCACTGAGCCAACTGAATCGTGGCGTAGAGAGTCGCGAAGGATTTGACAACAAACAGCCCGTGCTGAGCGACTTGCGCGAATCGGGTGCCATCGAACAGGATGCCGACATCGTTTGCTTCATCCATCGTCCTGAGTATTACAAGCTGTATCAGGATGACAAAGGATACGACTGGCGCGGAAAGGCCATGTTCATCATCGCCAAGCATCGCAACGGATCAGTGGGCGACATCAAGATGGCATTCCGCAGCGAGTTCGCCCGTTTCTCCGACATCGAATCATCTGTCCCCCTCCCTGGCACACAGGAAAGCGACATGGGCGGACGCTATGTCTCTCCGAAGATGACACCGGAAGAGATGGCAGAAAGCGACAAGATTGCCAATGCCCTTGGCACTGGCGATGCCTTTTCCGGACTGCAGAGCGCGCAGACAACAGACGAGTTCTGAATTCGCAATTACCCACGTTGAGTTCGGGAACAACACATTCGCAGATGAGAAACCCCGCCGAGAGAGCATCACAACTCTCCGAGCGGGGTTTGTCATATAGCATGCCGATGGCGACCCTACCTCTGCATTTGCTCGAGGGCCCGGCATAGCTGGTCAGGACAAGAAGTGCACTTCGTGCCGCAACGTATGCCGTCCAGTCGCTTGATGACTTCCTTCACATCCATACCTTGCACAAGCTTGGACACGCCCTGCGTATTACCGCTACAGCCGCCATGGAATACACACCTCGTCACTCTGCCGTCCTTCTGGCCGACCTCTATGAACTGGCTGCACGTCCCAATGGTCTTGTAGAGCAACAGCTTCTCGCCGTCACGTTCCACCACCTGTCCTACCTGTAGTTCCATTCCCTTTTATTCCTCCGGCTTCATGTTAGTATAGACAGTCTGGACGTCGTCGAACTCTTCGAGCTTCTCCACCATCTTGTTGATGGTCTCGCGCTGCTCGGGTGTCACCTCCTTCACGTCGTTGGGGATGTATGTGAACTCACCGCCCACGTCCTCGAAACCGTCGGCTTCGAGCTTCTTCTGTATGACGTTGAAGCTGGTAGGTTCGCCGTAGATGGTGATGGTTGTCACGTCCTTCTCCTCGTCGTACTCTTCGTCATATTCCTCTTCCACGCCGCAGTCAATCATGTCGAGGATAAAGTCGTCCATGTCCATACCATCCTTCTTCTTGAAAGTAAATACGCACTTGTGGTCGAAGAGGAAAGCAAGAGAACCTGTGGTGCCCATATTGCCCGAGAACTTATTAAAGATGCTGCGGACATCGGCAACTGTTCGGGTAGTGTTGTCGGTAAGTGTGTCGACGAAGACAGCAATGCCATGAGGGCCATATCCTTCGTAAGTCACGCTCTTATAATCACTCTGGTCTTTACCCATAGCATTCTTGATGGCGCGCTCGATATTGTCTTTCGGCATGTTCTCACGCTTGCAGACAGCGATGACACTGCGCAGTGCAGGGTTATTCTCCGGTTCGGGACCGCCGGCCTTCACTGCAATGGCAATCTGCTTGCCCAGTCGTGTGAACGTCTTAGCCATATGGCCCCACCTCTTCAGTTTAGTCGCTTTGCGATATTCAAATGCTCTTCCCATAGTTTTATTTGTTTCGTTATTTCGTTTTGAAGTTGATTCCTTATGATGTTAAAGCGTTGCCTCATGGTTGCCTCACCTCAGTTCGGCACCGAGCTGCTGCGTGAGATTGCTGATGAGTTTCTGCATGACGGCATCAATAGCCTTGTCGTTGAGGGTCTTCGTCTCGTCTTGCAGGATGAAGTTCACCGCATAGGACTTCTTGCCTTCGGGCAGGTTCTTGCCTTCATAGACGTCGAAGAGCTTTACTGCCTTAAGCAGCTTCTTCTCGGTCTGATAGCTGATGCGCTCCACTTCTGCGAAAGGCACACTGGAGTCAAGCAGCAGGGCGAGGTCACGACTGACTGAGGGGAACTTGCTTATCTCGGTATATGTTACGTTTTGCTTCTGAATGATGCGGAGGATCTGGTTCCATCGTATGTCGGCGAAATAGACTGGCTGCTCTATATTGAATGCCTTTGTGAGCTTGCCGGCAACGATGCCCATCTCTGCCAACACCTTTCCGCCGCGGTTCTGGATGCATAGGCTTTGGCTGTAGATGTCGCTCTTCCCTTCTGAGAAGACAAGCATCCCGAAGGGTACTCCAAGGCGGGTGAAGATGTTCAACACGTATGCCTTGAGCTGGGCAAAAGAGTTGTCCTCGTCAGGATGAGCCCAGCTGGCACGCACGCGCTTGCCTGTCAGCCAGAGTCCAAGGTGATAATCTTCGCTATAGGCATCGAGCACGTGCTTTATCACTTCTGGATCACGGCTGCTGCTGACGCCTGGGATGATATCCGCACACTTCTTCTCTGCCTGGAAACGATAGCAGTTGCCGTACTCGAAGAAGCGTAGGTCGGCATTGCGATAGCTGATGTTGCGGGCGATGCTTTCCAGTCCTCCGAAAAGAAGAGTCTGGCGGAGGGCATTGAGGTCCTGGCTGAGCGGATTGATGAGCTTCACAAGTTCTTCGCTCTTATAACTCTCGAGGCCGTCGTAATACGCACCGCGTTGCAGGCTGTTGTTCAGTATCTCGCGGAAGCCACCGCCCACCAATTGCTCTGCAACTATATTCTGGAGCTTGTGACTTGTATCGTGAATCGTCTTGACGGTTAGGCTGTTCTTGAGCGTCGAGGGTATCTCTACATTATTATAACCATAGATGCGAAGGATGTCCTCTACGATGTCGCAAGGACGCTGCACGTCTACCCTGTATGCCGGAACTGTGAGCTCGAGGCCTTCCTCTGTTTCCTTGTCGATCTTCATTTCAAGGCTTGTGACGATGCTCTTGATGGTCTCGGCAGGGATGTGCTTGCCTATGAGGCCATCCACATAATCGTACCTCAGCGAGACCTTGAAGTCGGGCATCGGCTTGGCCTGCACATCGACGACCTGCATACTGACCTTTGCGCCTGCCAGCTCCTTGGCGAGGATGGCTGCCTGCTTCAGGGCATAGAGCTGTCCGTGCGGATCGATGCCGCGTTCGAAGCGGAAACTTGCATCGGTGCTCAAGCCGTGACGGCGTGCACTCTTACGGATGCTGGTGGGATTGAAGTAGGCGCTCTCGAGCAGGACGTTGGTTGTGGTGTCGTACGTACCGCTGCCCTTGCCTCCGAAGACGCCGGCGATGCACATCGGCTCCTTGGCGTTGCAGATGGCCAGGTCTTGATTGGAGAGCTTGTGCTCTACGCCGTCGAGGGTGACGAAGGGTGTTCCTTCGGGCAAGGTCTTGACGATGACCTGCCGGCCCTCTATCATGTCTGCGTCGAAGCAATGCAGAGGCTGACCGTAGGCCATCATGATGTAGTTGGTGATGTCCACTATGTTGTTGATGGGGCGCAGTCCTATGGTGCGCAGCTTGTTCTGCAGCCATTCGGGACTCTCCTTGACGTGGCAGTCTGTCAAGGATACTGCGGCGTATCTGGGACACAGTTCTGCGTCGTCGATAGTTACGTTGATGGGCAGAGACTCATCGTCGACTTTGAAGCTGTCGCAGTCGGGGCGATGCAGACTTGTCTTGTATCCGTTCTGGACCAGCCAGGCGTAGAGGTCGCGGGCCACGCCATAGTGACTGCAGGCATCGGCCCTGTTGGGCGTGATGTCTACTTCGATGAGCCAGTCGCTCTCTACGTGGTAGTATTCTGCAGCAGGTGTGCCGACCTTGGCTTCATCTGGAAGTACGATGATGCCGCTGTGGTCGTTTCCGATTCCAATCTCGTCCTCGGCGCAAAGCATGCCGAAGCTCTCCACGCCGCGCAGCTTGCTACGCTTGATGGTGAAGCATTCGTCGCCGTCGTAAAGCTTAGTGCCGACCACGGCGGCTATTACTTTCTGACCGGCTGCCACGTTGGGTGCGCCGCAGACAATCTGGAGGGGTGAGCCGTCGCCCACATTTACGGTGCAGACATGCATATGGTCGCTGTCGGGATGCGGCTCGCAGGTCAGCACCTCGGCCACATAAAGTCCTTCCAGACCTCCCTTGATGGTCTGCACCTCTTCCACGCTGTCCACCTCGAGTCCTGCGCTTGTCAGGGCATCTGCAACCTCCTGAGCCGTCAGGGTCACATCGACATACTCCTTAAGCCACTTGTATGATATATTCATCTTGACAATATACGATTAGACGATTAACGATTTTATGGTTTGCTTTAAATTCGCGTGCAAAGGTACAAAAAAACTATGAACTAAGAGCTATAAACAGCGAACTTTTTGAGTTGAGCGCAGCATTTTTTCATCGTCCTTCGTTGAAGTTGCCATTCTTCACCTGTGAAGTTGAGCTTGAAGGCCTGCCTGGAACAGGTCGGCAGGTTGCCCCAGATTACTTCTGCATGCTTCTCCACGGTCCCGACGATTGCATCTTGACGTATAATTCATCAGGAAGAAGCGTACGACGAAGCAGGAAAAATCTTTACAAAAATACTGGCGAATATTCAGACGCACAGTAGTCCGTCTGTCAACCCAATATAATGCGTCTGCACTTTCAATATATTGCTTCTGCGTTTTCAATATAATGCATCTGCATTTTCTCCATAGAGGATTGGGTGATTCTCCACGCCGCATTTTGCGGAAAATTACGCCTCATTTGTCTCAGAAGAGCAGTTCGCCAACACTTTCATAACATCAGAGCAAAAAAGGCAGGCTTGTAACCAATTGATTGTCAGTGCCAATTTGATTTGAGGCATTTTCCCGGCCTTGGTGGGCAAAAGTGCCACAGCCGTCGAGAAACGCCGTCAGAACGCGTCATGCAAGGAAAAAATATTTACAAAACAAGCCTATTTCAGTTTCACACGAGGAAACCCTCCTGATGCTTCCAACGCTACAAAAATCATCAATCTCTAATCATAATTTGAATTCTTTTTCGTAACTTTGTAGCGATTTAACAACTCTAAACTCAATCTGACAATGAAAAGGGCTCTATCTCTCACCTTGTTTCTGTTACTCGCGATTTACGCTTCGGCAGGGCGAGCAAGCTACGACATCATCCCTTTGCCACAGGAGATGAAGGTGGACACCACGCAACTGTTCATCCTTGCGGATGGAATGAGCATCACCTACGATGCCAGCAATGCGGAAAGCAGCCGTATTGCGCAATTCATGCAAGAATGGGTGAAGGAAGCAACAGGCATAGTTCTGGGACTGACTCCCGACAATAAGAACGCTCAGGTTAAGTTGCGGCTCGCCTCTCCCACCACGCTCAAGGGCAAGAAGAACAAGAAGCCCGTTGCTCAGACAGAGCAGGAGAAAGAGAGCTATACCCTTTCGGTCGGCAAAGACGGCATCATGCTGACGGCCCACGAGCCTGTCGGCCTGTTCCGTGCAGCCCAGACACTTCGCAAGGCCTTGCCAGTCACAAAGGGACAACAGGCTGCGGCGGACGGCAAGCAGGCAATAGAGCTGCCCTTCGCAACCATCAGCGACCAGCCTCGCTTCGCCTATCGTGGCGTCTTGCTCGACTGTGCCCGCCACTTCTTCCCGCTCGACTTCGTCAAGCAATATATTGATGTGATGGCCTTGCACGGTTGCAATCAATTCCACTGGCACCTATCCGACGACCAGGGATGGCGTTTCGAGGTGAAGGCCCTGCCTGACCTCGCCGTGAAAGGTAGCGTGCGCGAAAAGACAGTCATCGGCCCAAGCCGTATGCGCATCTACGACAACGTACCCTACGGAGGCTATTACACGCAGGACGAATGCCGCGAGCTCGTCCGCTATGCCGCTGAAAGATACATCAACGTAATACCCGAGATTGATATGCCTGGCCACATGATGAGCGCCCTCCACGTCTATCCGAACCTGGGATGCACAGGTGGCCCTTACGCCGTCTCGCCCAATTGGGGAGTGATGCGAGACGTGCTTTGCGGTGGCAATCCCGAGACGCTGGAGTTCCTGAAGACTGTCTTCGGCGAGATATGCGACGTCTTCCCCTCCCCCTATATCCATATCGGCGGCGACGAATGCCCCAAAGAGCGTTGGCAGAAATGCCCGAAGTGTCAGTCGAAGATTAAAGAGCTGGGACTGACAGACGAGTCTCTCGTAAAGGTTGAAGGCGGTGACAGCAGAGGAACTCAGGATGGAAGGAGTGCCGAAAACAAGCTCCAGAGCTACATAAACCAAGAGATTGAACAGTTCCTGTCCTCTCGGGGGCGCAGCATAATAGGCTGGGACGAGATACTGGCCGGCGGGCTGACCGAGGACGCCATCGTTATGTCGTGGCGAGGCACAAAGGGCGGCGTAGCTGCTGCCAAGCAGAAGCATCGTGTCATCATGAGCCCTAATGTATATGCCTACATCGACCATCCGCAGCTGAAGGACTATGGGAAGCAACCTCGCACAACCGACAGCTACGTGGTTTCCTGCTCGAAGATTTACTCCTTCGAGCCTATTGTACCGGATGAACTGAGCGGGCAGGACAGCGACTACATCCTGGGGGTTCAGGCCAACCTTTGGGCAGAGCAGGTGGCTTTCCCTGAACACGCGCTCTATCAGTTGCTGCCGCGATTGGGAGCCATGTGCGAAGTGCAATGGTGCGCACCCGAGAAGAAAGACTTCGACAGCTTCAAGGCTCGCCTGCCTCAACTGAAAAAGCTCTACGACAAAATGGGCCTCGTCTATTGCAACGAAGTGGAGTGAACCGCCAATCGGCATACTTCGGGCTTCGGAACCGACTCTAACCTGCCCGTCGAAAGAAGGCCGCCCTACTTGACGATGAACCAGGGATTGTGGAGGTCCGGCTTATTGTAAATCAACGGAAGTCCCGTCCTGTAATCCAGGACTTGCTTGCCCGAAGCACGGCAGATAGCGTCTCCTGCAGCCGTATCCCACTCCATTGTGGGAGCAAAACGCGGGTAGACATCTGCACTCCCTTCGGCAACAAGACACAGCTTCAGGCTACTGCCCTTGCTCACGAGGTCCACTGCGGGGCTTTCCTTACGAAGATTGTCGATGAACTCCTCTGTCTCAGGATTCATATGCGAACGGCTTGCCACGACCTTGAGACCCGTATGGCCTGGCAAAGCCGGCTGAGGCAAGGAACAGGAGGACAGGGATTCTCTCCCCCGAATGGCAGGAGTGTCGTGGCCGTCGAGCCTGATTCCTTCCATCCGACGGGCTCCTACGCCGACGATTCCGCTATAGAGAGTGCCGGTTGCAGGCACGAGGATGACGCCAAGAATAGGGCTGCCATCCTCGACAAGGGCGATATTGACAGTAAACTCACCATTTCGCTTAATGAACTCCTTAGTGCCGTCGAGGGGGTCGACAATCCAGAGCCTGTGCCAATCCTTGCGTTGTTCGTAAGGAATCTGGGCGCCCTCTTCGCTCAGAATAGGGTACCCAATGGGCTTCAGAAGCTCGATGATGCACTCGTGCGAAGCCTTGTCGGCAAGCGTCAGCGGACTGTTGTCGGCCTTCATCTCGATGCCAAAGTCCTGAGACGGATCGCTATATATGCGCAGAATCTCTCTGCCGGCATATACCGAGGCATCTATTGCAAGGTCAAGGATATCGTTGATTTCCATATTATAACATCTTTAAAGCCAACTTAATGACACGCTCGACAGGCGCATCCGGCTCATCAGTAAGAATCTTCTGAACAGCCTTATGCGTGGGAGCAGGACTGAATCCAAGCATCGACAAGGCAGCGACGGCCTCGTCGAGAACCTCCTTGTTGACCATCGGAGAAGCAGATGCCGTGGGCGATGCTGCTTGTATGCCAAGGGAACCTATCTTGTCGTGAAGCTCAACGATGATGCGTTGAGCCATCTTCGGACCGACGCCCTTCACCGTCTTCAGCACCTTATCGTTGCCCTCGCTTATGATGCCCGCCAATTCCTGAACAGTCAGGGACGAGAGAATCACCCTGGCAATGCTTGCTCCGATGCCGCTCACGCTGGTCAGCAAAAGGAAAAGCTCACGCTCAGCCCTCGTGCCAAAGCCCCATAGCTGATAGGCATCCTCACGTATCGATTCCGTTATCCACAACTTCACCTCCTGCTTTCCCTGAATCGCAGAAAAAGTATTCAATGAGATGTTCACGCCGTAGCCCACCCCATTACACTCTACGACCGCAAGCGCCGGAGCCAGTTCGGCAAGGTTCCCCTTTAGATATTCAATCATGATTTATTCACCTTTTATGACTGCAAATCTGTCTGAATGTTTTTTATAACCAGCAGGCTATCAATCATCTTTCAAGCCAGCATACAGGAGAGGTTACGTATTAGTTACACACAGAAGTCCTAAATCCTCCTCAATTTGCTTAGGAATCTGGCAGCTCTCTATCGGCCTCATCTGCGGGTACAAAGGTACAAAATCTTAATGAGACTAACGAAGGTATTACAGAAAAACTTCAAAAAATAACGAGAATGATGGCAGATGCCAACAGAGGTGACTTGTTTTCTGCGGTAACGAAGACGGTTGATGGATTTCACAAAAATGCCCCCTATGAAAGCAGAAGAATGGTCCGCAAACAAAAACGGATTGTTTCTGGCACAGGGGAGAAATAAGTGAAAAGAGAAGAGCTATGAGAGAAAAATGTGCGCAATATACAATAAAAGAACGCGTACATACGTTAATTATAAGACATGAGCGCGCGAAAAGTCATATTATTTCTGGCAGTCCTGGCCAGCATTAATTTGCTACTGGCAGCAGGCAGAATGGCCGGCATTCAATCCCCGATGGCAGGCGAGACAGCTCCTGCAGACACCATAACAGATGGAAAGCCGCGCTATTCCGTTCGCAAGACTGGCATAGAAGACACAAAGAACCTCCGCAAGAAAACTGCCGACCTGAAAGACCCCGACAACCTGAAGACCGAAGTCATCTACGACGAAAAGGATGATACATACACCATCGGCACTTCACTTGAAGATGGTGAGGCCACAGGCACTTCGCCAGGAAGAAGCACCGGAGGCACAAGAGGAGGCGCAAGCAGAAGCACAGGCAGCAGAGGTCAAAGCACTTCTTCCCCCAGCTCATCACAAACAGGTGCCGCCGGAGCCTCATCTGGAAGTATCCTTCCAGGCAGGGCCGGTTATACCCTTGGCACAGCCACCAGCTTCCTGAATGCTCCTGTCCTGATGACACCAGAAGAGTACCAGCAATGGTCCCTGCAGAACTCCATGCAACAGTACTGGCGTCAGAAAAACATTGAAGCCTTCGAGACAGAAGGAAAGAACAAGTTCGACTTCACTGACATGCACTTCAGCCTCGGACCAGCAGAGAAGATATTCGGCCCGGGCGGCGTGCAAATAAAGACGCAAGGTAGCGCGGAACTAAAGGTTGGCATCAACACGAAAAAGGTGAACAACCCTGCTCTTGCTGCCTCTCGCCGCAAGACGGTGGGCTTCGACTTCGACGAGAAAATCAACCTCAGCCTCAATGGTAAGGTGGGCGACAAGGTAAACATGAACCTGAACTATAACACACAAGCTACCTTCGACTACGACGCCCAAAACCTCAAACTCAAATATGACGGTAAAGAAGACGAAATCGTCAAACTCATCGAAGCAGGTAATGTCTCCTTCCCCAGCAACATCAGCCTCGTACCTGGCGTAAGCAGTCTCTTCGGTCTGCGAACAGATGTACAGTTTGGAAAGTTGAAGATCCAGACAGTTATAAGCCAGAAGAAGAGTGCCAGCTCAAGTGTTAACAGCAAAGGTGGCTCACAAACCACTAACTTCGAGTTTAGTGCAACCAACTATGAAGAGAATCGCCACTTCTTCCTTTCACACTTCTTCCGCGAGAAGTTTGACCAGGCAATGGCAACACTGCCCACCATCTCAAGCGGCATCAACATCAAGCGCGTCGAGATTTGGGTTACCAACAAGAGTGGCAGAACAGAAAACAACCGCAACATCATCGCTTTGGCCGACTTGGGCGAATCAAACTATATCTATAATACCAACCTTTGGACAAATACCGGCACAGACGTTCCTAACAACCGTTCCAATACCGAATACGAGACTATCATCAATAATTATGCTGATGCCCGAGATATCTCGCAGGCCACGACAATCCTCGATGGCATAGCAGGAGGCGGGGAATTCCAAGGAAGCATTGATTACGAAAAGCTGCAAGCAGCACGGAAGCTCAACAGCAGCGAATACACCGTCAATAATGCTCTGGGCTATGTCAGTCTCTCCAGCACCCTGCAAGTAGATGATGTCCTGGCCATTGCGTACGAATACACCTACATGGGTACAACCTATCAAGTAGGTGAGTTCGCAAGCGACATCACAGACAACTCCAAAGCACTCTTCGTCAAGTTACTGAAAGGCACATCGGGAAGCCCCAATCTGCCCACCTGGCGCCTGATGATGAAAAACGTCTATTACCTCGGCACACAGAAGGTTGTAGCCGACAAGTTCCGACTCGACATCAAGTACCAAAGCGACTCGACTGGCGTCTATCTCAGCTATCTGCCAGAAGAAAGGTTCAAGAATACCATACTCCTGAGAGCGCTCAACCTCGACCGCCTCGACGCAAAGAACAACCCACACCCCAACGGCCAGTTCGACTTTGTGGAAGGATACACCATCAGTAAGGGACGAATCATATTCCCTGTCACAGAACCATTTGGTGAACATCTCGCTAAATGGATTGGCGACCCAGTTCTGGCCGACAAATACTGCTTCAGGGAACTCTACGACAGCACCAAGACCATAGCCAAACAGATTTCCGAGCACGACAAGTTCCTCTTGACCGGCCGATACAAAGGTAACAATGCCGGAGAAATTGATTTGGGCGTAACCAATATCGCAAGAGGTTCTGTCATCGTTACTGCAGGCGGCACTACACTTACAGAGAACTCCGACTACACCGTCGACTACAACATGGGGCGCGTGACCATCATCAATCAAAGCCTCATCGATTCAGGCACCAACATCAGTGCTTCCGTAGAAAGCAATGACAATTACGGCATGCAGAGAAAGACGATGTTTGGTATAAACATGGACTACTCAATCAGCAAGAACTTTACGGTTGGCGGCACGATTATGCACCTTAGCGAGCAGCCCCTCACCACAAAAGTCAGCATGGGCAATGAACCCTTGAAGAACACCTTGTTGGGCTTCCATGTCAGCTGGAAAAAGGAGAGTCAATGGCTCACAAACATCATCGACAAACTGCCGCTCATCCAATGCACGCAACCCAGCCTCATCTCATTCAATGGTGAGTTCGCTCAACTCATCGCCGGCCAAAATCACAGTGTTCAAGGAGATGCATCTTATCTTGATGACTTTGAGAGCAGCAGCATAAAGAACAGCTTGACACAACCAACATATTGGACCATGTCGAGTACACCAAGCATGTTCCCCGAAAGCAAACTGACAAGCAATGCCGAGTACGGTTACAATCGAGCCCTGCTGGCCTGGTATTACGTCGATCCCATCTTCACACGCCGCAGCAGTACACTTACTCCAAGCCACATCAAGAGCGACCTGGACCAACTCTCCAGCCACTATGTCCGTGAGGTCTATGAACGTGAACTATATCCTCAGAAGACGCAAAACACCTACACAAGCTCTACGGGACTCAATATCCTGAATATAGCGTACTATCCCCAAGAACGGGGTGCTTACAACCTTACAACCGATGTCGATCAAAACGGCCGACTCAACCAACCTCAGAAAAGGTGGGGCGGCATGATGCGCAAACTCGACAACACAGACTTTGAGGCACAGAACATCGAGTACATCGAATTCTGGATGATGGACCCCTTCATCTACAAACGCAACCAGCCTGGCAATCATGGCGGCGACCTCTATTTCAATCTTGGCGAAGTATCTGAGGATATCCTGAAAGACGGCAAGAAGTACTTCGAAAGTGGAATGCCTGTTGATGGAAATCCACAATATTTTACAGAAGGTTATTGGGGACGCATTCCAAACAGCAGTAGTGTAACCTATGCTTTCAACAACGAAGCTGGAGCGAGGGCCAGACAAGACATTGGCCTTAATGGCCTAAACGATGATGAAGAGCGAGAGTTCAGCCTCTATGCCAACTATCTCCAGCAAATGCGAGGAAAAGTCTCAGGAGCAGTTTTCGACAGCATCTATGCCGACCCTGCTAACGACGACTACCACTACTACCGAGGTTCAGATTTCGACCAACTACAAACATCCATCTTGAACCGGTATAAGCGCATCAATATGCCGCAAGGCAACAGTGCCGACTCGGATACAAGTCCCGAAAGTTATGAGACAGCCTGGAAGTCTACTCCTGATGTAGAAGACATCAACCAAGACTATACCCTCAACGAATACGAAAAGTATTATCAGTACAGAGTCAGCATTCGGCCAGAAGACATGGTGGTCGGAAGAAACCACATTGCCGATAAGCGCACGGCAAGCGTAAAACTTCGAAACGGAAACACGGAAGAATGCACATGGTATCTTTTCAGGATACCACTGCGAGAATACGAAGACAAGGAAGGTAACATCAGAGACTTCACCAGTATTCGTTTCATGCGTATATTCATGACAGGCTTTGAGGAAGAGACCATTCTACGTCTTGCAACTCTCGATCTCGTACAAGGCGATTGGCGGACCTACCAGCAACCTCTCTACAACGGCAATGTCGTTTCCACAGGTAATGGGACCCTGGAGGTTAGTACTGTCTGCATTGAGGAGAACAACGACAAGCAACCCGTCAACTACGTCCTGCCTCCTGGCATTACACGTATCACTGACCCGTCACAAGCACAGCTTGTTGAGAGCAACGAACAGGCTATGTGTATGGTGGCACGCAACCTTGGCGGAAGCGAATCTAAGGCTGTCTACAAGAATTGTAACTATGACATGCGTCAGTACAAGCATTTGCAAATGTATGTTCATGCAAATGCACTGGCTGAGAACATCACTGAAACCACCGATGGTGATTGCAGCGTATTCATTCGCCTTGGTTCTGATTACAAGAGTAACTACTACGAATATGAAGTGCCCTTGAAGCTTACGCCGGAAGGCTATTATGACACCTATAGCGCTCAAGGATGTCTGGCTGTTTGGCCTTCAGAGAATATGGTCGACATCAACTTCGACATCTTCACATCACTCAAGAAGCAGCGCAATACTCAAGCAAGTCTTGGCGTTACTTCCATGAATCGGCTCTTCTCAGCCTACGATGAGAATCATCCGAACAATCGCATCTCCATCATGGGTAATCCCACATTGGGTGAGGTTAAGACCATCATGATTGGTATTCGTAACAACAGCGGAAGGACAAAGAGCATAGAGGTCTGGGCCAACGAGCTTCGACTTCAGGAATTCAGCAACAATGGAGGTTGGGCGGCCCAAGGAAATCTACAGGTACAAGTCAGTGATTTGGGCTCTGTCAATGCAACAGCCAAGATGATTACTTCTGGCTTTGGCGGCATTGAGCAAAGTGTGGCACAACGCAAAAACGAGGACAATCTCAATTACTCCATTTCTACCAGCTTTGACCTGGGACGCATCCTTCCTGAGAAAGCGAGACTTACTGTTCCGATGTACTACAGCTACAGCAAGGAGAAGATATCACCCAAATATAATCCATTCGATTCAGACATGATTCTGGATGATGCAATCGATGCTCTTGCCGACAAGCAGCAACGCGACTCTCTGCGTAGCCTCACTACCCATACCGAAACCAATAAAAACCTTGCCTTTACTGGCGTAAGGCTGAACATCAGCACACGCAAACACCCGATGCCATATGATCCTGCCAACTTCACTTTCGGCTATAGCCGTTCCGTACAAGACACCGAGGGGCAGACCACTGTCTATGAGCACGAACTGAATTGGAAAGCGAACCTCAATTATTCATGGAGTCCGAACTGGAAGTCATGGGAGCCCTTCAAGAACCTGAAAGGCAAAAGCAAATGGTTGGACATCATCAAAGCACAGAATCTTGCATATGCGCCACAAAGCATCACGTTCTCGACAGACATGAATCGCAACTACTATGAGCTTCAAGAGCGTGACTTAGAGAATCCCAACGACAACACTGCATTGCCTGCGACCTTCAGCCAAAACTGGACATGGAATCGCAACTTCTCGCTTAAGTGGGACATCTTCAAGGCACTACACTTCACCTTCACCAGCGGCACGAAGGCAGAGATTGAGGAGCCATACACACAAATCAACAAGGATCTCTATCCAGATCGCTACGAAGCCTGGAAAGACTCGGTAAAGTTGAGCCTCCGCCACTTCGGACGCCCTCTTGACTACCATCAGAATACGCAAGTCAGCTATAAGCTTCCATTGGAAAAGATTCCTGTCCTCGATTGGGCTTCTGCAGATGCTTCTTATACTGCAAACTATTCATGGAAGCGTGGTGCAGAGAGAGCTGGGCGTCCTTCTCTCGGGAATACCATTAATACACAACGAACCATTAACATAAATGGCAAGTTCGATTTAGAGAAACTATACAATCATAGCCCCTTCCTTCGCGAAGCAAATAAACGCTTCTCTGCATCTAATGCCCGCTCCAATGCAAACCAGAAACGCCAAGAGAAAGAAAGGGAGGATAAGGCCAAGAAAGCGGCAAAGGACAAGGAGAAAGATGCGCGAAAGGCTGCTGAGCAGGAATCGATGGAAACAGGCGAGCCCGTGGACAGCATACTGGCAAAAGGTCAGAAAGGCTCATCAAAGCAAGGGAATGCTGCTGGCGTCAGCACAAAGAAGAAACCCGAAAATAAAGGTTTCGTTCAAGAGATAACGCTCTATCCCGACTCCGACCTCGTCATTGCTCACGGGCAGAAGTCAAAACGCGTCCGTGTGACTGCTCGCGACAGTTCAGGCTTTGCCTATAATATCAAATTCAAGAAGGTCGACGAGAACAGCATCCGTATCGTTCGGACTCCTGTTGACACGACCAATGTCCGTCTGAATGTCATTGCCCTGCCCAAGGCTTCGGACCAGAAATGGTATGGAGTGGCACAAACTGCGGCACGCTTCCTGATGATGTTCCGCAATATAAGCGTCAGCTACCGCAACAATTATAACCTTGCAGTTCCTGGCTTCCTGCCTGATGTAGGCGACATGCTCGGACAGCGCAGGATGGGTGGCATATTCACGCCTGGAGTCGACTTTGCCTTTGGATTCGTCGACGACGACTATCTCGACAAAGCTAAAAGTCGCGGCTGGCTGCTCGGGAACGACAGCGTGGCTACACCTGCCACCATTACAGAGACCGAGGATGTGCAGATAAAGATGACCTTGGAGCCTTTCACAGACTTGAAGATTGACCTCAACATGAGCCGAACCGACAATCGCAACAAGAGTATCCAGTACATGTACGGCCTCCCACCCACCCGAAGCGGCTCCTTCAACATGACAACCATCAGCATCGGTTCGGCATTCTCCAGCGGAGGCTCTGCCAGCAATGGCTACCATAGCCGCAAGTTCGACAAGTTCCTCGAGAACCTCGACACCTACCAGCAACGCGTCGAAAGCCAATACCGCGGCCTGCGCTATCCGGAAAGGACAGGCATGACGGGTGTGTTCAATCCCGAGAATGGCACGGTCAACAAGTATAGTGCCGATGTCATGGTGCCTGCATTCCTGAGCACTTACACGGGAAGCAGTTCGCTCGACATCTTCCCGTCGCTCATGAAGATGCTCCCCAACTGGACCATCAACTACAAGGGCCTGAGTAACCTGCCCTGGGTGCGCGACCACTTCAAGAGTGTCAACATCACACACGCCTACAAGAGCATCTATTCCGTCGGTTCCTACAATTCATACAGCTCGTGGATAGAATGTATGGGTTCAGGTGGACTTGGTTTCATACAGAACACCACCACGGGAAACTACACGCCAAACAGCCTCTACGACGTCAGCACCGTCAGCATAAACGAGAACTTCTCGCCCTTGATAGGTATCAATACCACATTCAACAACAACATGACGCTCAAGGCGGAATACAAGACCACTCGAGTCCTGAATCTGAGTATGACGAGCGCACAGCTTACAGAAACAGGCTCTAAGGACTTCGTTATCGGATGGGGCTATAAGATTAACGACTTTAATTTCAGCAGTCTCTTCCGTTCAAGGAGAGCAAGCGAACAGGTCGCCAGGAACAGTAAGTCGAGGAAGAATGCTGCCAACAACTCTCTCAAGGGAGACCTCGATAGCGACAGACCATCAGGGAACCAGCGAAGCGGCAATTCCGGAAGGCAAAAGATTGCCCACGACCTGAACCTCCGCTTCGACTTCAGCATCCGCAACCAGAGCGCCATCAAGCGAGACCTGCAGACCAACCTCTGCGAGGCCACCAGCGGAAGCAAAGCCATCAAGACAAGCGCACAAGTCGACTACACCATGAGCCGCATGGTAACCATGAGCCTCTACTATGACCGTCAGCGCTCTGAGCCATTGCTTTCAAGCAGTAGCTATCCGACCATCACACAGGACTTCGGAATGTCCATGAGGTTCTCGCTGACAAGGTAAACATAGTTACCTGAAACAAGCATTCTCATACCCTTGCAAAAGAAGGATAATGACTGTTGCCCTGCAACATCGACCAGCGCACCATAAGGACGACTGGGAGGGGGCGAAGTATACGGCCAGGGGAGCCAATGCTCCGCTGGCCCGAGCCGTGCCGTCCGCAATAGGGCATAAAAAAAGATTCCTAATCTCTCGACTAAGAATCTTCAACCTTAAAAATCTAATACCATGAAAAACACTTTTGCTTCGCGGTGCGGACGAGGCTCGAACTCGCGACCCCTAGCGTGACAGGCTAGTATTCTAACCAAACTGAACTACCGCACCATTTCTCGGTTAAGCGTTTAAAGGTATCTCCTCATAGAGCGGAAACAAGACCCAATGTATTGTTATCCTTGACCTCGTTTTGCTCTGCGAGCGGAAAACGAGACTCGAACTCGCGACCCCGACCTTGGCAAGGTCGTGCTCTACCAACTGAGCTATTTCCGCATATCGTGGGCAGGGACAGATTCGAACTGCCGAAGCCGTGAGGCAACAGATTTACAGTCTGCCCGTTTTAACCACTTACCTACCTACCCAGTCCACTGACTTTCGCCAGAATCATGTGACTCCTGCGGGATTCAAACCCACAACCTTTTGATCCGTAGTCAAATGCTCTATTCAGTTGAGCTAAGGAGCCATCTTCTCATGGGTGGGCGCTGAGGGATTCGAACCCCCGACCCTCTGCTTGTAAGGCAGACGCTCTGAACCAGCTGAGCTAAGCGCCCAATTCACCTCACATAACGCCTCGCTTGGCATCTCTCGTGTGAATTGCGATGCAAAGATACGGCAAAATCCCGAACTGGCAAAACTTTTTCATGTTTTTTTTCACAGGAAGTATACTTTTTGTCCTCTGCTATACATTATAATATATTATATAGTGCGTATTTCCTAAAAACTTTGTACCTTTGCAGCACTATTGAGTAAGAATGAGAAAACAGAAACATACTATGGGAAAGATTAAATGCATTGGCATCCTCACCAGTGGTGGCGATGCACCGGGAATGAATGCTGCCATCCGTGCCGTGACACGCGCCGGCATTGCCAACGGCTTCCGCATCATGGGCATCTATCGAGGCTATGAAGGTCTCATCAACGACGAGATCGTGGAGCTCACCACGGAAAGTGTCAGCAACATCATACAGCGTGGCGGCACCATCCTCAAGACGGCCCGCAGCAAGGATTTCGAGACTGAGTCCGGACGCAAGAAGGCATTCAAGAACATGCAGAAGCGAGGCATCGACGCTCTGGTAGTCGTCGGAGGCAACGGCTCGCTGACGGGCGCACGCATCTTCGCACAAGAGTATGACGTTCCATGCATCGGCCTGCCCGGCACCATCGACAACGACCTGAACGGCACTGACAGCACCATCGGTTACGACACCACGCTGAACACCACACCATCATGGAATGTGTGGACAAGATACGCGACACGGCTTCCTCGCACGAGCGCATCTTCTTCGTCGAGGTGATGGGGCGCGATGCCGGCTTCCTTGCACAGAACAGTGCCATAGCTGCCGGTGCTGAGGCTGCCATCATTCCGGAGGACAGTACAGGGGCAGACCAACTGGAGCATTTCATCGGCCAGGGCATTCGCAAGAGTAAATCCTCGAGCATCGTCATCGTGAGTGAAAGCCCGAAGTGCGGCGCTCTCTACTATGCAGAGCGTGTCCGCAAGGAATATCCGGAGTACGACGTGCGCGTCTCCATCCTGGGACATCTGCAGCGTGGCGGCAGCCCCAGTGCCGGCGACCGCATCCTGGCAAGCCGTCTCGGTTGCGGTGCAATACAGGCTTTCCTCGAGGGACAGCGCAACATCATGATTGGAATCAAGAACGACGAGGTGGTCTACGTGCCATTCACTAACGCCATCAAGAGCGACAAGATTGTCAAGAAGGAACTCATCGACGACCTCGCCGTGCTGAGCACATAGTCCCACCCTACCCCTTCCGGGAAGGCAAACGCGCACTATGGACCCGAAAAAAAATAAACCTACAACTATGGACCACATTGCTTCCCTTCTGCAATTCCTCGACAGTTCGCCCGTGAACTTCCTGGCTGTCGAGACCATCGGCAAGCAACTCCGAGAGGCTGGCTTCGCATATCTCGACGCTGCCGACAAGCTTGGCGACATGAAGCCCGGGCAACAGTTCTTCCTGACGAAGAACGATTCCTCCGTCTATGCCTTCCGTCTCGGGACGAAACCCATCGGTGAGGCGGGCTTCCACATCATCTGTGCGCACTGCGACTCGCCGACGTTCCGCATCAAGCCCAATGCCGAGATGACGGGCGAGGGAGGCATCGTCAGGCTGAACACAGAAGTCTACGGCGGCCCGATTATGAGCACGTGGTTCGACAGGCCGCTCACCATTGCCGGACGCATCATAGTGCGCTCGGGGAATGTGATGAGGCCCGACACAAGGCTCCTGCACGTCCGCCGTCCGCTCCTGCAAATCAGCAACCTCGCCATCCACTTCAACCGTCAGGTCAACGACGGCGTCAAGCTGAGCAAGCAGAAGGATATGCTGCCCATCCTCGGCATCATCAACAACGGACTGGAGCGTGATGGCCTGCTCATCGGCCTGATTTGCGAAGAGCTGAAGGTAGAGGCCAGGGACATACTCGACTTCGACCTTTACCTCGCCGACGCCACTCCCGCCTGCACATTCGGCATACACGACGAGTTCATCTCCAGCGGCAGGCTCGACGACCTAAGCATGGTTCATGCCGGACTGCAAGCCTTGCTGGAAAGCGGAAAGGAGGTGCCGGAGGTGACACAGGTGCTTGCCATCTTCGACAACGAGGAGACAGGGTCGCAGACGAAGCAGGGCGCCGGCAGTCCATTCCTGGCAAGTCTCATCGAGCGCATCGTACTTGCACAAGGAGGCACAAAGGAAGACTACCACCGAGGCATAGAACAAGCCTTCATGGTCTCAGCCGACAATGCCCACGCCTGGCATCCCAACTATAGCGAGAAATACGACCCCACGAACCATCCCAAGCTGGGAAGCGGACCGGTCATCAAGTTCAATGCGGCGCAGAAGTACGCCAGCGACGCCGTCTCGGCAGCAGTCTTCGCCAGCATCTGCGAGAAGGCAGGCGTGCCCTGCCAGCGATTCGTGAACCATAGCGACGTAGCAGGCGGCAGTACGCTGGGCAACATCCTGGCATCGTCCCTACCCCTCCGAGGCGTCGACATGGGCAATCCCTTGCTTGCCATGCACAGTTGCCGCGAGACAGCATCCGTGGCCGACCATCTCTATTGCATCGAAGCCTTCAGGACCTTCTACATGGCAGTCCGCTAAAAACTAAAGGAACGCCCCACACAGGGGCGTTTTCCATGCCATACCCTTACCCTTCCCTTTCCACCCTACATTCCTTCTTTCATTTCTTCATTCTTTCATTTCTTCATTCCCTCCCAGGGGGATTGGTTGCAGGTTCATGAATATTCAATTGCAGGTTCATGATGCTGCAATTGCATCATCATGAACCTGCAAAGAACCCATTATGCTACGTCGGCTGACGCG
>CAJOLC010000019.1 GCA_905235305.1 uncultured Bacteroidaceae bacterium | reverse complement strand
TAATGCCATGGCAAGCGAGTCGAAAGACCCAATCTTTGATGTCAATGGGGATACAAAGGTCGACATTGCCGACGTGGTGAGCGTCCTGAACCTCATGGCAGATCAGTGAGAAATGAAAGAATGAAGAAATGAAAAAATGAAGGAGTGAGGGATAGAAGGGATGAAAGAATAAAGGAATGAAGGAGCCTTCATGGCTGTGTCTTTCGGGCGACGGCCTCCGAAGCTTAAATCATGATGGCTGATTCGGGATAAAAGGATAAATGTGGTGTTTGGCTTGCTTATTCGTGTTTTGGTCTTTGGCTGAAGGTGCTCGCGCTCGGAAATACTCAAATAAATTTGGTATTTCGCTTGCTTATTCGTATCTTTGCCGTCAAAATGGAGATACAGAAACTGCTGGACATCTTTGCCCGGCATCCAGGCGTGAAGTCCCTTGCACTTGCACTGCAAAAGGGAACCAATAAGTCGATACAGCTTTCCGGACTGCAGGGAAGCCTGGCTCCTCTTGTGTTCGCGTCGCTGGCAGGGAAGGCTCCGCAGGTGCTGAATGTGCCTTATGTCTTCGTGCTCGATGACGAGGAAGAGGCGGGCTATTTCTATCACGACCTGACGCGTCTGTTGGGGGATGAGCAGGTGCTCTTCTTCCCGAGCAGCTACAGGCGTGCCATCAAGTTCGGTACGCGCAATGCAGGGCAGGAGATTCTGCGGACTGAGGTGCTCAGCAGGCTCTCAGCCGGCAGCTTGCCTCTTTTTGTCGTGTCGCATCCTGAAGCCCTCTCGGAGCTTGTTGTAACGAAGCAGAAGCTCAGGGAGCAGACTTTGAGCCTGAGTGTGGGTGAACGCGTCGATATCATGTTCGTGCAGGAGACGTTGTTCAGCTTCGGCTTCAGGAGGACGGATTATGTCTACGAGCCAGGACAGTTTGCAGTTCGTGGCAGCATCATCGATGTCTATTCCTTCTCGCACGAGCTGCCTTACCGTATCGACTTCTTCGGCGATGTGGTGGACAGTATACGGACCTTCGAGGTGCACAGTCAGCTCAGCAATGAGCGTCAGGAGAGCATCACGATTGTGCCTGAAATGGATGGCGGGGACATAGGCCGTGAGAGCTTCCTCTCGTTCCTGCCAGAAGATGCGGTGCTTGTCACGAAGGACCTGCTGTTCCTCTGCGAAACGGTGGAGCAGACATATAAGGCAGGCTTTAGCCAGTCGGCCATTACGGTTCAGCAGGAGGAGGCTTCCGAGGCATTGTCGAAGGAGCAGGTGCTCGTCGAGCCAGAAGCATTCAAGCAGCAGATAGTGGGCTTCCGCCGCATCGAATTAAAGCCGATGGCGGCCATGAGTTCTGAGCCTCATTCCTCAATCCAGTTCCACACACACCCGCAACCCCTCTTCCAGAAGAACTTCGACTTGCTGATCTCTGCTTTCCAGAAGTTGCAGGACAACGGCACGGACCTCTATATCTTGGCCGACAGCCAAAAGCAGACCGACCGCCTGGAGAGCATCTTCCACGATAAGGAGACAGGCATACGGTTCACCCCTGTCAGCCATGCTCTGCATGCAGGCTTTATCGACGATGACCTCAATGTCGCCATCTTTACGGACCATCAGATCTTCGACCGCTTCCATCGCTACAACCTTCGCAGCGATAAAGCCACAGGAGGTAAGGTTGCACTGACGCTCAAGGAGCTGCAGCAGTTTGAGATAGGCGACTATGTGGTCCACATTGATTACGGTGTAGGACGTTTCGGAGGTCTGGTCACGATGCAGAATGGCGACCAGATGCAGGAAGTCATCAAGATAACATATTCGGCTGGCGACAATGTCTATGTCTCCATCCATTCCCTTCACAAAGTCTCCAAGTACAAAGGCCGAGAAGGCGAGCCGCCCCGCGTCAGCCGTCTCGGGACTGGTGCCTGGGAACGCATGAAGGAAAGGACGAAGAAGAAGATTAAGGACATTGCTCGCGACCTCATCCTGCTCTACTCGCGTCGCCGCGAGGAAAAGGGCTTCGCCTTCAGCCACGACAGCTTCATGCAACACGAACTCGAGGCGAGTTTCCTTTATGAAGATACACCCGACCAACTCAAAGCCACACAAGATGTCAAGTCCGACATGGAAAGACAAAGGCCAATGGACAGACTTGTCTGTGGCGATGTCGGCTTTGGCAAGACGGAAGTGGCAGTCAGGGCTGCCTTCAAGGCATGTGCCGACAACAAGCAGGTCGCAATTCTCGTCCCGACGACCGTGCTGGCTTATCAGCATTTCCAAACCTTCCGGAGCCGCCTGAAAGACTTTCCCGTCAAGATTGAATACCTGACGCGTGCTCGTACGCCTCAACAGACGAAGCAGGTGCTCGAAGGCTTGAAGGACGGCAGTGTCAATATTATAATAGGTACGCATAAGCTCATCGGCAAGACTGTCAAGTTCAAAGACCTGGGGCTTCTCATTATTGACGAGGAGCAGAAGTTTGGTGTCTCTACAAAGGAGAAGTTACGCCAGCTCAAGACCAACGTCGACACCCTAACCCTGACAGCCACGCCAATACCTCGCACCTTGCAGTTCTCCCTGATGGGAGCAAGAGACCTGAGCGTCATCCAAACGCCGCCCCCCAATCGTTATCCTATACAGACGCAGCTCTGCCAGTTCAGTGCCGAAGTCATAGCAGAGGCCATCGAGTTCGAGATGAGCAGAAGCGGACAGGTGTTCTTCGTCAACAACCGCATAAGCCAGTTGCCGGAACTTGCCGAGCTCGTTCGTAAGCATGTGCCGGATTGTCGTGTGGCAGTGGCTCACGGCAAGATGTCGCCAGAGGAGCTGGAAAAGGTGATGATTGACTTCATGAACTATGAATATGACGTACTTCTCTCCACAACTATAATCGAGAGTGGCCTAGACATCCCCAATGCCAACACCATCATCATCAATGGCGCACACAACTTCGGCCTCTCCGACCTTCATCAGATGCGAGGCAGGGTAGGGCGCTCTAACAAGAAAGCTTTCTGCTATCTTCTTGCGCCGCCACTGTCTGTGCTCAATGTTGATGCAAGACGTAGGCTGCAAGCTATCGAGAACTTCAGCGACCTTGGCAGTGGCATACACATAGCGATGCAGGATCTCGACATTCGTGGCGCAGGGAACTTGCTTGGCGCTGAGCAGAGCGGCTTCATTGCCGACCTTGGTTACGAGACTTATCAGAAGATACTTTCCCAGGCGGTAACAGAGCTTCGCAACGAGGAGTTTCATGAGCTCTATGCAGAAGAGGTCAGGGATGGCAGTGTTTCTGCAAGCAACGAGGTCGTGGATGACTGTCAGCTCGACAGCAATCTGCCCATGTACTTCAGCGAGGAATATGTCCCGACGTCAAGCGAGAGGATGCTTCTTTACCGAGAACTCGATGCTATGGAGCGGGATGAAGATGTGGAGCTGTTCCGAGGGAGACTTGTCGACAGGTTCGGTCCCTTGCCACAGGAGGCGGACGATCTGCTGAAAGTCGTGACGCTCCGCCGTCTTGGCAAGCACTTTGGCTGCGAGCGTTTCGTCTTGAAAGCAGGCCATGCAAGGCTTTTCTTTGGTCCTGATGCCGACAATCCTTTCTACAACGGACGTGTCTTCGGACAAGTAGTGGACTTTGCAAAAGCCAATGCTTACCGATGTCATTTCAAGCTCGACAAGGGTAAGATGAGTCTTCTCGTCGACGATGTCAAGACAATCTCCGAGGCTGTTGAGTTCTTGAAGCAAATCGAGAAATATGAACTATAAACTGTTATTATGTTAACGCATCTGACCATTAATAACTACGTACTCATTGAGTCGCTTGACATAGACTTCCAACACGGCTTTTCTGTCATGACGGGAGAGACGGGCGCAGGCAAGTCCATCATTCTCGGGGCCCTTGGTCTGCTGATGGGAGTGCGGGCAGATTCAGGTGCCATCATGCCCGGGACTGCTAAATGCAGGGCATCTTCAATATCGAAGGTTATGATATGAAAAGTGTCTTCGAGGAGAATGAGCTCGACTATGAACCCACGGAATGTATCCTCCGCAGAGAGGTCTCGTCGAATGGGAAGAGCCGTGCTTTCGTCAACGACACACCTGTCAGCGCCTCAGTCCTTCGCAAGATTGCCCTTTGTTTACTCGACATCCACTCGCAGCACAGCAACTTGTTGCTCGAGAATCCTGCTTTCCAGTTGGGCATCGTGGACACAGTGGCTGGGCATCAGGACATAATAAGTCAGTATCATGCTTCCTACATGCGAATCGTCGAGGCGCGTCGCAAGCTCAAGGCTCTCGAAGAAGACCTGGCGAAGAGACAAGACGAGGAGGATTATTTACGCTATCAACTCGACCAGATTGACGAGTTCAGACCCCTGCCCGGGGAAGATGAAGAGCTGAGGGAGCTGCAGAGTACACTCTCGCATGCAGAGGATATCAAGGTGGCTCTCTCTGGAATTGATGCGTTGCTTAACGGCAATGACAGTGAGGAAGGCGGCGTCATCGATGCTTTGCGCAGTGCGACGCATGCCATGCAGCAGATAAGTGATATATATCCTCGCGTGGGGGACTACAGGGAGCGCCTTGAAAGTGTCCTGCTTGAGGTGAGAGATATTGCCCGCGACGTCAATAGCCTTGCAGAAGATGTGGAGTACAACCCTGCCCGCCTTCAACAAGTGACGGAGCGGCTCGACAGTCTCTTCTCCCTTGAACAGAAGCATCATGTCGGCTCGTCGGAAGAACTTGCCAGCCTTGCCGAGGATATTCGTTCGCGACTTTCACAAATCTCAGGTTCCGAGGAGACTATAAAGGAACTCCGAGAGCTGATAGATGCCGAGACCTCAGGGGCCAAGAGCCTTGCCGAGAAGCTTTCTGCCGGTCGCCGGAGCGCCTCGAAGCAGGTGGAGAAACTTGTGGCAGAGGCACTTGTGTCGATGGATATGCCGGCAGCTGAGTTCAGGGCCGAAGTGACGCAAGCAGAGGAGTTGCTGCCTTCAGGCACAGACAATGTGAACTTCCTCTTCTCTGCCAATAAGAACATGGCTCCAAGGCCGTTGGCAGACGTGGCAAGTGGCGGCGAGATGTCGAGAGTGATGCTTGCCCTGAAAGCACTGACAAGCAAGAAGAGGCATCTGCCGACGATTGTCTTCGACGAGATAGATACCGGCGTCAGCGGCAAGGTGGCAAGCTCGATGTCACAAATTATGTCGCAGATGAGCAAGGGTGCTGGTCAGCAAGTCCTTGCCATCACTCACCTTCCACAAATAGCCGCTAAAGGCGATGCGCATTATCTTGTCTACAAGGAAGACACGGGAAGTCGCACCCTGACACACATCAAGCGACTGGACGAGGCAGGTCGAGTTGCCGAACTTGCGCACATGCTCAGCGGCAGTAATGTGACGGAAGCGGCAAAGGAGAATGCACGACAACTGCTGCAAGGGAAATGATTGAGAAGGTTAAGGCGTATATCGACAGGGAGATTCTGCTGAGGCCTCGGTCTGCAGTTCTCGTCGCGTTGAGCGGAGGTGCTGATTCCACTGCCCTTCTCCTCATCATGAAGGAACTGGGTTACAAGGTGAAGGCCCTGCATTGCAACTTTCATCTGCGCGGTGAGGAGTCGAACCGTGACCAGACTTTTGCGGAGGAACTGTGTCGGCAGAACGGTGTACCCTTGGCCATTCGTCACTTCGAAACGGAGGACTATGCGAGACAGCATGGCGTGAGCATCGAGATGGCTGCCCGCGAACTTCGTTACGCCTGGTTCCGCGAGGAGTTAGAACGTGTCCGTGAGGAGGAAAGGTCGGAGGAGGTCCGACAAGGCAAGTCGCAGGATTCCCCCCTGGAAACCGACCGAGACGAGGCGTGTGTTGCGGTGGCTCACCATCGTGATGACCAGGCGGAGACGCTGATCCTCAACCTGATTCGAGGCACCGGATTGCGCGGTTTGACTGGTATGCCGGCATGGCGTGACGGCATCATCCGCCCGTTGCTTTGCCTGAACCGAGAAGAGATCCTGGCATATCTGAAGTCGCGGGGGCAGTCGTACGTCACGGACAGTTCGAACAACGAACGCACTTACTTGAGGAACCGCATTCGCCTGGACGTCATGCCTTTGCTCCGGGAACTCAACCCGGCTGCCGTCCGCCATCTTTGTCTTGCCGGAGACATCGTCAGGGAGAGCCTGCCTTATTATCAGAAAGGTATAGAGGCGACGTCGCGGGAGCTTGGAATTACGGAAGGCCGATTCCCCCTTTCTGCCTTGGCAGGCCATCATCAGTCGTTATTGCATGAATGGCTTGTGGGAAAGGGATTCAATAACTCTCAGGAGGAGGAGATGCTTTTGTCGGCAAAAAGCGAGGTGGGCAAGATGTGGTCGTCGAAGTCGCACAGTGTCCTGCGAGACCGTGATGCACTAATACAAACCGAAATTCAGCTTTCAAAAGTCAAAACCCCACCGCAGATCCGTGAAGAGTTGGTGTCATGCATCGGCGAGACCGGCCGCAATATTGCCTACTTTGATGCAGACCTGCTGACGAAGCCCATTGAAGTACGGCTGGTTCGTGAAGGCGATTCCTTTGTGCCATTCGGCATGAAAGGGAGGAAATTGGTAAGTGATTTCCTCACTGATGTCAAGTTGAGTCGCTTCGAGAAAGCAGAGACGT
Source organism: uncultured Bacteroidaceae bacterium (assembly GCA_905235305.1). Taxonomy (GTDB): domain Bacteria; phylum Bacteroidota; class Bacteroidia; order Bacteroidales; family Bacteroidaceae; genus Physcousia. The sequence goes on along the minus strand of CAJOLC010000019.1, from coordinate 81,929 downwards.
TTGTGGCGACCCATGGTGAGGACATCATCTGGCTCATCGGACATCGCAGCGACAATCGTTACAGGGTTACCGAAAGCACCAGTCGAATTCTGAAACTGTCCGTGTGAATCGGGCAGGATGCGCCTGTGAAGCCGTGGGATTTGTTTGTGACAAAAGCCTCCGGTGATGCTTTCCGACTCTCGGGCAGATATAAGGGCTAAGAATGAACTATTGGTGTCCGGCGAAAAAACGGCCTGAGAAAGTTTATATTGACTGCAGCCCAATTGCCCAGCTTGACATGTGACGTTTTTTAAATCCTATAGTCGCTCTGCCAAAAGGGACGCGTCGCTCTGCCCATAGGGACGTGTCGCATTGCCCATAGGGACGCGTCGCTCTGCCCATAGGGACGCGTCGCTTTTACAAACATCTTTGTCGTCGCTGCTGAGCCCGTGCAGAATATCATTCCTACCTGTCTCGAGTTTCGGGAAGCGGTTCAGGTAGATGCCGCCGGATTCTTTGCTCTCGTAGGTCTTTATCAAGCGTGGCTTGCCCGTGGCCTGGTAGTCCTCGTACATCGGAATAGTAGTCTGGCGCGGATTTGAAAGACTATAGCCATACCCGTTTCTGCAGGTAAGCCGTTATCAACCTGACGTGAAGACATGCCTGGCCAAGATATCAATCTGCTCAGTAGACACCAGAAAGAAGATGAGAAGAGAAGTGAGACAGATAATGTTCTGAAGTCTGTTCATGTGTACGATTCAGAGTATGTTTCTCGTATCTCTTGTTAGTTCTTCGCCAGCAAAATGAAATTCTTTAAACAAATAGCTATAGTATTTGAAGGATTTTTTGTAATTTTGCCGCCGAAATTGAAAAGTATATGCAAAGCATCAGGAATATAGCAATCATTGCACACGTCGATCACGGCAAGACGACACTCGTGGATAAAATGCTTCTGGCAGGTAATCTCTTCCGAGAGAACCAGCAGACAGGCGAACTCATGCTCGACAACAACGAACTGGAAAGGGAACGTGGCATCACTATCCTCTCCAAGAACGTCAGCATCAATTACAAGAATACGAAGATAAACATCATTGACACGCCGGGACACAGCGATTTCGGTGGCGAAGTGGAACGTGTGCTCAACATGGCAGACGGCTGCTTGCTGCTGGTCGATGCCTTCGAGGGGCCGATGCCGCAGACACGTTTCGTCTTGCAGAAGGCACTGCAGATTGGCTTGAAACCTGTGGTCGTCATCAATAAGGTCGACAAGCCAAATTGCCGTCCGGAAGAAGTCTACGAGATGGTGTTCGACTTGATGTGTGACCTGGATGCTACTGAGGACCAGCTCGACTTCCCTGTTATCTATGGCTCTGCAAAGCAAGGCTGGATGGCAGAAGATTGGAACACACCGACCGGGGACATTACTTATCTGCTGGACTGCATCCTCAAATATATCCCCGAGCCTGAGGTGCTGGAAGGCACGCCCCAGATGCTCATCACCAGCCTTGACTATAGTACCTATACAGGTCGCATAGCAGTGGGCAGGGTTCATCGCGGCACGCTCAGGGAAGGCATGAACATCACCATCGCTCACCGCAATGGTCAAACCGAGAAGACTCGCATCAAGGAACTTCATACTTTTACAGGCATGGGACGCCAGAAGACTGCAGAAGTCAGCTCGGGCGACATCTGTGCCATCGTCGGGCTGGAGCATTTCGAGATAGGCGACACCATTTGCGACTTCGAGAATCCTGAACCTTTGCCTCCCATCAGCATCGACGAACCGACGATGTCCATGCTTTTCACCATCAACGACTCGCCTTTCTTCGGCAAAGAAGGAAAGTACTGCACGAGCCGCCACATAGGTGAACGTCTGGAGCGCGAGCTGGAGAAGAACCTTGCCCTGCGTGTCGAAGTACCCGAGGGCTACACCGACCGTTGGATAGTCTCTGGTCGCGGCGTCTTGCATCTCTCTGTTCTCATTGAGACGATGCGCCGCGAAGGCTACGAACTACAGGTCGGACAGCCGCAGGTCATCTATAAAGAGATAGACGGCGTGAAGTGCGAGCCCATAGAAGAAATGACAATCAACGTGCCGGAAGAGTTCTCGTCGAAGATGATCGACATGGTGACGAGGCGGAAAGGCGAGATGACAAGCATGGAGAGTCAGGGCGAGCGTGTCAACATCGAGTTCCTCATCCCTTCCCGAGGCATTATAGGTCTTCGCACGAATATGCTCACGGCAAGTCAGGGCGAAGCCATCATCGCCCATCGCTTCAAGGAATATCAACCCTACAAGGGCGACATCAACCGTCGCGTCAACGGCTCTCTCATTGCTCTTGAGACTGGCAATGCCTACGCTTACGCCATAGATCATTTGCAGGATCGTGGCCGTTTCTTCATCGAGCCTCAAGACCAGGTTTATGCGGGCCAAGTGGTCGGCGAGCATGTTCACGAGAATGATATCGTCATCAATGTCTGCAAAGCAAAGCAGCTTACCAATGTCCGTGCCAGCGGTACCGATGAGAAGGCGCACATCATCCCTGCCACAATCTTCTCGCTCGAAGAGGCTTTGGAGTACATCAAGGCAGATGAATATGTAGAGGTTACGCCGAAGAGTATGCGAATGCGTAAGGTTATCCTCGACCATTTGGAGCGAAAGAGAGCGAATAAAGAGTAATGATCCCTTTCACCAAGGGTGGTTTTATTTCTTTGTCATGAGAAAGTATCTCCCCTGTTTGTTGTTTCTTGCTGCCTCTCTATGGGGGCAAGAAGCGTTTCCCTTACAGGGCGGAGGCATGGAAAGGAGCTGGGTTGCCATCGATGCCTTGGGCCGCAGGTTGCCGACTGCTGAGGAGTATCCTATCAAGACTGACAAAGAACGCCATGTAGGCATCTTCTACATCACATGGCACACTGCCGATCATCACGACGGACAGCCTTATACCTACGACGTGACGAAGTGCATCGAGGCTGATTCCATGTGTACGAGAGGCAATCCAGACATTCCTTATGCCACTTATCACTGGGGCGAACCCGAGTATGGCTACTTCCTCAGCAAGGACAGATATGTGTGCTTCCACGACCTTTCGATGCTTGCCGATGCCGGAGTTGACGTGCTCATCATGGACGTGACGAATGCCGTCTGCTATTGGGACGAATGGGAAGTCCTCTTCCAAACCATGCAGGAGATGAAGGCTTTGGGTAACAAAGTGCCTAAATTCTGCTTCTGGGCGTTCAACGGTAACGTGATTGACGTGGTGCAAAGCCTTTACGAACGCTATTACAAGACGCGGCGATACGAGGATTGCTGGTATTATTTCGACGGCAAACCCTTGCTTCTTTACAATGCAACGCCAAGTGTCGATGCCAATCCCAATGGCGGTCAGCAGAACAAAGACTACAGCGAAGAGGTCAAAACCTTCTTTACGCTGAGGAACATGTGGTGGGGCTATTACGAATGGGCTGGCGAGCGATACGTCGGAGGCGAAGACAAATGGAGCTTTGGCTACCAGCTGAACGACAAGGAAGTGGCTGCCCTCAGTCCCGAGGAACTGTGTGCCAGGCACCAGGGACGCATGGAGCAGATGGCCGTCACGCCTGCACAGCATCCTCTGAGCATTGTGGGAAAGAGCTGGAAGCGGGCGTCCGGCGAACCGCCTCTCGATGGGAAGGATATGCCTTTGGCATCCGACGGACAGCCTCTCTCGCAGTATGGAATCTATTTCCAAGAACGCTGGGACGAAGCCTTGCAGGTTGATCCTGACTTCATCTACCTTAATGATTGGAACGAATGGACGGCCGGGAAGTATCGCAACGGCAAGGATCCCAGCGGACAAGCTGAGATGCACCTTGACTTCCTTGGCAGGAAAGACAATCCTTTCTACTTCGTCGACCAATACAATGCTGAGTTCAACCGCACCATCGCTCCGATGAAAGACGGCTGGACCGACAATTATTATATGCAGATGGTGCAGAACATCCGCCGCTATAAAGGCGTGCAGCCCATGCCTATTCACAGTGGATACCAGCAGATAACAGTGGACGGCAGTCTCGACGAATGGCTGCCGGACAGCTGTTACCTTGATACGCGTGGCGATGTCCTGCATAGAGACTATGACGGTTACGGCGACCATCACTATACGGACAGCAGTGGACGCAACGACATAACGCGCCTGCTTGTTGCCGTCGACAAGGTGAACGTCTACTTTGCCGCAGAAACTGCCGACGCTCTTACGCCCTTCACCGACCCGAACTGGATGCTTCTCTACATCGACACCGACGAAGACGGAACCTACGACTGCATCATCAGTCCGGCAGAAGGCACTTATCCCTTTGCCACTCGGGGCAATGTGGTTGAGTTGGCAGTGCCTCGAAAACTTCTCGGAAAGACAGGGAAAGCGTTCTCCTTCGCCTTTAAATGGGCCGACAATCCCAGCAATCCCGACGACATCATCAGCATCTCGACCACTGGCGACACTGCCCCCAACCGCCGCTTTGCCTACCGTTTCGTCTGGAAGAAATAGAAAGCCTTCCGCGTCAAAGCGTGTCTGCTATCCCCCTGATCCTACTTCCCGACCTCATCCATCCAGCCTCTTCTCCATGTTTAGCAGCCTATCCCCTTTGCAGGTTCATGATGCTGCAATTGCAGGTTCATGAATATTCAATTGCAGGTTCATGATGCTGCAATCACTCCATGCTATAACATTGACTAAGCAGGCGTGGAATGTCTCAGCGTATTCCACGTTCGTTCAGGGCCTTTACATAGCGGCGTGCGTTCTGATAATGTTCAGAAAGCGTCTTTGCAAAGTTGTGTGTGCCGGAGAAATCCTCTTTGGCACACATATATAAATAAGGGTGGTCCACATGGTTCAGCACTGCATCCAGGCCGGCGATGCTGGGAATCCGAATGGGTCCTGGCGGCAGGCCTTCGTGGAGGTATGTGTTGTACGGACTCTCGACGAGCAGGTGCTTGTTCAGGATGCGACGGAGCGTGAAGTCGCCCACCGCAAATTTCACCGTCGGGTCGGCTTGCAGCTTCATTCCTATACGCAGCCGGTTGAGGTAAAGACCTGCAATCATCGGCTTCTCGGCATTGTTTGCAGTCTCCTCGTCAACGATGCTTGCCAGTGTCGCCACCTGCTCGCGTGTCATGCCGAGAGCTTCCGCCTTGGCCTTCCTGTCTGCCGTCCAGAAGCGGTTGTTCTCGCGTTCCATGCGCTCCACGAACTTGTCCAGGGATATGTCCCAATAGATTTCGTAGGTGTTCGGAATGAAGAGGGCGGGGATGGTGGCAGTGGTGTAGCCGTGTGTGAAGCAGTATGAGCTGTCGGTCAAGGCACCGGCTATCTCGGCAGAATCAATCATCAAGCTCTGCGAAAGGGCGGAAGCCAGCTTGCATATAGTGCGTGACGTGGGCACAACCAGGTTCATGGGTTCCTGCGTACCGTTGCGAAGCTGGCGATACAATTGCAGGCAAGTCATCCCGGGCATGACATGATAACGGCCGGTCCTCGGGCGAAAGCTCATGACTTTGCTGTATAAATCCCATCGCCAACCTAAGCCGGATTTCGTCTTGACGCTGTCTGCCGTGTCATCTCTGTCGACGTATATCAGCTTTCCCTGTGCCTCGCCCGAGTCAGGAACCCTTGCTGAAAGCAAATAATATGACATTGATGCAGCTCCGCCGGTAATGAGAATCAGTGCTGCAAGCAGCCAGAGGAACTTCTTATTCATAGTTTCTAATGCTTATTCTTAGTGCAAAAGTACACAAATTATTGTAGAAAACCAATAATTTTTCGGTTTTCATTTCTCCGTTTTCACTTTTTTTCTTACCTTTGCAACCGCATTTGCCACTATGGCTCAGTTGGTAGAGCAACGCATTCGTAATGCGTGGGTCCGGGGTTCGAGTCCCCGTAGTGGCTCAGAAAAACATTAAGAGAGTCCTGTTGGGGACTCTCTTTTTTTTGTAATACAATGTTCTTCATGTAAGAACGAGGGGGGTGTCAGAAATGCCATGAAATCATGTGCAGGCGGGACAGATGGCTGCTCCCATGGCAGCTTCTTCCTCGTGATCTGTCATGAGGACAGGCAGGCCGAAGGTTTCTGAAAGTAATTGCTGCAGTAGGGCATTCTTTCGAAGGCCGTTGCCTGAGCCGACGATCACTTTCCTGCTGCCACTGATTGCTGCCGGCAAATGCTCGTAGAATCCGTGCAGTTCCTGACAGATGCCCTTCAGGAAGGCTGTCGTCAGACGGTCGGGAGAATAGTTCCTGAGGCTGATGCCAGCTATGGAGCCACGCAAGGAGGCATCTTGTCGAGTGCCGTCAAATGTGGTCTGAACCGTCAGCCCGTCAGTCTCTTTGGCGGCCGTCTGGTACATCTTTCCGTAGATCTCCGCATCGGAAAGCTTTTTCTCTGTGAACATCTCCACCACCTGAGCATAAAAATCCTTGAGCAAGGCATATGAGCATCCGCCACACAGGGCTGCTCCCACCAACAGATAGCCTCCTCCGGGGAGGGGGCGAGTGTCGAGAGGTGGCACTTCTATATATTTGTCTGAGTAGATAGAGAGCTGACTGCTGGTGCCAATGGTCACGTGCAGGGAGCTCGCTTTATCTGTCACCGAACCGAGGTAGGCTGCCTGATTGTCGCCGATAGGGACATAGACAGGTACTTTCCCATAGAGTCCGACCTGCGTTCCGGCTGGACGCACTTCCGGCAGAATGCTTTCGTCGATGCCTGCCAGTCGCAAGGCTTCGCGGTCGAACTGCAATGTTCTTTTATTAAAGAAGCCGAGGCTGGCAGCATTCGATGGCTCGCATAGCGGCCAGCTTTGCCCGCAAAGACTCATGGCAACGTAGTCCATGATGGTGCAGAGCTTGACGGCCGATGCCGGCACACTCTGCTGCTTGAGGTGGTAAAAGTGTGTGGCAAGGCCATAACCTGCGGCAATCTCGTAGCCCGTACGTTCGGTCAGCCACTTGGCATAGCTTTTGCCATCGGCATATTCCTGCGCTGCGCTTCCGTCCTGCCATGTATAGAGCGGGCTGACGCTCTGTCCCGAGGCATTCACATATAGCATGCCGTGCATCTGTCCGGAGAAGCCTATCGAGGCAACATCGTCTGCCATGAGGTCGTCCAGCAGACGCTTTACTATGTCCAATATCTGTTCGGCATCCTGCTGAAATGACCACGATGGAGTGCCCACTATAGGTGCTTCGTTGACGCGTGTCAGCGAACGTAGCAGCTGCCCATTCTCGTCATAGAGCACGCCGCAGATGGAGCTGGTTCCGATGTCTATTCCTATTCGTTTCATACTGCTTCTGGTATTGATTTTGTTCCTTCTTTGCGATAGCCGCTGGCTGTGAAGATGGCAAGCAGATTGCCTGCATCGTCTGTGACGCGTACCTCGCAGAAGGGTACATGACGGCTGTTGACGAGTTCCTGCGCTTGAGCCGAAATGATGCCGGCGCTGGCTTTGCGAGTGAACGTGATGTTGGCTGTGGAGGTTACAGTGAGGGTGCCATGACTGTTGGTGGCGGCTGCGAAGGCCAGGTCCGCCAGGGTGAAGAGCACGCCTCCCTGCACATAACCGCCGGCATTCATGTGCCGAGGTTCTATGAGTACTTGTGTTCGGGCATAGCCTTCTTCTATCTCTACTATCTCTATCCCGTTCTGCCGTGCAAACTCATCACGCAGGAAGAAATCCATTAATGCATTTTTATCTGTTGTAGTCATTCGCTTGTGCCTGTTCTCTATTTCCTTTTGGTGCAAAGATAAGCTTTTTTTTCCGAAATCATCAAGCCTCGAGTTAGTAAAATGCCATTTCAGCTGTCATTTCATGTCAGTACCCCCCCAGAGAAGCAGTATCGTTATCATTGGTGACTGCTTTAATATTAAATATGTATACGTTTTTCATCCCTTTGCAATAAACCTTTTCGGGGGAGAATTGTCTAATATAAATAGAAGTTATGGAGAGTTCATATCGGAAGCAAAGCTCCGGCAGGAACTGCCGATGTGTCTCCCATTCATAAATGGCAATGTTTAATTTAAAACTTGATATATGCATAAGTCACTAATCATCTCAGTTTCGTGTCTTCTTGTTTCCCTTTCTGCCATGGCGGAAAGCGTGACCCAGTATGTTAATCCCTTTGTAGGCACTACGACGCTATGGACGCCCGAAGACCTGGGCTTCGTGCCTAAACCCGGCGAAAGACAATGGGGCGCAGAGGCATTCCCCGGAGCTGCCCTGCCGAATGCAATGGTTCAGCTCACTCCCGTCACAATGTATCGCTCCGGGTCGGGCTATCAGTACGAAGACTCTCTCATCTACGGCTTTGCCCATACGAGTAAGGGGCATTGGAACCTGCTCCACCTGCCGATCCTGCCCGTTACGGATGAGGGTAATCCTACGCCGCAGAGCTATGCCTCGCCCTATCGCCACGACAATGAGGAGGCGCATCCAGGCTATTATCGTGTGCAGCTCGACAGATATAACGTGAATGTGGAGCTGACCACGACGCTTCGTTGCGGCTATCATCGCTATACTTTCCGAAAGGGCGACCACAGGGGCGTGCTCATCGACATCTCCCGCTCAAACAGCATGCCGCGCAGATGGGAACTGAAGCAGGCTGGGAAGAACTCTTTCGAAGGCTTCCAGGATGGCGAAGGACGCATCTATTTCTATGCTGAGCTGTCGGAAGACATCGAGAGCGTGACGGAAGAGCCGGCCGGGGAGCAAGGAGCAAGGGGCAGGGGGCAAGGGTCCCGTCCCGTAGGTCTCGTGAAGCTCAAGAAGCCCAAAGGGTCGAAACCTTTGGAACTCAAGATAGGATTCTCGTTCGTCAGCATCGAGAATGCCAAGGAGAACCTGAAGGCAGAACTCGAGGGAAAGAGCTTCGAGACTGTCCGCAGCGATGCAGACAAGACGTGGGAGAACATCCTGAGTCACATCCAGGTGGAAGGCGGGACGCTGGCAGAGAAGCAGATGCTCTACTCGACCTTCTACAAGACATTCCTTTTCCCCCACCTCCGTACCGACGTGAACGGCGAATATCCCAGCGATAGAGGCGGCGTCGCTAAGGGCGACTTCAACTACTACACCAATCCTTCCTTCTGGGACACCTACCGCAATAAGCTCATCCTGCTCGGCATGGTGACACCCGATGTCGCCCGCGACATCATCCGCTCCTGCATCGAAAGAGGCGAAGCTCATGGTGGCTACATGCCGACCTTCTTCCACGGCGACCACGCCAGCACCTTCGTGGCAGGCTCATGGCTCAGGGGAATCCGCGACTTCGACTTGAAGCGTGCTTATGCTCTCATGCTAAAGAGTGCCACGGTGCCGGGCAGAGGCGGTCGCCCTTATCTCGACGAGTACCTGGAGCGCGGATGGATTTCCGAGAAAGATACCGTGAACGTCCCGACAGGCGACGAGTATAAAGGTGCAGTCACCAAGACGCTCGAGTTCGCCTATGACGACTATGCAACAGCACTCGTCGCTCGTGAACTTGGAGATAAGGAGAATGAACAGCTGCTCCTCCGTCATTCGCAGAACTACAGGACACTCTTCGACCCCTCGACTGGCTTCTGGCGCGGCAAGGTGCTTCGCGACGGGAAAGGCGTCTGGATAGAGGACTTCCGTCCGAACTATCCGTATTATCAGTATCAGTATCGCGAGGCAGACGCCTGGAACTCACTCTTCTTCGCACCTCACGACCCGTCGGGAATGGTATCGCTCTATCCGTCGAAGGAGGCAGCAGAGCGCAAGCTCGACTCCCTCTTCACCGTCAAGAACGGAGGCTATCCCGCCTTTAACTGCACAGGCTATCTTGGCCTCTACTGCCATGGTAACCAGCCCGGGCACAGCATCCCCTATGCCTACTACTTTGTCGACAGGCAGGAGAAGGCACAGCACGTGCTGAACACCTTGATGCACAAGTATTACGGAATGGGGAAGGAAGGCTTGGCCTACGCGGGGATGGACGATGCAGGCGAGATGTCGAGCTGGTATGTGCTGAACGCCATAGGCATATACACCTATTCGCCGGCCGACCCCGAGTACATCGTGACGGTACCGCTTTTCGACAAAGTGCACTTCACCCTGGGGAGCGGCAAGTCGTTCGACATCATCAAGGAAGGAAAGGGCGAGAAGATAAAGAGCGTCACGATAGGCGGAGTCCCCTTGCAGGGCTGGTTCGTGAAGCACAAGGACCTCGCCGAAGGCAAAGAACTCAGGATAACCCTTGCCCCATCTCTCCCATAAGGAGAGGTGAGGCAGGAAGGTCATCGCCGTTATAAAAGAAAGAAAGCTCCCTTTTTTTATAAAGGGGGCTTTCTTTCTTTAAAGGGGGCTTTCTTTTATTTGCTAGTCTCGTCGGGGTTTTCCTTCGGCAGGAACGCGTTGAGCATGAAGCATCCGACTATCGCGCTCGCTATCGTGCCGCATAGGATGCCCAGCTTCGCGTCGTTAAGCAGGTCGGCATGTTCGGCTGAGGGATAGCTCAGCGCTGCCATGAACATACTTACCGTAAAGCCTATTCCGCACAGCATACATATGCTGGCAAAAGACTTCCAGTTGGCATTCTCCGGCATCTGGATGATGCCGAGCTTGATGCCAAGCCATGTGAAGCTGAACACGCCGCAGAATTTGCCGATGAGCAATCCAAGGAATACTGCCAGGCCGACACCCGAGAAGAGGCTCATCAGGCTCATTCCCGCCAGGTTCACGCCTGCATTCGCAAAGGCAAAGAGCGGGATGATGTGATAGTTGACGGGCATCTTCAGCATGTCCTCCATGTCCTGAAGCGGGCTGACCAGGTGGTCGGAGGAAGACTCCACACTCTTCAGGAGCGCAATCTCGTCGTCGCTCAGCACGACAGGTTTGTTGCGGTCGGCATAGGTGACTACGGTCGAGGGGAAGTGGTCGAGCTGATGGCGGATGCGTTCGATGTAGTACTTCGTGCCCCTGGGAATGTTGGCGGGGATGCAGAAGGCCAGTACGACGCCTGCTATCGTGGAGTGGATGCCGCTGTTCAGCATGCAATACCAGAGAATGAGACCCGTGTTGATGTAGAAGGCTTTTGTGCGTACGCCCCTCCAGTTGCCGATACAAAGTATGCCGACAATCAGGAAGGCAGCCAGGATGTATCCCATGTTCAGGTGTTCCGTGTAGCGTATTGCGATGACGAGAATGCCGCCAAGGTCGTCGGCTACGGCAAGGGTGGCAAGGAAGACCTTCAGTCCCAGGGGGCATCGTTTGCTGAAGACACTCAGGCATCCCAGTGAGAAAGCGATGTCCGTTGCCATTGGAATGGCCATGCCACGCTCCATTACCGGGTTTTTCGGACAAACCAGGAAGAAGACTATCACGGGAAGCAGCATTCCTCCGCATGCGCCGATGACTGGTGCAAGAGCTTTCTTCAGGCTCGACAGCTCTCCGCAGAGCACTTCCCGCTTAATCTCAAGTCCGACGCTTAAAAAGAAGATGGCCATCAGGAAGTCGTTGATAAAGGTACCCAGCGACATGGCATGTCCGTCGTGGCTAAAGAAGTTGAAGCCGCCGATGCTGAGGCTGATGGGCAGTTCCCAAATCGTTCGGTAGATGTCACCCCACGGGCTGTTTGCTATGATGAGTGCAGTTACGGAGGCTATTACAAGGAGTACGCTGCTGTTCACATACTTGCGGAGCATACTCAAAAAAGGATAATTGTTCTTCATTCTGACGTGATTGTTTGTGTGAAACGGTGGCAAAGTTACGAAATTAATTTGTTTCGTAACTCATTATCTTGTTTTTTTTCGTATCTTTGCATCAAAATTACCTATTTGAACAATGAGACGAGTCGTAACTCTTTTGGTGCTCTTATGTGCAATCTCCCTCGCGTGGGCCGATGGATTGACACTTCGAGACCTTACTAATGGCGTGTATTCACAGAAAGGTATCTACGGCGTGACGCCGCTCCTCGACGGTGAAACCTACAGCCAAATCTCGGCAGACGGCAAGCAGATTGTCGTCCACAGCTTCCGTACGGGAGCAGAAACCGGTGTGCTTTTCGACGTGAACAACATCAAGAATCGCGTCAAGATTGACAAGATCGACAGTTATCTGATGTCGCCCGACGAGAAGAACATCCTCGTAGGAACGGAGACAAAGGGTATCTACCGCCATAGCAAGACGGCAGAATATTATATATATAATGTAAAGAACCGCACTCTCGCTCACCTGAGCGAAGGGGGACCTCAGGAACAACCTCTCTGGAGCAGGGATGGCACGATGGTAGCTTTCGTGCGCGAGGGAAACCTCTTCCTGGTCAAATTGCTTTTCAATAACAGCGAGAGCCAAATCACGAAGGACGGCGAGTTTAACAAGATCATCAACGGCAAGCCCGATTGGGTGAACGAAGAGGAGTTCTCGTTCGCCCGTGCTTTTGACTTCAATGCCGACAACACGATGATTGCCTGGATACGTTACGACGAGTCGGAAGTGCCGATGTTCAGCTTCCCCTGGTACAAGGGCATGAGTCCCGAGAAGAAGGATTACGCCCAATATCCGGGTTCGTACGACTACAAATACCCCATTGCCGGAGCAAAGAACAGCGTGGTAGGCGTGTATAGTTTCGATATCAAAAGTCGCGCCATCCGCAAGATGCAGCTTCCCATCCCCTCGGACGGCTATATACCTCGCATCTTTTTTACAGACGATGCGGAGAAGTTGCTCATTCTCACCCTCAACCGCCACCAGAATCAGCTCGACATTTATCTGGCCAATCCCCGCAGCACGGAGTGTCGCGTCATCGTTCGCGAGCAGGCGGAATGCTATGTGCCTGAGCAGAGCGTGACCAGCTTCAAGACTGTTTCCGGCGGATTTGTGCTGACGAGCGAGCGGAGCGGATACAAGCATCTCTACCTCTACGACCTTAACGGGACGCTTCGTCGGCAGTTGACGAGCGGAGATTATGAGGTCAAGAACTTCTATGGCTATGATGAAAAGACTGGAGTCACCTACTTTGCAAGCAATCAGGAAAGCCCGCTCCGGAAGAGTGTCTACAGAAGCGACGGCAAGGGCAAAGTGTCGCGCCTGAGCACTTCTCAGGCCGGGACGAACAACGCCATCTTTTCCACCGGCTTCCGTTACTTTATAAACACGTGGAGCGATCTGGGCACGCCATCCGTCACGACACTATGCGATGCCTCGGGCAAAACGCTCAAGACGCTCGAGGACAATGCCGGTCTTCGCCAGAAGCTTGCAGGGCTGAGGCTCGGCGAACGCAAGTTCTTTACCTTCACGACCTCCGACGGCATACAGCTCAACGGCTTCATGGTGCTGCCTCCTGACTTCAATCCTGCCAGGAAGTATCCTGTCGTCATGCTCCAATACAGCGGCCCCGGCAGCCAGCAAGTGGTGGACAGCTGGAACGCGGGCAATATGGGCGGCTGTCTTTACGAGCAGTATCTGGCACAGGAAGGTTTCATCTCGGTATGTGTGGACGGCAGAGGTACGGGCGGACGAGGCAGGGCCTTCGAGCAGTGCACGTATCTCAAGCTCGGACAGCTCGAGAGTCGCGACCAGGTGGAAGCTGCCATCTGGCTCGGCCAGCAGAGTTATGTCGACAAAGACCACATCGCCATCTGGGGCTGGAGCTACGGCGGCTTCAACACTTTGATGAGTATGAGCGAGGGCCGGCCCGTGTTTGCCGCTGGCGTGGCTGTCGCTGCCCCCACCAGTTGGAGGTATTACGACACGGTCTATTCCGAGAGATACATGCGTACGCCTAACGAGAACGGCGATGGCTACGACGTTTGTCCCATCAGTCGTGCCTCGAAACTCAGCGGCAGCTTACTGCTCGTCCACGGCCTCGCCGACGATAATGTCCACTTCCGCAACGCGGCAGAATACACCGAGGCACTCGTCCAGGCCGACAAGGACTTCCGTGAACTGACCTACACCAACCGCAATCACAGCATCTACGGAGGCAACACGCGCGCCCATCTCTTCCGTCAGATAACCCAGCACTTCAAGGATATGCTGAAGTAATGCGCTGAGAATTCTCCGGAAAAATCTTGACAAAAAAACACGCATTTCACGTCGTTCTGAGTCGCGAGACGTGAGATGCACGCGAGCTCGACGGGTGTCGTGCCAAGACTTCACACGTCATCTTTGCAAACGCGACACGAGATCTTTGCCAATTCCTCGTGTGACGTCGGGCGCAGAGACGTGTCGTTTTCGCCATATTCTTGTGCCGATTTTGCCAGTATCACCGGTCGGGATGATACTTTGTTTGCTTCTCACCGTCCGTGTCGACCTCTGAAAAGCCCGCTGGCAAAGCAAAACGCGATTTAAGCTCATATTTTGCTCCGAGGGTAGGAAAGTGCCGCCGGACACAAAAAAAGCCGTCTGAGAAGGCGGCTTGTGAAAGAATCTTTACATTTGGATGTCGTGATGGAGCATCCGATATTGTGCCATCTCCTCGTACTTCGTGCCAGGCCGGCCGTAGTTTGCATAGGGGTAGATGCTGATGCCACCACGGGGAACGAAGATGCCGAGCACTTCGATGTACTTGGGATTCATGAGGGCGATGAGGTCCTTCATGATGGTGTTGACGCAGTCCTCGTGGAAGCTGCCGTGGTTGCGAAACGAGAAGAGGTAGAGCTTCAGGCTTTTGCTCTCCACCATTCTCTTGTCGGGCAGGTAGTTGATACGAATCTCTGCGAAGTCCGGCTGACCTGTAATGGGGCAGAGCGTCGTGAACTCTGCGCAGTTGAAACGCACCCAGTAATCGTTCTCGACGTGTTTGTTCTCGAATGCTTCCAGCACTCCCGGGTCGTAGTCACGGGGAATCTCGCTCTTCTTGCCTAATGCCTTTAATGAATCCATCTCTTGAAGTTATTGGTTTTGTGATATTCGGTCATGCCTTGTGACTTAAGAACCTCTGCAGCCCCTCGCGACGCAGTTTGCAGGACGGGCAGTGTCCGCAGCCATCGCCCACAATGCCGTTGTAGCAGGTCAGCGTACGGTATCGGACAGTATCGAGCACGCCCAGCTCGTCGGCAAGTGCCCATGTCTGCTCCTTGTCGAGCCACATCAGTGGAGTATGCAGGCGAAACTGCTCGTCCATAGCAAGGTTGAGCGTCGTGTTCAGGCTTTTGATGAACCCGTCCCTGCAGTCGGGATAGCCGCTGAAATCAGCCTGCCCTACGCCCGTGATGACATCAAAGATGCCGTGATTGTGGGCATATATGGCGGCGACAGAGATGAAGAAGAGGTTCCTGCCAGGCACAAATGTCGTGGGATAAGGGTCGCCCTCCTTCTTTTCTGCTTCGACGTCGAGTTCTGTATTCGTTAAACTGCACAAAGGGCTGAGCTGAGAGATGAAGCTGATATCCATGCATTCCCATGGAACGCCTGCTTCCTCGCACAGCTGTCTTGCAATGTCCACCTCTACTACATGCCTCTGCCCATAGCGGAAGCTGAGAGCTCTCACTTCGTCGAAGTGCTTGAGAGCCCAGAAGAGACAGGTCGTACTGTCCTGCCCCCCGGAAAGAACTACGAGAGCGCTACTCATTTGTCGCCGACAGCTTTTTGGTATTCATCCCACAGGGCATCAGTCGTGTTCTCTGGCTTGTCGCCAAGAATGTGCTTCATCGCCCTGTCCCACGACCAGGGATTCAGCTCAACTGCAGAGCGATTAAACTTGCGGATGAAGTCCTTGTCCTTATTAAGTTGCAGCCAGTAGAGGAAATAACCGGTCACACGATAGCCCTTGCGCCATGAGTCGCCACGTGTGCGGTCCTTACTGCTGAAGTCCTGGTCGAAACATCCACATGCCACGCGAACAGCGTCGGCCAGTCCCTCGATGAAGAGCCAGTACTCGCTCTTGCCATCGTATTGCCCACATCCTTCGGGAGAAAGCTGGTAAGCATGGGTAAGCTCGTGATAGAGAACCCCGCGTGTCTCATAGTCAAGTCGCAAGGTATCATTGCCGGCGAAGCATCGCTCGATCCATTTTGTGCTGTAGCGAATGCCGACATAGTCGCCGTTTCCATACTTCTCGCTGATACCGTCATAGTCTTTAATCGTGTAGATAATGCGCTTCAAGCGAGGCACATTCTTGTCTTTAGGCCCCCAATACAGTGTCTGAAGAACCCGAAGAGCATTCTCCTGGATGTATGGTGCAGGCTCGGGAATGATGTTGTGATATATCATAGAGCCTTCCGAGGAAGGAGATTCGTCGTGGAATTCAACATCTCCCGGGTTGTATCCTTTCCATTTCTTCTCCACCTTGATTGGAGCGTGGTACTTGGTGCCCTTGTAAAGCGCTTGCGCCTGACTTCCGATGGCAAAGCTGGCAGCAATGAAGAGAGTGAGTGTACGTCTCATGTGAATGTATGTTACTTAAGAATGTAGATAAAATGTCGATTCGACTGCAAAGGTACGAAAAATAGTTTACAGTAGAGTGTCAAGAGTTCAAGTTTATACTTATTTAAGATTTAAGCCAGGTTGATTTCAGGCAGGTTGCGTGCCGACATTTCTGCGGAGTTGCGTTCTGCCGAGAGAGCACGTTCGTGGTCTTCAAGCTGAACCGACAGACGGGCAATCAACATCATCGTTTCACTTCTTTGCTTGGTCAGGGTCTGCTGTTTGGCAGCGATATTCTCCTGAATGTCAGGCGTCAACATACTGCAACGCCCGTCTTCCGTGTCGAGAGCAATGAGGCGGCTGTTCAGGTCTTCTACCTTTGCCTGACACAAGAGCATTTCCTTGTTCATCTGTTTCAGGTGGTTCCGAATCTTGCTCCAATCCTTCCCGTCAGCAAAGACATCGTCAAGCTCGTTCAGTTGGACAGGCGGATGTTGCAGGTTGAAAGCATGCATCCACAGGTCGAGTCTCTCTCCGAGTTCCTTCTGCTCGCCTTCCAACCTTGCAATATGTTCCAGATAATAGTCGTGCCGGCCCTGCATCATATCGTTGTCATGGCGAATGCCAGCCAATGACTCCCGTTCTTTCTCGAGACGTTCCCCGGCTTCTCTCACAATCTGAAGATGTTTCTGATGCAGGCCCTTGGCATTCATGTCCGGAATCAATTGCTGGTATGCCTTGAGATTCTCTGATTTTCGTCCTTCCACGACTTCTGCACGCTTTTGAGTGACAGCCATGGTTCTCGTGAGGGATTGCAGCAATAGTCTCATCCCTTCGAGGTTTGCATTCTCTGTGTCGAGGATGGCTTGCTTCTCTGCGATGTCCTTTTCTGTGGAGAACCAATCCGTGACGAGCTTTTGTATCTGCTCGTAGAGCTGCTCGGGATTCCTCTGCCAAATGGTGTACCAGTCCTTGATGGTGACTGCCTGCATCATGTTTTCGTAGAGACGGGTGAACTGTTTATTGATGCTCTCGAGCCGTTGGCCTATTTGTTCCACCTCGCGGCTCAGCACTTGCAGGCCGGTGTTTAGTTCGCTCAGGCGGACATTCACTTCACTCTTCTTCTGTTCGAGCTTCTGAAGTTCCTCGCTGATTTTGGCGATGCTGCTTTGGTGAAAGGTGAAGGTCTCGAGTTCCTTCTCAGCCTGTTCTGCATCTCGGCTGACATTCTCGATGAATTGACGAATCAAGGCAGTCCTTGCGTCGAGATTCGTACTCTCAGAGCATTCGGCAAAGGTAGGGTCGAGACTGGAGTAGAGTTTCCACTCCAACGTGTCCTCGTTCTGCCTGATTCGGATGGTGTTGAGTGCTTCCTCTTCTGCGCTGAGCTGACCCAATGCGGTTGCCAGCTCGGTTTGTGCTTCCGCGAGCTGCTGAGCCTTTGCATTTGCTTCCGAGGCAAGCATCTCATAGTCGGTCTTCATTTCGCCTATGAGCTTGCTTTGGTCGAGTATCGTGTCGCTGTGATAGGGGTGATGCGTTGCGCCGCAAACAGAGCAGCTGACGCCTTCCTTGAGGTCGGCACGCAGCTGAATGATGTCCTGACCTTTGCTCAGAAGGTAGGTATATTCCTTTTCCTTGCAGAGTCTTCCTGCTTTTCCTGCCTGTTCTTCCAGGTTGTGGACACCATCTTCCAGGTGTTGTATGTGCAGCCGAAGCTGGGTCACCTTCTTACTCTTCTCTTCGATACTCTCGTAGCCCGTGCTGATGCGTCTCCAGAGGGAGAGGGCTGAGAGCAGCATTTGCCTGCGGCCTTTCAGCATGAGGGCTCTTTCCTGAAGCATCAGCCGTCCCTGCCCTGAATGTACGAGCGGTGCATGCTCAGCTCGGCCTCTGCTGTTTCTGTCATGGAGACGAGGTCCTGGAACTGTGAGAAAGTCTTGCTCAGCAGCTCGTTCTCTTCTTCCTGACGTTTTATGGCTTGCCTGCTTCGCTGTTGGAATTCGGTGCGTCTCTTGTCCCTGTCTTCCAGATGTCTGAGCTGCAAGAGGACCGCCTCGCCATGGCAAAGCATGTTTTCGTGGATTTCCATGCTTTGTCGTTTGCTTCGGAGACGTTCCAGGTCACTTCGCAGTGCTTCGGTTCCCCTTTCTTTCTCTGCTATAAGGGAGGAAAGAGCCTTCGTCTCCTCTTTTACCTTATTATTATAGTCGAGCAGGAAGGCCATTTCGGCTTCAAGGGCTTCGTTGTTTCCCGTCAGTCCCTGGGCACTGCAGACGTGGTCGACGACGTCCCGCAGACTTGTCGTGGCGTTTTGGAATTGCTCCCCCGCCTGCCTTTGTCTCTTCTCCTGTTCTGTCATCTTTTGCCTGTTCCCGTCGGCTTCCCGTTCCAGCAGGCTCAGTCCTCGCTTGTCTCTGCCTATTTGTTCTTTCACCACGGCGAGCTTCTGGTAGACGCCATGAATGCCTTCGAACATGTCGTAGCGTTCCAGCATGCTCGATTCCTTTGCCATCACAGCCTTTTGCTTATTGAGTTCAAAGAGGTGCCTCTTCTCTCTCTCCAGGGCCATGCTAGTCTCCTGATAGCGTCTGAGCCATTGTTGTTGAGCCTTGAGGCGTTCCAGGTTCTCTTCCAGACCTGCCAGTTTTGTCTCGGCCAGCTTCTTGGCATCCTTGACGCGTTGCAGTTGTGTAGAGTTTAGAATACGGCTGTCGCGTCTGGGGTGCATGGTTGGGACGTCGTCGATGATGAAGTTTATGCCGCCTTCGACGGGCTGACTTGGCTGACTCTCCTTGGCTATCTGTTGGCTGCCGGCATCTGCCCTTTGTCCCTCATCCTTATCTTTTTTCCTGAAGAAATGCATGGTTAACAGTCTTTAGCGAATGCAAAGGTACGAATAAGCGTGGGAAATACAAAGGGAAATCACGGGTTTTCTTAATATTTCCGAGCGAAGTTTGTTTGCCGTAACATATTTCGAAGGATGTCGTTCCTATGTGGAATTTGGTTCGTAGCGGCCGCCGTGACTGTTTTCGGCGTGCGCTACGGTTTCTTTCGGCGTGCGCCGTGAACATTTTTGGCGGGCGCCCAAAATACACGAAGCACGTTGAATCACCCGACCCAGCACGTTGAATCACCCGACCCAGCACGTTGAATCACCCAATTCGGCACGTTGAATCACCCGACCCGGCACGTTAACTTTATCAAATCCCTTAACCTAATTGGGCGACTTGCCTCAGGGCTTCGCCCGGATAAATAGCGAAAAACTTCTGCTTTCCCTTTGTATTTCCCACGCTTATTCGTACCTTTGCATTCGCAAATCTCTTATTAGTAATTCAGATCATGGCACAGAAACCAAGTATACCCAAAGGTACCCGCGACTTCGGACCACAGGAGATGGCGCGCCGCAACTACATCTTCGGCACGATTCGCGAGGTCTATTCGCTCTACGGATTTGAACAAATCGAGACGCCTGCAATGGAGAACCTGTCGACCCTGATGGGCAAGTATGGCGAGGAGGGCGATAAACTTCTCTTTAAGATACTGAACAGCGGAGACTTCCTGCGTGGCATCTCTGCCGAAGACCTTGCCTCTGGCGCTACGGGCCACCTTGCTGCTCAGCTCTGCGAAAAGGGTCTCAGATACGATTTGACAGTCCCCTTCGCCCGCTATGTCGTGCAGCACAGGGAGGAGCTGGCTTTGCCTTTCCGTCGTTATCAGATTCAACCCGTATGGCGCGCCGACCGTCCGCAGAAAGGCCGCTACCGTGAGTTCTATCAATGCGATGCCGACGTCGTGGGAAGCGACTCGCTGCTCTGCGAAGTGGAACTGATGCAAATCGTCGACGAAGTGTTCCGCCGCTTCGGAATCCGCGTTTGTATCAAGATTAACAACCGCAAGATTCTCTCCGGCATCGCCGAGATGATTGGCGAAGCCGACAAGATAGTCGACATCACGGTGGCTATTGATAAGCTCGACAAAATAGGGCTCGACGCCGTGAACGAAGAGCTGCGCCAGGACGGCATCAGCGAAGAAGCCATCCAGAAGCTGCAGCCCATCATCAACCTCAGCGGCTCGAATGCAGAGAAGATACAGACGATGCGCCAGGCCCTGGCAGGCAGCGAGGTGGGACAGAAAGGCATAGACGAGGTGGAATACGTGCTCTCAAAACTCTCAACTCAAAACTCTCAACTCGAACTCGACCTGACGCTTGCCCGCGGGCTCAACTATTATACGGGCTGCATCTTCGAGGTGAAAGCCCTGGATGTCGAGATAGGAAGCATCACGGGAGGCGGTCGCTACGACAACCTGACAGGCATCTTCGGCATGCCTGGACTGAGTGGAGTAGGGATTAGCTTTGGTGCAGATCGCATCTACGACGTTCTCAACCAGCTGAACCTCTACCCGGAAGCTGTCACGACAGCAACCCAAGTGCTCTTCATCAACTTTGGCGAGAAGGAGACCGACTATTCGCTCCCCATCATCTCACAGCTCCGAAGGCAAGGCATTCGCTGCGAAATCTATCCCGATGCCAGCAAGATGAAGAAGCAGATGCAGTATGCCAATCAGAAAGGCATACCTTTCGTCATCATGACCGGCGAGACGGAAATGCAGGCGGGAATGGTGATGCTCAAGAATATGATAAGCGGCGAGCAGAAACTCACCCGCCCGGAAGACATCGTAGCCTCTATCAACTCTTAAATCCTAACCCTTGATTCTCAATTAAGGCCATGCCCGCAGCACTCTACCTCATACCCGTAACGCTTGGCGAGACCTCGATAGAACAGGTCCTGCCGCCTTACAATCATGAGGTTATCATGGGCATCCGGCACTTCGTTGTCGAGAATATCCGTTCGGCTCGACGCTTCCTCAGGCAGACCGACAAAGCCTTCCCCATTGACGACACTACATTCTTCGAGATGGGCAAGCATGCCGACGAGAAGCAGTTCAGCCAGTATCTGCAGCCGCTCCGCGAGGGAAAACCTGTCGGCGTCATCAGCGAAGCAGGTTGTCCTGCAGTAGCCGACCCAGGTGCCGACATCGTAAAGATTGCCCAGCGGGAAGGCTTGCGAGTTGTTCCCCTTGTGGGGCCGAACAGTATGATTATGGCTGTGATGAGTAGCGGACTGGGCGGACAGAGCTTCGCCTTCAATGGCTATCTGCCTGTCGATGCTTCGGATAGGGCAAAACGACTGAAGGCCCTCGAGTCAAGAGCATGGGCAGAAGGACAGACTCAACTGTTCATCGAGACACCTTACCGCAACGGGAAGATGTTCCAGGCGCTCGTCAGCACCCTTCGCCCTCAGACGCGCCTCTGCATAGCTGCCGGCATCACGACCAATGACGAGTATATCCGAACCCTCTCAATTGCAGAATGGAAGAAAACGAAGCTGCCCGACCTAAGCAAGATTCCTGCCATTTTCCTAATAAGCAAGTAAATGAAGTACTCAATTATAGTGCCCGTATATAATCGTCCGGATGAGGTCGATGAACTGCTCCAAAGCCTGACTGGACAGACGCTCAAGGATATGGAGGTCATCATCGTTGAGGACGGTTCGACCAACCCCTGCGAAAGTGTTGTCCATAAGTATGCCGGCAAGCTTCAGCTCCGCTATTACACGAAGGAGAACAGTGGGCCAGGACCGACCAGGAACTTGGCAGCAGAGCATAGCCAGGGCGAATATCTCATCTTCCTCGACAGTGATTGTGTCCTGCCTCCCGACTTTCTGAAAGAGGTAGAGGCTGAGCTAAACAGGCAGGAATGTGATGCTTGGGGCGGTCCGGACCGTGCCCACGAGGGTTTCACACCTGTGCAGAAGGCCATCAGTTACAGCATGACTTCGTTCATAACCACAGGAGGCATTCGTGGCGGAAAGAAGCAAATGGACAAGAAGTTCTATCCGCGTTCCTTCAATCTGGGCATTCGTCGCAGCCTCTTCCGACAGCTCGGCGGCTTCTCCTCCATGCGTTTCGGCGAGGATATCGACTTGAGCCTGCGCATCTACAAGAGTGGAGCGAGTTGCCGACTCTTCCCTGAAGCATGGGTTTGGCACAAGCGCCGCACCGATTTCAAGAAGTTCTTCAAGCAAGTTAACAACTCGGGAATAGCCCGCATCAACCTTATGAAGCGTCACCCGGGCAGTCTGAAGCTCGTCCATCTGCTGCCAGCCGTGTTCACGATTGGTGTCTTCCTTTGTCTGCTCCTGTTCCTCGTCGGCCTGTTCTTTACGGGTCTCGGACTATATACAGGTTCCTTCAGTTCCACCGGATGCAACATGGGGCTCGTTGTTGCCTACCTTGGCGCGGCGATTATGTTGCTTGCTTTGCTTCCTTTACTGCTTTTCTCGTTGCTTGTCTTCGTGGACAGTTCCATCCGGAACCACAGTGTAAAGATAGGTTTCCTGTCGATTTGGGCAAGTTTCATCCAGTTGATTGGCTACGGCACTGGTTTCATCCGAGCCTGGTGGCTGAGGTGCGTGTGTGGCAGGAACGAGGAGCTGCAGGCGTTTAAAGAGAATTTCTACGAATGAAAGCAATAAAGAGTTGGGCTCCGGAAGACAGGCCTCGCGAGCGTTTGCTTGCCAACGGCGCAGGTTCCCTCAGCAAGGCTGAGCTGCTGGCCATCCTTATAGGAAGCGGCGTGCCTGGCAAGTCGGCTGTCGACATCATGCGAGGCATCCTTTCCGACTATGGAGACAGTCTCATGTCGCTTGCCAAGGTGTCCGTACAGGAACTGATGCGTTACGAAGGCATTGGCGAAGCGAAGGCCGTGACAATCATTGCCGCCTGCCAACTTGCCAACCTGCGTCTGAAGGAGGACCTGCCTAAGCGGATGCGGATCAAAGACACTACTGACACGGTCGACTACTTCCGTCCGCTTCTTCAGGACCTTCAGATTGAGGAATGCCACTTGCTCTTGCTCGATCAGGGTATGGCAGTCAAGGGCTCGGTCCTGCTTAGCAGAGGCGGCATAGCTGGGGCCTCGGTCGATGTCCGTTGCCTGCTACGTCACGCCATCCTCGGTCAGGCCGTTGCCGTCGTGCTATGCCATAACCATCCGAGCGGCAGGACTCAGCCAAGCCGCGACGATGACAACCTCACCAAGAAAGTGAACGATGCCTGCAGGGCTGTGGGTATCAGGCTTGTGGACCACGTCATCTTTGCAGGCGACGCCTATTACAGTTACCATGAAAATGGAAAGATTTAGTGAAAACATGGAGGAGAAACAGATGAATGCCAACACTGAATTGGAGATGCAGGAACGCGTAATCGAGGTGCTCAAGACAGTCTTCGACCCCGAAATCCCTGTCAACATATACGACCTGGGACTCATCTATCGCATAGAACTCAGCGAGGAGAACACCATGCTGAGTGTCGACATGACCCTGACGGCACCCAATTGTCCTGCTGCCGACTTCATTGTCGAGGACGTGCGGCAGAAGCTTGAGGCCATCACAGGCATAAGGAAGGTGGAAGTCAGCCTTGTCTTCGAACCCGAGTGGGACAAGAACATGATGAGCGAAGAAGCGAAGATGGAGTTAGGCTTCCTGTAATCTATACAAACTCAGCATATCGTGCGATGAAGAACATTTACTTTATAAGTGATGCGCATCTTGGCAGTCTTGCCATTCCCCACCGCCGTCAGCAGGAAAGGAGGCTGGTGCGCTTCCTCGATGAGATAAAGGACAAGGCGGGGGCCATCTATATGCTTGGCGACATGTTCGACTTTTGGTTCGAGTACCAGACCGTAGTGCCTAAGGGATTCACGCGTTTCCTGGGCAAGGTTAGCGAACTGTCCGACATGGGAATCGAGGTGCATTACTTTACCGGCAATCACGATATCTGGTGCCTCGACTACCTGGAAAAGGAGTGTGGCATGATATTGCATCGTCAGCCTCTCACGCTCGAGATAGGCGACCAGACGTTCTATCTTGCTCATGGCGATGGGTTGGGCGACAAGGACTGGAAGTTCCAGTTCATCCGAGGAATCTTCCACAACACGTTCTGCCAATGGCTTTTCCGCTGGCTGCACCCTGCTTTGGGAATGCCTTTCGGACTTAACTGGGCCAAGCACAGCCGCCTGAAGCGTGAGCCTTCCCTGTCTGGAGAAGCTGCCGAGGCACCTTATCAGGGCGAAGACAAGGAGCCGCTCGTCATCTTTGCAAAGCAGTACTTGAAGGAACACCCTGACGTCGACTTCTTCATCTTCGGGCATCGTCACATCGAGCTCGACCTTGTCTTGAGTCACCGGACACGTATCCTCATCCTTGGCGACTGGATTTCTCAGTTCACTTATGCCGTCTATGACGGCGAGCACCTCTTCCTCGAGAATTACGCAGAAGGCGAAGAGCATTGCTAAACCTGCCTGAAAGCGGTCCGCCGGATGCCTCTGACGCCCGCTTAATGCACCTTGCTCTTTGCCCCCTCCACGTTGCGTTGCTTGAACATACATGTATGTGCAATTGAATATACATGTATGTTCAATTGAATGTACATGTATGTGCAAAGAACCCTCTGTGCCATGTCGGACGACGCAGAGGGTTGGAGAGGGCAGCATTCGCTTCGGGCGGCCGAGGCGAACTGCGGTGTGTGGCAGGCAGGCTTGTCCTGCCCTGCCGAGGTTAGTGCAGGATGATTCCGAAGTTGGCTGGCAGCGTCAGCCGGAGAGGCTCGCTGGAATTGAACGGGAGGCTTACTTTGCTTCCATCCAGATAGTTAGTCATCCGGAGACTTGCCGTTTCCCTGATGCCCGTGAACTCAAACAGATGAGCCGGGAGATTGAGCTGAATCGTCTCTTTATGTTCGGAGAAGTTGGCGACGATGAGTGAAAAATGCTTTCCCGAATGACGGATGAAGGCGTACTGCTGCCATAGATGTGGGTTGACATACATCAGGTCGTAGAAGCCGCCATCTGCATAGAGCGGCTCTTCCCGCAGCCGAAGGATGCTTTGGTATGCCTTTTGGAGCGACAGCTCTTCTGCCGTCAGCAGCTTGCCGTCAAAGCGACCTTTGTTGCGCCAGCGCCGTATGGTGGGCACAGACCAGTAGTCGAAGATAGTGGTCCGCCCGTCGAGTCCGCTGAAACCTTCGGCATCCATGCCCCGTTCGCCCAGTTCCTGTCCGAAATAGAGCATGAAGGGCGATGGCATGAGGCTGCTTACGAGGAGCGCAGGCAAGGCTTTTTCGGCTTTGCCAAGCAGGAAGCTGCTGGCCAGTCTCTGCTCGTCGTGGTTCTCGAGGAAGCCCAGCATGTGGCTGCGAATATCGTCGACTGCCTGCCAGCAGGCTGTGATGCTGTGCGTGCTTTGCCCCCGGCAGACGTTGAGCAGCGTGTCGTAGAGCCCGACTTTGTCGTACAGATAGTCGAAATGCCCGCGGTGGATGTAGTCGCGATATAGGCTGGGATTATAGACTTCGGCAATGAAAATGATGTGCGGATACTGGCTCTTGACCTGCGGCAGCGCCCATTCCCAGAACTCAACCGGCACCATCTCGGCCATGTCACAACGGAAGCCGTCGATGCCCTTCGCACTCCAGTAGAGCAGGATGTGCAACATCTTGTGCCAAGTGTCTGGGATGGGGGAGAAGTGCCCCTGCCTGCCTCCGACGTAATCGATGCCGTAGTTGAGCTTCACGGTCTCGTACCAGTCGTTCTTCGACGGCCAGGATGTGAAGTTGTCGTTGCCTGTCGCCTTCGCCGGAAACTCCTGGTAGGTGCTCTCTGGCAGGATGCCATCGAGGTGCAACGCTTCCCCGGCGACGTAGTAGAAGTTGTTCGTGGGCGAGAAAGAGCAGTTCCTGTTGTCGTCTTCCCCAAGGTCGCGAACCCCTACAGGCTTGGCGTCCGAATGGTATTGGCGGGCGACATGGTTTGGGACGAAGTCGATGATGACTTTCAGGCCAGCCTTATGCGTCCGCTCCACAAGCCTTTCGAACTCGTGGATTCGTTTCGCGGGGTCTTTCGCAATGTCAGGGTCTACGTCATAATAGTCGCGTATGGCATACGGGCTGCCTGCTTCGCCTTTCACGACATCTGTGTTGTCGGCAGGAATGCCTATGGCAGAGTAGTCCGTCTTGCTGGCGTGCTCGATGATTCCAGTGTACCAGATATGGGTACAGCCAAGTGCCCGGATGTGTTCCAGAGCCTTGGCTGTGAAGTCTTGCATCGTGCCGCACCCGTTCTCGCGTTTCGTTCCGCGAGGGATGCAGGTAGCCTTGTCGGCACCAAAGAGACGGGTGAAGACCTGATAGATGGTCAACGCCATTTGCGATTTGACGATTTACGGTTTACTATTTATCATTCTCCCTAAGCGGGGCAGGGGAGTTCTATTGAATGCCGTCGATGGTGATGCCTTCGATTCCTTTGGCAATCTTCGTTATCATACCTTGCAGGGCGCGGCCAGGGCCACACTCCGTAAACTCTGTCGCACCTGCTTCGAGCATGTTCTGCACCTCCTGAGTCCAGCGCACGCTTGCAGTGAGCTGAGCAATAAGATTCTGCTTAATCTCGGCGGCATCCGTGTGAGCCTTGGCATCTACATTCTGATAGACGGGGCAGGATGGCGTGTGGAACTCTGTCTTTTCGATGGCAGACTGAAGCTCATCTTTAGCCGGCTGCATGAGAGGACTATGGAAGGCACCGCCGACGGGCAGTACAAGGGCACGCTTTGCACCAGCCTCTTTCAGCTTCTCGCAAGCAGTGTTCACCTCCTCGATATTGCCACTGATGACCAGCTGCCCTGGGCAATTGTAGTTGGCAGGCACTACTACGCCCTTGCCTTCTGCTGTTACTTCGGCGCAAGTCTGCTCGACAGTCTCGTCGGGAAGGTTAATGATGGCTGCCATAGTGCCTGGTGCGGCTTCGCAGGCTTTCTGCATTGCCAGGGCACGAGCATGGACAAGGCGCAGCCCGTCCTCGAATGAAAGAGCTCCGGCAGCTGTGAGGGCACTGAATTCTCCAAGGCTGTGGCCGCCCACCATGTCGGGCTTGAAGGCTTCGCCCAAGCAGATTGCAGTGATGACACTATGGAGGAATACAGCAGGTTGCGTAACCTTTGTCTGCTTCAACTCCTCGGCATCGCCCTCGAACATAATGTCTGTGATGCGGAAACCAAGTATCTCGTTTGCCTTTTCGAAAAGTTCCTTTGCTTTAGGATTCGTGTCGTAGAGCTCTTTGCCCATACCCGTAAACTGTGCTCCCTGACCGGGGAATACAAATGCTTTCATAGTTTTTTCTTGTTTAAGATGTACTTATCGGGCTGCAAAGGTACGGATTTTTATTCATTCTGCAATGCTCGTTATGCAATAATCTCCTCGCGCGTACATAATTTATTGATGTAGGTCATTGGAGGAAGGGGTAGTTTTATTGAGGACGCGCTCAATGAGTCGTTCTATGTCTGCCGACAGATGCTTATATGGAGTACTTTGCTTAAACTCGACGCTTTTGCGAAGCATGAGGTCGATTGCCGATTGACTGTGCCGATAGCCGGAGAGCTCATTCTGTTTCTGTTGCCCGTGAAGTGCCAGTTGTGATATCTCCTTCTCTCTTTCCCTCCTCAGCATATTGCAGATTGGGTTCAGAAGTGGCAGGACTACGCCGTCCATCAATGCGTGTCCCTGGATGTACAAATAGGTTTCTGCCGGGCGAATCCCGAGCTCTTCCTGCAGAGTCTGGCGCAGCTTCAGGTAGCTTTCTTTGGCTTTGGGGTATTTACGTTGCAGCCAGCCTATTTGCTTATTGACGCGTTCTCGCAGGTGTTCGAGTGCATTCTCTGGGTGATAGGGATTGATGTCGTGGAAGGTAACAGTCCTTCCAAACGCTGTGATGCTGTATTCAGATGCCTGCCCGTTCCTGTGTACCCAGATGCTCCAGACGAAGAGGGGCCAGATAATCTTGCTATATTCCTCCATGAATGTCTCGAGAGAGACGATTGTCCTGTCGTTGAGTGTGCTCATCACGCAGGCTGTGTGCAGCGCCGGAGCATAGCACTGGTAGTTCTCTATGGCGTAGGCATACGTGTGGAAAATGTAGGGAGACGAGAGAAGCGTCCGGCTTGTCTCGGTGGCACCTTGCATGAGGTAGTCGTAGTCAGCATCCACGCATGCTATCATGTAATCGCCAAGACGGGGGCCGAGCTTGTTCATCAAGGCGGCTTTCTTGCCTTTGCTGAGGGTCAGTCGCGAGGGAAGCATCACTTCGAACTGAACTTGCTTCGTCTCGAAATCTTGCAGGACAGAGCGCCAGAAGAAGACGTCGTCGTAGCTTTCCACGTATGCCACAATCTTCCGCGCCGCATTTCTGGGGCGAAGCTTCGATGCAAGCTCGAAGTACTGGGAATTGAGTTGTTCCTGCAGACGCTTTGCCATAGGCCACCTACGTTGTCATGCTTTCATTCTTTGCCTTTCGCCTTTTCATTCCTGGCCTTATGGGGTGACTACAATGTCTTCGACGTCCGTTACCCTGTCTCCCCATCCGTTCATGATGACGGCAGGACTGTGGGTGGTGAGGATGACTTGCATGTTGGGGTTGAGGTCCATTATGAGGTCAATCAGTCGCTTTTGCCATTCGACGTGCAGGGAGATTTCCGGCTCGTCCATGAAGAGGACGAAGGGCTTGCGGTCCTGAACAAGCACGGTGAGCAGGATGATGAGCATTTGCTTCTCGCCGGAAGAGAGCTTGTAGGCGGATATCATCTCGTCGTAGCTGTTGAAGTATAGCTCGTTCTGATCGCGCTTGATTGTCTTGCCTGTTTCGTGGAAGAGGTCGTCTATCATGTCAAGGAAGTGTGTCTTTTCCATGGCAAGTGCCTGTACTTTGGCAGTAGCCTCTGGGTCGTTGCTGGAAAAGAGTTCTACCATGCGATTGGAGAGATTGACTTGATAGTCGAGCCATTTGCGCCCGAGGTAGAAGAGGTGCAGGTCGAGTTCTGTCTGCATCTGGTTGTCAGTCATCCTGTTCATCAGTTCGTTCGATAGCATGGGCCTGTCGAAGGAGCGAATGACTTCGAAGTTGATACTCTTGGCTCCGTCGGGGAAGATGGTGAGATGGATGCCGTCGTTCTTCCGGGTATCTTTGTTGATGTCCAGCAGGTGCGTGATGACGCGATTGAGGATAGTGCTCTTGCCTACGCCATTCACGCCCGAAAGGATATTGACGCCCGGCTGAAGATCCCAGCAGATGTGCTTGTGTCCGTTCCAGAGGGCATCTATCTCAATGCGTTTGATGTATTGTCCGTTCATGAGGGGGGGGATTTAGAGACTAAGGAAATAAGGGATTAAGAGATTCTGCGTTATCCTGTTTAGAATATTGTTGTCGAGTTCCAGGGGTATGTCTGTGCTCCGACGGAGAAGGTTCCGAGGGCGCGTTCCAGTTTGTCTTGCGTGAGGGGGATGTGGCACATGCGGGCCGAATCGCGCCCGATGTACTTGCGTATCTTGTTTGGCAACTTCGTCCAGTTCTTTTCTATGGACGTGTCTCCCAGTTGTTCCTCGCCGACATAGGCAATGATGACGGGCAGGTGGAAGCGATTGACGGCCTTGCTGATCTGCCAGTTCAGGATGGGGCTCTCGACGTTCGTGATGGGCGAGACGAGTACAAGCAGGTTGTCGGCCTGAGCCATGAAGGCAAGCAGGCGGTTCTTGACTGTCGAGTCCACCCAGTCATCGTGTTCGCTCGAGAAGTTTATCTCGTCCATGTTGAGGAAGCGGAAGCGCTCCGGACGCATCCTCTGCCATGCATGGAGTTGCCGGAAGGTTTTCAGGTTCGACTTCTCATGATCGAGCACGCCTTCTGCGTCGTAGGCAACGTATGTTTTATGCGTATTCATGTACTTCTTTTTTGCAAAGATATAAAAAAATGAAAAATGAAGGGACGAAAGAATGAAAAATTGAAGAATTATTTATATATTTGTAAGCAAAAAAGATAAATTATGAGACTTCGTACGCTTTCCCTGTTCATCCTGTCATTCTTTTACGCTTTCAGCCTTCTTTCGGAAGAGTTCCATCTCGGCATGGCGGGTTATACTTTCGTCAAGTTCGACATCGAGAAGACGCTCTCCTTCATGCAGAAGATTGACGTCCGCTACCTTTGCATCAAGGACTTCCACCTGCCCATCAATGCTGATGCCGCACAGATTGCCGAGTTCAAGGAGAAGTTGGCGGCAGCGGGCGTGACGGGCTATGCCGTGGGACCTATCTACATGAAAGATGTCGACGCAGTCGACGCAGCCTTTGCCTATGCCCAGAGGGTAGGCGTAGACCTCATCGTGGGTGTGCCGGGCGTGTGGGGCGACGAGAAGCCTCGCCTTGACGTGCTCGACAGGGTAGAACAGAAAGTCAAGGAGACGGGCATCCGCTATGCCATCCATCTCCATGGGCCCGACATGAAACTCTACCCCGATGCGACTTCCATCTGGAACGACGTCAAGGACCGCGACCCGAGGCTGGGAATCTGTCTCGACATCGGACATGATTTGCGTGCTGGAGCCGACCCCATCCAGGACCTGAAGCGGTACAGCAAACGCGTCTTCGACATCCATTTGAAGGACGTCACCGAAGGCACGAAAGCAGGCCATGCCATCGAGCTGGGGCGTGGCGCCATCGACTTCCAGAAGTTTGTCAAGATGCTCCGCAAGGTGGGCTACAAAGGCTCCCTCAGCCTCGAGTACGAGAAGGACATGAGCGACCCCTTCATCGGCATAGCAGAGAGCGTCGGGTACTTCAAGGCAGTGATGCAGAAGTAGGGTCGTGATTAGTGGGCAAGTCTGTCCCTAGTCCCTTTGTCAAAATGTAAGCATTTCAGCCTTTTTGCTTACACGCGACTTTTCTCGGGACGCGTCAGAATCGCTTTTTTTGCTCCTTGCCCTACTTTTCGACCCCCGAGCAAAAATAATGTCTTAAATCGATTTTGCAACTACTTCTGCCACAGGTTGTTGGAGATATATCAGCGCGTCGGCCTTTTTGTCGCAACTTGCTGTATTGCCAACTGCACATGGCAAAAACGACCATTTCATCGCAATATTGCACACTTTTCGACGTGATATTTCCACCAATTCAGCACGGGGGAATCTACGATGCATTATATTGCGTTTGCCAATGCACTATATTGCGTCGGTCAACGCACTATACTGCGTCGGCAAAATCGACGTAATGAGGGGGCTTTTTCGGCACTTTCCGATGTGTGCAATTTCTGACACTATGACGGCATTCCATGCATTTCTGCTTACATTCCGTCAATGTGAGGCACGGCATTCGACGCCCGACATCCCCAAATGCGTACGCTTATATGGGGGAGGAGTTACTGACAAAGTTAGTTATTGTAAAGCCCCCAGGATGGGTGCGACTTGCTCGGGGCTTGCGCCGAGGCTGATGGCTGTGCGGCAGTCTTGCTGCGCCAGTTTCCGCTTCTTCATCGCCAGGTAGAGCGAGGCACGCGTCAGGTAGCAATCGGGATTGTCGGGCTCCAGTTCTATCGCCATGTTGATGTCCCTCTGCGCTTTCTCGTACTCCTTTCGCCCTTCATAATAGCCGCATCGGGCCAGGTAGTGCTTGACATGGGTGGGGTAGAGGCTTATCAAGGCGTCGAGCTGTTCCTGTGCTTCGCGAGGCCTGCCGTCTTTGCTGTTCAGCACTGCCAATCCCAGCCGCCCGTCTTCGTGCATGGGATTGAGCCTCAGCAGATGGGTGTAGTCGGCACGAGCCTCTTTGTATCGCCTGCTTCCGGAGTAGATGAATGCCCGGTAAAAGAGTGCCTCCTCATTGTCGGGCTCGGCGTCAAGCACCTTGTTGTAGTCCTCAAGAGCCCGTTCGTCGCTCATCTGCCCAAGGTAAAGGGAAGCCCGGTTGAGGTACAGGCCGATTGTGGCGGGCGACAGGTCGATGCCTTTGCTGTATGCCTCCAGAGCCTTCTCGTTCTCACCCCGATGCTGTAGGATGCCGCCCAGGTACTGATACAGCACGGCGTTGGACTTCCTCATGGGGTCGAGCTTAATAGTCTCCCGAATGAGCCCCTCTGCCTTATCCAATGAATCTACTGCCAGGGCCTCGATGACCTGCTTGACGCCAAGTTCATAGAGCTGGGCGTGGAGAAGCGAGGAAACGAAGAGCGAAGTATATAGGATGAGAAGTAGCCGACGCATGAGGGCTTATCGTTCGATAGTCTGTGCTCGGTCCGGACCAACGCTGACAATGGTGATGGGCGTGCCCGTCGCCTTTTCGATGTATGCGATGTAATCCTTCAGCTGCTGCGGGAACTGACTTTCGCTTGTCATCTGCGTGAGGTCGGTCTGCCAGCCCGGCAGTGTCTCGTATACAGCTTGCCAGCCTTCCGTGTCATAGGGCATCTCATCAGTCACGACGCCATTCTTGGTGTACTTCGTGCAGACCTTAATCTCCTTGAAGTCGTCGAGCACGTCACTCTTCATCATGATGAGCTGAGTCACGCCGTTTATCATGATGGCATAGCGCAGGGCAACGAGATCGAGCCATCCGCAGCGACGGTTTCTGCCCGTCACAGCTCCATACTCATGACCTATTTCGCGAATCTTGTCGCCTGTCTCGTCGAAGAGCTCAACAGGGAACGGTCCGCTGCCCACTCTCGTGGAATAGGCTTTGAAGATGCCAAACACTTCGCCGATGCTGCCCGGCGCAACGCCCAGGCCTGTGCAGACACCTCCGCTCACGGTGTTGCTCGAAGATACGTAGGGATAGGTTCCGTGGTCTATGTCGAGCATCGTGCCCTGAGCACCTTCAGCAAGCACGGACTTGCCTTCCCGAAGCGCTTTGCCCAGTTCAATCTCCGTGTCGGTGAGGGGGAACTGACGCATGTATTCGATACCTTGCATCCAGAGCTTCTCTTCCTCCGTGATGTCGTAGTCGGTATAGTTCAGGTCACGAAGCGTCTGTTCATGGCGAGCCTTCAGTGCGCCATACTTTTCCCCGAAGTTCTCGAGGATATCGCCTACGCGAAGTCCCGTCCTGCTTGCCTTCTCGCTATAGGTTGGACCAATGCCCTTGCCCGTCGTGCCCACTTTGTTCTTGCCCTTTGCTGCCTCGAAGGCTCTGTCGAGCACTCTGTGTGTGGGCAGGATGAGGTGGGCACGCTTGCTGATGTGCAGCCTGCTCTTCAGGTCATAGCCTGCCCCTTCCAGCTCCTTTGCCTCCTGCATGAAGAGGTCTGGAGCAATTACGCATCCGTTGCCGATAATGTTGAGCTTGCCTTCATCGAAGATGCCGCTCGGAATACTGCGAAGCACAAACTTCTTTCCCTCGAAGATAATAGTGTGTCCGGCATTAGGGCCACCTGCAAAGCGAGCCACAATGTCATATCTCGGCGTAAATACATCTACGACTTTACCTTTTCCTTCGTCACCGAAAACAATGCCCAGAAGAGCATCTACCTTTCCTTTTGCCATATTTCTTAGTATCTGTTTCCTTATTTCTTTGATTCTTTATTCTTTCTCGCCTCCTGTCTCTTCTTGGCCTGGCACTTTCGGCAGAGTCCATGCATATAGACAAGCTTGGCTTCTATGCTGAAATATCGGACATGTAGGCTCTGCAAGGCAAGCCTCGCAGTGCTTGTCGAGACCTTTGTTATGGTGTTGCACTGCCTGCAAATGACATAGGCTTTCGGGTTGTTGTCTGTCCGCATCTCATAATGGGCAGCAGTGGCAAGCGGGTGCTTGATGACTAAACCTGCATCGCAAAACAATTCCATCGTATTGAAAATAGTAGCTCTGCTTACCTGGAACTCGCCATGTGTCTTCATCAGCTGCATGAGCTCATCGATGGTAAAGATGCCGTTAGCAAGCCCTGCCACACGCAGAATCTCGTATCTTTCGGGAGTCTTTCGCATGGATTTCTCTTTCATGTAGCACGTCAGTCTTTCGTGCAATGAACCGAGAGGCGCTTGTTTCTTGTCCATAACCAAAGTGCAAAGGTACGACTAATTATTTGAAATACAAAATTAATATATTCAAATTTGTTCCTTGAAGGCTGCTTCAAGTGCTTGTATGGCTTTCCTAAGGTGAAGATTTGGCTTGTGCACTTTCTCTTTGAACTGAATGAAGATATGTTCCTCGGCGCTCAAGTCCTCTCCCTTTACAAGTAAATGCCGCAAGCAGAGACAGGCGCTAATGGCGGGAAAGGGTTTGCCTCCTTCGAGCCATATCTTGCAGATTTCCTTTGCCCCGTCAGTCTTCGGGAGGAGCACACTAGCCAGGACCTGTGCTTCTTCGGCAGTTACTATTGTCTCTGCCCATTTCCTTGACATTTCAATGGTGAAGTCTTCTGCTGGCATCAGCATGATGGCAAGAAGCCTTGTCTCACGAATGTTCAGCTGCCACAGATGATTTGCAAGTCCGGCATCTGTGGGGAAATCTCTGGCAATGCTTTGCAGCCTGGGCAACTCAACGCCGTAGATGAGCTTGAAGGGCATGCCAGCCTCCCTCATCCTTGCAGAGAGAATGCCGTTCATGCCTGCACGCAGCTCTTTCTTTATGTCGATTTCATATTCTGGAATGCTCACTTCGTGACCTGAACTAGAGTGTACTGTAGTCATGGCTGTAGCGCAACATCTGTTTATCGTATTCTTCGCCGTATCTGACGATGACATCTGTGATGTTCCCATCGTCATCACGGACGAGTTCATAGGTTGGATTTATAAATCCTTTATAGGGTGCCAGGTCGAGTCTCTGGTAGCGTTCGCGTATTTCATGATGTAACTTTGTGTCAATCTTAATGCCATACCCCTCAACAAGCTGCCTTGCCTTTTCATAATCGCCTTCGCTCTTGATGCGTTGCACCTCGGCAAGCAATTCGCCAAAGGCTTTTCGGAGTAGACTGTAGTCATGGATTTTGACATAATGCTTGCCATCGACTAGGGCGATTCGTACTGCTTCTGGATAATGCTCGAGTGTCCAGCGGGAGATGAGTGCCCTGTTACGCATGTGAGCTTCCTCAATCTGATGACCTTCTTCAATGCGAACCATTTGTGTCAACAAGCCATTCATCAGGTAAGTGTAGTATTGCGATTTGTATGCTTCTTCGCTTGGCGTCAGTCCTAACTCCACGAGTTTATGGTCGGCAATGTAGTATAATCCAAAGAGGTCGGCTCTTGCTTCCTCGATGGTACTGCCATATGAGCGGAGGGCATCAGCGTCCACCCCGGGCAGCAACTTGCCGCTGCCGTGCCCCAGACACTCATGAAGATCGGTGTGGAGATCGTCGCAGACATCGCCATACCTGTCTATGATTGCTCTTGTTTCTTCATCGATGACAAACTCTTCGTGCATTCCGCTGCCTTTTGCTGCCAGGTTGTAAGCACGAGTCAGGTTGGCAATCGTGACACTCTTGCTGCCATATTCAGCTCTGATCCAGTCGCTGTTGGGCAGGTTTATGCCGATAGCGCTGCTGGGATAGAGGTCGCCTCCAAGCATGGCAGCACTGATAACTTTCGCACTCACACCCTTGCACTCCTTCTTCTTGAAGCGCTCATCTACAGGAGAATTCTCTTCAAACCATCCGGCGTTGTCGCTGAGGGCTTTGGCTCTTTGTGTTGCTCCGTAGTCGATAATGTTGACATAGCCCTCCCAGCTTGCTTTCAGTCCAAGCGGGTCGCCATAGACTTCAGTGAAGCCATTGGTAAAATCGACTTCGCTCTCTGTTTCATTCACCCATAGGATGGCGTATTCATCAAAGGCTGCAAGGTTCCCTGTCTGATAGAATTCCACGAGTTTGTCGATGACGCTTTTCTGCTTGTCGTTCTCTGCATACTGCCGTGCTTTGCCAAGCATCTCGCAGATGCGCTCGATGGCTTTGCCATAAAGCCCCTTGCTATACCAGACATTCTCATAGAGAGTGCCATCGGAGGAGCGTTCCAAACGGCTGTTCATGCCGATCATGGGAGGCCGCTTCGGGTCGACACCTTTCTTGACCTTGGCATAGAATGCTTCTGCTTCGGCCTGGGTGATGCCTTCTGCATAGTAGTTACATGAGGAGGTGAGCAGCAAATCCTCGCCGTCAGCATGATTGACACGCTTGGGCATTAGGTCGGGATTGAAGATGAGGTCGGCGACAGAGGGTGGGCTGCCAGGATTGCCATCAGCAGTCAGCTTTCCGTTCCTTTCAGCCTTTCCATGAACCAGTCTTTGCTGAAGCCAGGCTGGAACTTCTGGCAGCTGTAGTGATGGTGAATGCCGTTCGAGAACCAGACTCTTTTCAGATAAACGACAAAGGCGAGCCAGTCGGGGCAATCCTTAGGGCCGTCATAGGAAGTGTAGATGGCTTCGAGAACTTTGCGGATTTGAAGTCCATATCGGCAATTCTGATCCCATAGAATGTCTCTTCCAAGCAATGCTGCCTCGGAAAGATAATATACAAATAGTTTCTGACGGAGCGGCAAAGTCTCAAAGCCAGGCACTTCATATCGTAATAGCTGCAGGTCGGCAAAGCGTTCGCTGGTTACAGAAATCGGGGAGTTAGTCATTGAAAGCATCAATTCTTAGTGGCGGGATTATTCGGCGAGGCTATTCTCTTACTTCTTTTTGCTGCTGCCTTCTTGGTCTTTTTTTTCTTTGGTTTAGGCACAGGGGGGAGTTCTGCTTTGGGTATGAAGCCATTAGCAACTCTATATTCCTTAGGTGTTATGCCACACAGCTTGTAGAATGTGGCATAGAAGCTTTGCCGAGTCGTGAACCCCACTTTAATTGCAATGTCTTCTACGGTCATATTGTCGAAACTCCTGTCTTGCAGCATGTATTTTGCCTCGCATATGCGCATCTCAGCTACAAGGCCTGAGTAGTTCTGCTGGAAACGTAGATTGACAATTGCACTGATGTGGCGCATGTTGACATTAATGTCTTTCGACAAATGTCTTGCAGAGTAACTGGGGTCACGATACTTCTGTTCGACCATCAGCCTCATGATGATTTTCCTTGCTACCTCTTCAACGAAGGCAGGTGTGATAGCGTTTCTGTACAAAGCCTTCTTTACTTTCTCGGATTTTTCCGTGATGTTGTACTTAGCCATATCTAATGAATTCTATATTTATCTTCAATCTTTTGCTGACAGTCGGTGAATGTATTCATTTCCCGGGTTATGTTCATGAGCACTTGCGGCTCATTTGTAGTGATGATGTCAATGCCAGGCATCTTGGCAAAACGCTTGAGTGCGTCATCGCCATCTACAGTCCACACGTTGACTTCAAGTCCAAGTTTCTTGGCTTCCAGCGCCCAATCTGGATTCTTTTCAAAGATTTTTGTGTTGTAGTCAATGCCTGTCCACCCCAGCTCCTTGATTTCCTTGGGCGAGAGTTCGCCGTTCAGGTATGCGACCTTAGCCTCAGGTGCCAGTTCGTGAACCTTCTTGCAGACATGCTTGCTGAACGAAATATAGTCGGTTCTGTCGGCAAGTCCAAGCATATTTACTAGCTCAACAGACAGCTCGGCAATCATACCGTCGCGCTTCTCACCCCGATGAGGCTTTATCTCAAAAATAAGACGACAGTTTGGGTGAAGTTTGGCTTCCTGCAGATATTGCTGAAGGGTAGGGAGGAACTCCCCATTCTGCAACCGATGGTTCATCAGTGTGGCATAGGTTGTATCCTCAATGCGAATGCCATCTATCGTGCTGTCATGATACACTACGGGTATGCCGTCGGCAGTCAGCCACACGTCAAACTCGCTGCCCCAGCAGCCTATCTCTGCTGCTTTCTTCAGAGATGCAATAGAGTTCTGTGCGCTTCCCTCAGTCTTCCAGTATCCGCGATGGGCTGCAACATGTGGCTGAGCCAGGCAGACGAGTGAGGATAGACTTAGAAATAATGAAATAAAATATCTTTGCATCATTATGGAGTTATTCTGATGCAAAGATATAAAATTATACAATACAAAGATATAATCTTGTGAAAAAACTACGACATTTTTCGCTTCTGTCGGTAAAGCATGCTTCCGGGGGCAATAAGGATGATGAAGAGACTGACGATGTATGCCCAGATGTTTGTGACTCTTGAAGTGGCTGTTATGGTGTAGTCTTTCGGAATGAGTCTTTCTCCTGTGAAGGAATAGAGGATTGAACCGTCAGCTTGGAGGGAGCCATTGCCTGCATCTATGACAGTTCCTGGCATCGTGAGGGTGTAGGGCACGTTGAACCAAAAGATGTTTAGCTTGTTCTCAAGTTCACCAGTCAGTCCCTTGCCCAGAGTTGTCTCGTCATTGAAGAAGATGTCGTATGCATCGGAGTGGAAGAAGGCGTGGAGTTTATCCTCGGGCTTAAAGCTCAGCAGGTCGTCGCCTGCTGCAATGATGAACTGTACAAGCGAGTCGTGAAGCTCGACGAAGCGTTCCTTGCTAACTGGTGGAGAAGGGATAGATTCGTAGTGGTTCACGATATAGTCGAAGCCGACGGCGAGCAGATTGTCGTTCAGCCAACGGTTGATGGCCGGTTCTATCTCGCTTAGTTTCTGCGATGCTTCTGCACCGCTGAGTCCTTTCACGAGGTTCGGCTCTCCCGTAAACCAGTAGCTTATGAGGGCTTTGTCGGCATAAAGTGTGTCGGCAAGCTTGAATGTGTCGCCCACGCAGAAGAAGGTTTCGGTGAAGATGTAGTTTGTGTGGAACCATCGGAACTGTTTCTTGAGACTGGCTTTCGAGCGTAGGCGGGTGCCGTTCAGCTGCAGAGGTATCTGTTCACTCATTTCTTCTGCCGACCCCCATATCGACCAGAATGTTGTGCTGACAGTGTCATCCTTGCCAATTTCCGTGTGTGTGCTCATGAAGGCATCTACGTTGAGGCATTCCGGCAAAGGGTGCGACCAGCCGATGCTTGTTTCTCCCCAGAGGGAATCGCGCATCTGCCGAGGCATCACGTTGCTATAGGTTATCTCGCGCTTGCAGGGCGTCCAGGAGTCGTCGCTGATGTTTGTGTGCATCACGACGTCCGGCTGATAGCAGGATGAAAGTAGGAGTGTGCCCATGAGGGCTATTCCGAAGAACTTACTTGTGTTCATAAATCATGCGTTTGAATTGTGTGTAACTGAGTTGATTGCTATTCTTCTGCCCGCGGTGGCTTGTGTACACTTGCTCGAGGGTGCTACTCTTGGGCAGGGATGCCATATTATAATATGTATAGGTCTGTTCCGTTTTTTGCGAGGAGGGTAGATGGAGCGTAATGAAGTAAGCGACAAGCAGGACGGCAGCCACGGCAGAGACCCTGCTGACGACCCTCAGCCAGGTGTTTGCCGGCAGCCTCTCAGCAGCCTTTTCCTCTGCCTCAATCCTTTGCATCAAGCGTTCGACGAAATCGCCAGAAAGCCTTGATTCTTCGGAAGTCCTCATCTTGCCTTCAATCACAGTACGCAAGGCTTCGTCTTTATGTTTGTTATCGTTTTTCATTCTTCTCAAGTGCTTTGATGGTTACGGCTAGTTTCTTCCTTATCCATTGCAGCCGAGAGCGGAGATAACCTCCGTCGTGAGCGGTTATTTGGGAGATTTCTTTTATTGAGTAGTCATCGTAGTAGTAGAAGCTGAGCAGCATTTTGTCGTCTGACTTCAGCTGTTCTATGGCTTGTTCGAGTAAAGAGAGTCGGTCTGTTGAAGTGTCGGAAAGGATTTCGTCGGCTTCGTCGTCGGTCATGTTGTTGAGCCATTCTTGCTTAGCATCTGCGATATGGACGGACTTTTTGCTTTGTCTGTAGTGCTTCAGTGCCATGTGATAGGCGATTCGCATCAACCAGGTTTGTAGGCTCGACTGCTTCCTGTCGAAACGTGAAAGGCTCCTGTATGCTTCCAGCAGAGCATCCTGCGTCACCTCTTCAGCATCTTCTTTCGAGGGGACAAGCCGTCTAACCATCCTCAGTAGGCGTTCTGCATATCGTTCAGCAAGCAGTCGGAACAACTCAGTCTGCCCATCCAAGATACCCTTGATAAGCGCAGAGTCGTCTATGTTTGCCTGCTGAATGCCCATTTCTTTAGCTTTCAAATTTCAATCTTCAATCTTCAATTCGTACTCGTTCTCTCTACAATTTTATTACCACTTTTCGCGAAAATGTATAAACAGGTTTTGCTTTTTGTTTAACAAGGTTAACCTATTTGCCCAACTAGCTTAAGCTGTTTTGCAGAATACCTGTACCTATCTTAGAAAGTTAACGTGTCATGTTGGCAAAGTTAACGTGTTATCTTTTCAAATTCGACGTGTTAAGTTTATAAATTAAACGTGCCACTTCTTTCGAGGTGACACGTCTGTGGTGTTTGTTTAACGAGTGTATTGTCTGTTTAGCCTACAAGGCTGAACTGCCGGTTTCCGATGAGCTTGCGCAGGTTGATGAGTGCGTAGTGCATGCGGCCAAGGGCTGTATTGATGCTGACACCAGTCAGCTGTGCAATCTCCTTGAAGCTGAGGTCTTCATAGAAACGCATGATGACAACTTCCCTTTGCGGCTCGGGAAGGTAGTCGAGCAGATGACGGATGTGATCTCGCGTCTGACTGTCTATCATCTCATCCTCTCGAGTAGCTTCGCTCAGCCGCATGCTGTTGAGTATTCTTGGCGCTACTTGATCTTCACGAACAGTCTGTGTGGTCTCGCTCTTGCGTCCCTGATCGAGGATCAGGTTGTGTGCAATACGCGTTAACCACGCACTGAACTTGCCGTTTGTCTGATATTTGTGGTTGCGGATGGCTATAATGGCGCGCTGGAACGTGTCTTGGAAGAAGTCGTTCGCCACATCGCTGTCTTTCACCAAAAAGAGGATATAGGAATAGATATACGCCTGATGCCGGGCGAGCAAAACATCAAATGCACTGTCGTTACCTTCTTCGTACAATCTGGCCAACTCATGGTCGGTCATTGCAGATAAGTTGTTCATTACGTCTCAAACTTTGGTTTAGGAGTAATGTCTGTCGATAGGCAATAGGTTTTAAGTGTGTTTTTTAATGTTTTGACGACGCAAAGTACTGAGTTTTTCCTCACTCTTGCAAGTTTTTCTTCACTTTTTTGCTGTTTGTGCAACGAAAAGCCTCGATTAAAAGGGCTTTTTGCACAAAAAGGTGTAACTTTGTGCAGAAATAGAAGTATAGATATGCATACAAAGGAAGATAAGTTGAAAGCATTCGGGCGATTGCTCGATGTGATGGATGAACTGAGGGAGAAGTGCCCATGGGACCATAAGCAGACGAATGAAAGCCTGCGTCCGAATACGATAGAGGAAACATTTGAGCTATGTGATGCTCTGCTCAAGGACGATGTCCCAAACATTGAAAAGGAACTGGGAGATGTGCTGCTTCACATTGTATTCTATGCAAAGATAGGAAGCGAGAAGGGGCAGTTCGACATTGCCGATGTCTGCAACAAGCTTTGCGACAAGCTTATCTTCCGTCATCCTCATGTCTATGGCGATGCCGTTGCAAAGACAGCCGGCGACGTAGTGATGGCTTGGGAGCAGATAAAGCAGAAGGAGAAGGATGGCAACAAGACTGTCCTGGGCGGTGTCCCCAGCTCGTTGCCTTCGCTCATCAAGGCTTATCGGATTCAGGACAAAGCCCGCGCCGTTGGTTTCGACTGGGAGAAAAGGGAAGATGTTTGGGGGAAAGTACGTGAAGAGCTTGGCGAACTGGAGGCGGAACTCATGAGGGAGGACAACAAGGAGAGGCAGACGGCCGAGTATGGTGACTTCCTCTTCAGTCTCATCAATGCGGCTCGTCTCTACCACATCAATCCCGACAATGCCCTGGAACATACGAACCAGAAGTTCATCAGCCGTTTTAATTATGTGGAGCAGAAGGCTAAGGAACTTGGTTTGCAACTGAAGGACATGACACTTGCCCAGATGGATGAGCTTTGGAACGAGGCAAAAAAAGAAGAGTAGAAGTCATCTGTCGACTTTTCTACTCTTCCCACGAAACTTCTTTTACCTTAAAGCCTGTTATTGTTTCGGGTTATCTGGGTCTGTGTCCTTGCTGGCGGTTCCTTCCTCCGTCAAAGTTCTCGAGCATTTCCCTGTGGAATTTGTCCTCAGCACACATTGCCTTGTAAACTTTTGCGGGTGAAACGACCTTACACATCTTCTTGTAATAGGTGACTTCCAACTGTGCAATTTCCACGCCGAGGTCTTTTATCTTC
Organism: uncultured Bacteroidaceae bacterium; assembly: GCA_905235305.1. GTDB lineage: Bacteria > Bacteroidota > Bacteroidia > Bacteroidales > Bacteroidaceae > Physcousia. The sequence goes on along the minus strand of CAJOLC010000019.1, from coordinate 39,483 downwards.
TGGATTACGATGGCAAAGTCCTGGTCGTTAGCCTCGGCTGAGGGGGCATTCCTCTTGAGTTGGAAAATCTGATGATTCAGGTTGCGTTGCTTGCTCTTCATCTCGAAATAGATGGGGTAGAAGGCTTGGGCTTCGCTTTGATTGAAGCCTGCCTCTTGAGTAACATAGCTTTCAAGCCTTGTCTTGAACTCCTGCGGGTTGAACTTGCCTCGCTGGGGCCGCTGTGCCATCATGATGATTCCGACAAGCAAAAGGCTGAATGTAAGTATGATTCTTCTCATCTTCACGTTTATTCTGCTTCGGTTAGATATGATGCGATGCTCATATTGTCAATCATTGAATAGTCGAGGGCATCTTCGATGTACTGAATGTTCTCTGCTTCGAGCTGCTGTGCTTTGTAATGACTCTCGAAGAGCATGCCTCCGGCGGCAACACAACCAGCCAGAACGGCAGCAGCGGCCCATCGCCATATAAGTTTGCGACGGTTCTTCCTCTCAGCAATGCGACCCATCACTCTGTCAGAAAGACCATTGAAATAGCCTTCGGGAACAGTGAAATGGTTCTCTGCGCCAAAACGTTCGAAGAGCTTTGTCTCCAGCTCCTCTGCGGTCAGTTGCTTATAGTCTTGAGTTTTCATTCTACCTATTTGATATTATATAATATGAAAGGTTTAATCGCAATTGTCAAAAAAGGCGGATATTTTTTTGACTGCATGATGGTATGATGCCTTGAGAGCTCCGATGCTTGTGCCGAGCAGGTCAGACATGTCTTCGTACTTCATCTCGTCGAAGTACTTCAGGTTGAAGACGAGTCGTTGCTTTTCGGGCAGCGCGTTGATGGCTGTCTGGAACTGTCTTTGCACTTCGTCGCCATCGAAGAAGCTGTCGCTGGCAAGCACGTCGGCAAGGCTTCCGTTTTCTTGGTCGAGGCTCTGCACCGTTTTCTTTTTATTGAGGAAGTTGAGCGACTCGTTGATGGCAATTCGGAAGAGCCAGGTTTGCAGGCGGGATTCGCCTCGGAAGCTGTCTATTGCGCTCCATGCCTTGATGAGGGTGTTTTGGAGGACATCGTCGGCATCATCGTGAACCACAACCATTCGGCGTATCTGCCAGTAAAGCGGCTCTTGGTACTCGCGTACGAGTCGTGTGAAAGCTGCTTCTTTGGTAGCTGCTTCATGCAGTTGTCTATTGAGTGCTTCCTCGTCTATCATCACAGTAAATTAGACATGAACAATAGATGAAGGTTTAAATCTCAGCGGACATAAAACGCCCCTCTCTTGCGGAGAGGGGTAAAAGAAGGCTGTTACTGTATGGAGATTTTGCGGACAATCTTGCCGACTTTAATAAGGTAACAGCCCTTTTGAAGATTCAGTGCAAAGGTTTTGTCGTTGCTGTCAATGCGTACAGTCGTAACCTTGGCACCTGTCAGGTTGAAGATCTCCATAACTTCTCCATTCGCACCTACAATATGAACGTTTCCGTCCTTGATGCTAAGCGATATGCCCGATACGCTCATTTCGATGCCATCACTGGCTGGCTCTGCCAAGATGGGAAGCGGGGCGAAGGCCATCACTAAGGTGAGTGTTATGATATAAAACTTCTTCATACCTTATATAATCCGTTGCAAAGATAGGACATTTCTGCCATTCCTGCAAGGATTTGTAGTAAAAAATGTCATTTTCCCTGAAGAAATGCCCTAATTTATGCTGAAGAACATGTTTTCGAGGGCAATAAAAAGCCTTAACGAGGTATTTCGATGACTTCGAGGTCGCTGAAGTTTCCGTTGTCTACGGTGAGGCGGACGAGGGTACGGACTTGGTGCCATCCCTGAAGGCCTGCTGCCCCTGGATTGATGTGAAGCAGTTTCAGCCGCTCATCATACTGCACTTTCAGGATGTGGCTGTGTCCTGAGATGAAGAGTTTGGGCGGTTTCTCGAACACTTGCCGCCTGATGCGTGGGTCGTAATTGCCTGGGTAACCGCCTATGTGTGTCATGAGGATGTCGGCTCCTTCGCATGTCCATCGGAGCTTTTCGGTGTAGAGCCTTCGCAAATCTCCGCCATCGCAATTGCCGAAGACGGCTCTTAGAGGACGGAACTCATTGAGGCGCATCGCCAGTTCCAGCGAGCCGATGTCGCCGGCGTGCCATATCTCGTCGCATTGTTCGAAGTGGTGGAGATAGCGGTCGTCCCAGTAGGCATGGGTGTCACTCAGCAGTCCGATGCGTTTCATGGCGTTTGATTTTCCTCATCATATAGAGCAGCATGCCGGTGGCAGTGATGACGCTGAGGGTGTCGCTCACGGGCATTGCGAGCCATACGCCGTCGAGCCCCCACCATTGCGGCAGCAGGGCGAGCATGGGGAGGAGGAAGAGCAATTGCCTGGAGACGCTGAGGAAGATGCTCTTCGCTGCGTGGCCGATACTCTGGAAGAAGTGTCCGATGACCATCTGGGCACCGACCAAGGGGAAGGCCACCACGATGATGCGGAAGGCGCGGACAGCCTTCTCGGTCAGTTCCTCACCGGCTCCGAAGATGTGAATCACGGGTGCAGGGATGAGTTCGCCAGTCAGGAAGGCCGCCGTGGTGATGGCCGTGGCGATGAGTATGCCGTAGCGCAGGGTACGGAACACGCGGTCGTTCTGCCTCGCTCCCCAGTTGTAGCCGATGATGGGTTGCATTCCCTGCGAAAGGCCGAACACGATAGTGGAGAACAAGAAGACGACCCTGTTGACAATACCATAGGCGCCGATGGCCATGTCGCCGCCATATTGGAGCAGACGGTTGTTGCAGATGAGCACGACGAGGCAGGCGCAGCAGTTCATGAGGAACGGGCTGAGGCCGATGGCAAGGCTCTGGCGGACGATGTCGAGCCTGAGGCGATAGATGCCGCGGCGTAGGCGGAGCAGTTCCGTGGGCCGGCTGAAGAGCCGCAACTGCCAGCAGAAGGCGATGGCCTGCGCTATGACGGTGGCCCACGCCACACCCTGTATGCCCCAACGGAACACGAAGATGAAGAGCGGATCGAGCAGGCAGTTGACGATGATGGCAAGGAATGTGCATCCCATTGCCGAGCGTGGATGGCCGGCACTGCGCAGGATGGCGTTCGATCCGAAGTAGAGGTGCGTCACCATGTTGCCAAGCAGGATGATGAGCATGTACTCCCGCGCGTAGGGCAGGGTGACGTCGCTCGCACCGAAGAGGCGCAGGATGTCGTCGATGAAGGGCAGGCAAGCCAGCGTGAAGAGGATGCCGAGCAGGATGTTCAGGCTGATGGTGTTGCCCAGGATGTGCTGTGCCTCCTCGTACTTTCCTTGGCCGAGGCGGACGCTTATCACGGTGCTTGCACCCACTCCGACCATGGCTCCGAAGGCTGCCGACAAGTTCATGAAGGGGCTTGCCACTGCCATGCCGCTGATGGCGATGTCGCCGAGGCCCTGACCCACGAAGATGCTGTCCACGATGTTATACACTGAGGATGCCACCATCGCGATGATGGCGGGCAGGGAATACTGCCAAAGCAGCTGGCCGATGGGCTTCGTGCCGAGTTCTGTGGGTACGTGCTGTTGCATACTATCCTGAAAGGCTTTGCTTTCTTAGCGTTTGCAAAGGTACGAAAAAGCGAGCGAAATACAAAGGGAAGACGCAAGTTTTTCCTTTTATTTCCGAGCGAAGGCCGTAGCTCGACCGTAGGTCAAGGTACGAATTAAAATTGGAATAATGAAATAATGGAAGGGCAAATCGTCTGTGATGACATTCTGACACTTTGCCCGGAATAAGGAAGGATTACTGACACTTTGCGTTTTCCCGACTCGCTGAGAATAGCGCGAAAATGCCCGACGTCTGCCGAGGCCGAAAAGAACGCCGTATTTTTGAATTTTCGTAACCTTTTGATTGTGTTCGACTTACGTTTTTGGCTTCCCGATGAGGGCAATAACATGTTCCGATTTAGGACAGTAAATCGGTCAGATAGGCCTATTTCGATGGGTGATTCGACGTTCTTAATCGCTCAACTTAACGTGCCGAGTCATTCAACCCTCACTATTGCGTTTGTCAACCCACACTATTGCGTTTGTCAATGCACTATATTGTGTTGATGAAATACCTGTACTGAGTCGGTAAAGATGACGTATTTCCATCAAAACTGCTCCGTAGAGCGTCTAAAACCGAAGTGTTAAAAGGTAAGCAAAACAGTCTTTTCCATGACAAGTTGAAAAGTGCGGCGTCCGCTCTTTCTGCACGTTTTTCTTTGTGAACAGGAATAAAATTCCTAAATTTGTAGCGCCTTTCAGCAGTAAACCATTTTTATGCTATCTATGCGGGACATAATGTGCGACATGAAGATGAGGATTGTCATCCTTTTCTTCCTGCTGCCCATCCTCGCCTTTGCCGAGGAATCGGCCCTCGAAAAGTTCGCTCTGAGGCAAGCCGCCTTTGGCCGTACCATTCCGCAGGAGAAAGTCTTCGTCCACATGGACAACACCTCTTATCAACTTGGCGATACAATCTGGTTCACGGCCTATACGCGACGGACCGACACAGACAAGCCCTCCGACGTGAGCGGCGTGCTCATAGGATTGGGTTTCATGCAGGTCTTGACGGCAGACTTCGGCGTAGGCGTCATTGAAAGGAAATATGGAGAAGGGCAGGAAAAGACGTTCGAGGTTCGCAACGGCGTCGGATTTACCCGAAGAATGATTCTCGCCATGCGAGGCGACTCTATACCGGAGGATTCCATATATGTCAGAAAGTATCTTCGCTCGACCCACGACTTCGACATGTCCCCTGGTGAGGCACTGGAGTATCAAGGCAATGGCGTCTGGGATATGTATGTCTTTTACTCTGATTACAGTCCTCGACAGTATGGCAACAGCATGTATTATGGCAGCAACGAGCCTAAGACAACGCTTGTCCGCTATCCCTTCCGTAGTGGCTCCCGCCGGTTGACATATCGCGACCGCCGCTATGTAATTCCTGGCTTTGCCTATCCTGCACAGTTCTATTCGCCTGATTACAGCAAGCAAAAGCCTTCGGAAGACAAGAAAGACTATCGTCGCACACTCTATTGGAATCCCAACCTCAAGTTGAACGATGAAGGGGAGGCAGAAGTAACGTTCTACAACAACAGTCGCGTCACTCAGTTGTCTGTCGATGCGGAAGGACAGTCTTCAGACGGAACATTGCTCTGGGCAAAGTGACATATTATAATATATAATGTGTAAGGAAAGGAAAAAATACGGCATCAAGAGTACAACATAACGTAAAAAATTGTATCTTTGCACGCGAATTGAAAAAACGTAAATCGTCAAATACTAAATCACAAAGATGAGTACACAAACAGAAAAGATTAAGGAGCTTATGGAGCTCCGCGCCAAAGCCCGCATAGGCGGCGGCGAAAAGGCTATCGAGAAGCAGCACGAGAAAGGCAAGCTCACAGCTCGCGAACGCATCAACCTGCTGCTCGACGAAGGTAGCTTCGAGGAGTTGGATATGTTCGTGAAGCACCGCTGCACGAACTTCGGCATGGAGAAGAAGCAATATCTGGGCGACGGCGTCGTAACAGGTAGCGGCACTATCGGTGGTCGCCTTGTTTATGTCTTTGCTCAGGACTTCACGGTTTCCGCTGGTTCTCTCTCCGAGATGCTGGCAAGCAAGATTTGCAAGGTGATGGACATCGCCATGAAGGTCGGTGCTCCCGTCATCGGACTCAACGACTCTGGCGGCGCACGTCTGCAGGAAGGCATCAACGCCCTTGCAGGTTATGCTGAAATCTTCCAGCGCAACATCATGTCCTCTGGCGTGATTCCCCAGATAAGTGCCATTATGGGTCCGTGCGCAGGCGGTGCCGTTTATAGCCCCGCACTGACGGACTTCACCTTCATGGTCGAGGGAAGCAGCTATATGTTCCTAACAGGTCCTGGTCCTGTGAAGGCCGTTCTGGGCGAAGTGGTTACTCAGGAACAGCTCGGCGGCGCAAGCGTTCATGCCACAAAGAGCGGCGTCACGCACTTCACGGCCAAGAGCGAAGAGGAGTGCATCGCCATGATTAAGCAACTCTTCTCCTACATCCCGCAGAACAACCTCGAGAAGACTCCCCGCGTGGCCTGCACCGATCCCATCGACCGCATGGAGGACTACCTCAACGACATCATTCCCGACAACCCCAACATGCCTTACGACATGTATCAGGTGATAGCAGGCATCGTCGACAACGGTGAGTTCTTCGAGGTGCAGCCGGGTTATGCCAAGAATATCATCATCGGCTTCGCCCGCTTCAACGGCCAGAGTGTCGGCATCGTTGCCAACCAGCCCAAGCAGCTCGCCGGCGTGCTCGACTGCAACAGCAGCCGCAAGGGTGCCCGTTTCGTCCGCTTCTGCGACGCCTTCAACATTCCCATCGTGACCCTCGTCGATGTGCCGGGCTTCCTCCCGGGCACTGCCCAGGAGTACAACGCCGTCATCCTGCACGGCGCCAAGCTGCTGTATGCCTACGGCGAGGCCACTATCCCCAAAGTCACCGTCACACTGCGCAAGAGCTACGGCGGCAGTCACATCGTGATGAGCTGCAAGCAGCTTCGTGGCGACCTGAACTATGCTTGGCCGTCGAGCGAGATAGCTGTCATGGGCGCAAGCGGTGCTGCCAGCGTGCTCTACGCCAAGGAAGCCAAGGCCCTCAAGGACGAGGGTAAGGTAGAAGAGGCTAAGGCCTACATGGCAGAGAAGCAGAAGGAGTACGAAGACCTCTTCGCAAATCCCTATCAGGCTGCCAAGTATGGATACATCGACGACGTGATTGAACCGCGCAACACCCGCTTCCGCATCATCCGCGCCCTTGCCCAACTCGAGAACAAGAAACTGACTAACCCTGCCAAGAAGCACGGCAACATCCCTCTGTAAAGCATCATGAGATTACTTTCTATATCAGATCCTCAGATATGGCTCTTGGCGGGCATCTCCATTCTGGTGGTGTTTGCCATCCTGATCATCCTGGTCCTCATCCTCGGCATCTTCTCGTTTGTCGCCAAGAATACAAGCGCTAAAGCAAACGTGGCAAAGACTTCCGGCACGAAGAGCGTGCAGGCAGGCACTCAGGTCAAAGCCAGCGAAGCGGATAAGGCAGCAGTGGCGATGGCTCTCCACCTGTACTTCCAGGAAAGGGACAACAGCGAAAGCCACGTCCTCACCATTGCTCCCTATCAGACAGCCTGGGGCGCACAACTCAACCCAAGGCTCTAAGCAAACCTTTAATCACACATTTCACACTTCAAACTAATGAAAGAATACAAGTTCAAGATAGGTGGTCAGGATTACACAGCCACCGTAGAAGACCTCAACGGCGTACAGATGAATGTAACCGTCAACGGTCAGACCTATCAAGTAGAAGTACCCCAAAAGAAGAGTCAGGCACCCCGCCCGCAGGCAGCCTCTGCAGGTTCGGCAGCACAGACCGGCGGCCCGAAGAACGTCAACAGCGAACTGCCCGGCACGGTCACAAAGATTAATGTAGCAGCCGGTCAGCATGTGAAGAGCGGCGATGTGCTCCTCGTCATCGAAGCCATGAAGATGGCCAACGACATTGTGAGCGAAGTCGATGGAACGGTACAGCGCGTGGCTGTCACATCCGGACAGAGCGTCAACCAGGGCGACGTGCTCGTGGAGATGGTGGCAGATGCCGTGGCTGCAAAGGCCGAGCCAGAACAGAAGCCAGCCCCAGCTGCAGCCGCAGCCGCTCCTGCCGCAGCTCCTGCTCCTGCTGCCGCTCCTGCTCCCGCAGCCGGTGCCAAGACTGTCACAGCTCCATTGCCCGGCACTATCAACAAAGTGACTGTCAAGGTGGGCGACAGCGTCAATGCAGGCGACACGGTGCTCATCATGGAAGCCATGAAGATGGAGAACAACATCACGGCAGAGTTTGCAGGAACCGTAAAGGCCATCCTTGTCGATGCTGGCGCACAGGTTCAGAGTGGTCAGGCCCTCATTGAAATTGAATAAACAAAACGGCTAAACGACTTATCAGATTATGAAAAAGTATATTAGTCTGCTCTTGCTTTTTCTCGTTGCTGCGCCTCTGATGGCTGCAGACTTCAACCTGGAGGAAGGCCTGAACAAGTTCTTCAACGAGATGGGCTTCGTCACATTCTTCATACAGGAAGAAGGGTGGAAGAATGCCGTTATGATCCTTATCGGCTGCTTCCTGCTCTATCTTGCCATAAAGAAAGAGTACGAGCCCCTGTTGCTCTTGCCTATTGCCTTCGGCATGATACTGAGTAACCTGCCAGGCGCAGGGCTCTTCGACTCCGATATGTGGAACAATGAGTTCCTGAACCCTGCCAGCCCCAACTACCACAGCTATGGCTACGTCATGGCCCACGGTGGTCTGCTCGATGTCCTCTACATCGGAGTGAAGGCTGGTGTCTATCCTTGCCTCATCTTCCTTGGGGTAGGTGCCATGACGGACTTCGGTCCTCTGATTGCAAACCCGAAGAGTCTCCTCCTTGGTGCTGCAGCCCAGCTCGGCATCTTCGCTACCTTCCTGGTTACACAGATTGACATCTTTGGCTTCACTGCTGCGCAGTCGGCTTCTATCGGCATCATCGGAGGCGCCGACGGCCCTACGGCCATCTTCCTGACATCCAAGCTTGCTCCCGAGTTGCTCGGTCCCATTGCCGTCGCTGCCTACAGCTACATGGCATTGGTTCCCGTCATTCAGCCGCCCATCATGCGTGCCCTTACAACTGAAAAGGAACGCAAGATAAGGATGAGCCAGCTGCGTACGGTCAGCAAGAAGGAGAAGATTATCTTCCCCATCATTGTTGCCATCGTCGTCAGCCTCATTGTTCCTTCTGCCGGAACACTCATCGGCTGCCTCATGCTCGGCAACCTCTTCAAGGAGAGTGGCGTTGTGGAGCGTCTTAGCAAGGCCGCACAGAACGAGCTGAACAACATAGTTGTCATCATGTTGGGCGTAACCGTTGGTGCCACTGCCACAGCAAGCGCCTTCCTGAACTTCCAGACGATTACCATCCTCTGCGTCGGCATCGTTGCCTTCGGCATTGGCAGCGCAGGCGGAGTTCTCATGGCAAAGCTGATGAACCTCTTCCTCAAGGAGAAGATAAATCCGCTCATCGGCTCGGCTGGTGTCAGTGCTGTTCCTATGGCAGCCCGTGTCAGCCAGATTGAAGGTCAGAAGGCCGATCCGCGTAACTTCCTGCTGATGCACGCAATGGGACCAAACGTTGCAGGCGTCATTGGCAGTGCCGTCGCTGCAGGCATACTGCTTAGCTTCTGCGGATAAAGCAGACTTAAATAGAATGAAGGAATGAAATAATAAAAGGCATGAATGTGAAATCCAGAGAACAAGAGAATAAGAAAGGTTATGCCTTTTCATTCTTTTATTCTTTCATTTCTTCATTCTTGGTTCGTCATATCCTGCCTTTGCCTTTTTGCTTTTTCATTCTTTTATTCTTTCATTCTTCCATTTTTAATTCGCCTTTCAAGGCAGAGGATTATTCCCAACCCCTCCTAAAGGAGGCGCTTTCTTCGTGGGAACATATCTCCCCTCCTTTTGGAGGTGTCGGGGGAGTCTCTCTCTCAGTTCCTGCTTCCCATCGCTTTGCCTCGTCCCGTTCATTCCGCCTTTTGCCCACACATCGCGGCAGACTTGGCAATCAAGGGGCACGTTCTTCGGCAGGCAAACTGCTGAACTTTCACGATTATATCTTTGTCCGTTTTGTCTCCGACGTTGCTTTTTCGGACTGGACATCTACGTCTCCACGCCTTTATTATGTCATAGCGTTGAGGCGACTCCTTTGTTGAAAAACCTCCCAAGACCCCTCTAAAATGAGGGAAAAAGTTGACGAGTTGACAAGTTGACGAGTTTTTACCATTTCACTTTTTTACCTTTTCACCTTTTCTTTAGGAAGGGTGGGGGAGGCTTTATTTTTCATTATTATATACTTTCATTGTATTATGAAATTCACACCAGAAAACATTTTCTTCCTTGGTGCAGTGCTTATCTTTGCCAGCATTGTCATCAGTAAGTGGGGCTATCGTTTTGGCATACCCACATTGTTGCTGTTCCTTTTCACTGGTATGCTTTTCGGCAGCGACGGGCTTGGACTGGAGTTCAACAACCATGAAGATGCCCAACTCATTGGTATGCTGTCCCTTTCTGTCATTCTTTTCTCGGGAGGAATGGACACGAAGTTTCGTGACATACGACCAGTGATGGCACAGCATGCTTTCCACGTTGGGAGTCATGCTGACGACAGGCATCACAGGACTACTCATCTACGTTCTTTCCACATATACTCGGCTCGACATCTGCCTGACTTTGCCCATGTCGATGTTGTTGGCGGCAACAGTTTCCAGCACAGATTCGGCTTCCGTATTCAGCTTGTTGCGTTCGGGTGGCATTGGTTTGAAGCATAATCTCAGGCCTTTGCTTGAGTTGGAAAGCGGTTCGAACGATCCGATGGCATACATGCTGACGGTCGCACTCGTGGGGATGATAGTATCGGCGGACGAGTTTTCGGGCATGGACTTAGCCACGAAAATCGTCGGACAGCTGGCTGTCGGCGGACTTTTGGGCTACTTGGGAGGCCTTGCATTAGTGAGGATTGTCAATCGGATTAACCTTCCTAATGCTTCGCTCTATCCAGTGCTTATGCTCAGCTGCATACTTATCATCTTCACTTTCACTGACCTTCTGAAAGGAAACGGCTATCTTGCAGTCTATGTAGCAGGCCTTGTCGTGGGCAACAACCGACTGTCGTACAGACGCGAGACCAATACTTTCTTCCAGGGAATAACGTGGCTCCTGCAGATTGTCATGTTCCTGACGCTCGGCCTACTGGCAGACCCAAGCGACATGGTGGACGTACTTCTTGCCAGCGTAGCCATAGGTTTGTTTATGATGTTCGTGGCTCGTCCGCTTTCCGTATTTATTTGTCTTCAGCCTTTCCATGTGTCGAGGAATGCCAAGATGTTCCTTTCGTGGGTAGGATTGCGAGGTGCTGTGCCTATCATCTTCGCTACTTATCCGGTCATAGCCGGTATCGAAGACGCCAACTTTCTGTTCAATGTCGTCTTTGTCATCACGCTTCTGTCCATGTCGTTGCAAGGCATGACCATCACCAGGGCAGCCCGATGGCTCGGACTGGCAACGGACGAACCGAAGGCGGACAACGAGTTTGGCGTAGAATTTCCCGAGGAACTTGGTTCAAGCCTCACGGAGCAGACGCTGACGGAGTATGACCTGACGGGCGGCAACCGCTTGTCGGACATGCACTTCCCAAAGGGAACTCTGGTGATGATGGTCAAGCGAGCAGGCAGTTTCATTGTGCCAAACGGACAACTGGAGTTGCAGAAAGGCGACATCTTGCTCGTAGTTCACAGCAAATAACCAGTAAATCGTATATAGTCCATAGCTAAGAGTTAAGAAAAGCCCCCTCCCCGCTCCCCCTTTGGGGGAGTGCCTCATAGCCGCGAAAACTCCTCTCCTCGGAGAGGGTTGGGGAGAGGCTATTCATTTTTACCTTTTCATTTTTTTTACCTTTTAACCTTTTCAATCTATGCTTACATACATTATATATATAATAATAGGCGGTGTCCTGGTGCTTGTCGGTGCAGACAAGTTGACCGACGGGGCAGTGGGCTTGGCCACTCGGTTCGGCATATCCGAGCTGGTGATTGGCTTGACGATAGTGGCCTTCGGCACGTCGCTTCCTGAGTTCATCGTGAGCCTTTTGGCAAATCTCTCGGCAGACAGTTCGGCCACGGCACTAAGCGTGAGCAACATCGTCGGGAGCAATCTGTTCAACACACTGGTCATAGCCGGTGCTTCGGCTGCCATCAGCCCCATTCTCATACAGAAATCTTCCGTCAAGAGGGACATCCCGTTGTGCCTCCTGGCCAGTGTCGTCCTCTCAATTCTTGCGCTCGACCATGACGTTTGGCGAGTGTTCAACGGTCAATGGTCAATGTCCAACGGTCAATGGTCAATGTTCAATGATCAACGCTTGGAGGGCACGAGCGGCGTACTTACCAGAGTCGATGGGTTGGTTCTGCTCAGTCTCTTTGCCGTGTTCATGGCGTATTCGTTCAACATGGCGAAGCATCGGGACGAACAGTCTGCGCAGGAACGGATGCCGACGGCTGTCATCGTCCTCTCCATCGTGTTGGGATTGGGAGCCTTGATAGGAGGCGGAGAGTTGTTTGTCGATGGAGCCTGTGGCCTGGCTCGCTTGGCAGGCGTGAGCGAAACCGTCATCGGACTGACGATTGTTGCAGGAGGTACGAGTCTGCCCGAACTCGCCACAAGCGTCGTAGCTGCCCGTAAAGGCCAGAGCGGACTTGCCATCGGCAATGTCGTGGGCAGCAACATCTTCAACATTCTCTTCATCCTCGGTGTCTGTGCAACTGCGAAGCCGCTTGCCGTGACAGGCCTTGGCATAGTGGACTTCACGGTGCTTACGGCCAGTGTCCTGCTCTTCTGGCTCTTCACACGCAGTGCCTACAGGCTGTCGCGCCTGGAAGGTTGCACCATGATGCTGGCCTACTTGCTGTACCTCGCGTGGAGATTGTCGGATTATCTTAGTATCTTCAGAAACTTCAGCTGATGAGTAATCGGTCAGACTGATGTCGGTTATACATGAAGTTCAGACACGTTTACTTTGCAATCCAAGCACGTCAGTTTGCAGAAGTAAACGTGTCGTGAACAAACTACTAACGTGTAGTTGCCAATTTACTAATGAATAAATCGTCATTTACTAACGAGTAATTTGCGATTTACTAACGAGTAGTTGCCTATTGAAACTAAAGTTGGAATTAAAGAAGTAAAGGACGATACCCTTTGGCGGTAGCAAATTCTTCATTCTTCACGCTTCATTCTTCATTCTTTCAGACTTTTTTCGTAACTTTGCACGGCGAAATGATTAAGTCGCAAGAAGTGGGATGGACGAAATAAACAATCTTTTTACGCTGCTCAGCTCGTTGCTTTGGGGATGGCCGATGGTCGTGTTGTTGCTCGGCACACACGTGTTCCTCACCTTCAGGCTACGTATTCCGCAGCGACGACTGCTGACGGGCATCCGCCTCTCTGTCGAGAAGGACAAAGGGGCAAAAGGCGATGTGTCGCAGTTCGGAGCATTGGCAACGGCCCTGGCAGCCACTATCGGAACGGGCAACATCGTAGGCGTGGCAACGGCTGTGGCACTTGGCGGACCTGGTGCCGTGCTGTGGTGCTGGCTGACAGGCATCTTCGGCATGGCTACAAAGTACGCCGAGGGTTTGCTTGCCGTCAAGTATCGTGCCCGCGGAAGCGACGGACGAACCTACGGAGGCCCGATGTATGCCCTCGAACTCGGCCTTGGCATGAAGTGGCTGGCACTCGCCTTTGCCGCCTTCACGGCTCTCGCCAGCTTCGGCATCGGCTGCACCGTCCAGGCCAATTCCATCGCTCTTCTGGCATCGGAAACCTTCGGCATACCTGCTTGGGCAGTAGGCTTGACCGTCAGCATAGTGGCGGCAAGTGTCATCATGGGCGGTGTGAAGTCCATTGCCCGCGTCTGCACTTTCTTTGTTCCCTTCATGGCAGGCCTGTACGTGATGGGTTGTCTGGTGATTCTCTTTATGAATGCCGAGTATGTCTGGCCTGCCCTGAAGCTCATCGCGGAGTCCGCTTTCAATCCCACCGCAGCAGGCGGCGGCTTTGTCGGAGCTACGGTCATGATGGCTGCACGCTATGGCATAGCCCGCGGACTCTTCTCCAACGAGAGCGGCATGGGCAGTGCTCCCATTGTGGCGGCTGCTGCACAGACACGCAACCCTGTAAGGCAGGCTTTGGTCTCCAGCACAGGCACTTTCTGGGACACCGTCGTCATCTGTGCCCTCACAGGCTTGATGCTTGTCAGCAGCATCTTAGCTTACCCGGACATCAGCTATGCTGATGGAGCTACGCTGACGAAAGTTGCCTTCTCCAAGATACCGTACGTCGGTGCGCCGCTGCTCACCTTCGGCATCATCACCTTTGCCTTCAGCACCATCCTCGGCTGGAGCTATTACGGCGAGAGTGCCGTCAACTACATCGAGCACAGACGCGTCAACCGCTTCTATCGCATCCTCTACATCGTGGCTCTCTTCTTCGGAAGCATCATCAGCCTTGATGTCATCTGGAACATCACCGACACCATGAATGCGCTCATGGCTATTCCGAACCTCGTCTGCCTGCTCATGTTGAGCAATGTCGCCGCCCGTGAGACGGACAACTACCTCTGGAAAGGAAGGCTCGACGAAGACATGGAGGATGGAGGACATCGAGAAGGACTGAAGCGATGTCATATACAATAATGTATAGGGCGAAGGGATTGTGACTTTTTTAATGTAGAAAGTTGTCGCCTACGTAGAAAAACGTTGCCCCGAATTGCCTTTAGTATAGAAACAACCCCGGAGGTGTACCTCCCGGTTCAACCCGAATCGGTCATTAGATGCCCTTTCGCCACTCGAGCCAAGCACCTTGCTCCTTGCCTCCGTCAGTATGCGTTGCTTGAACATACATGTATGTGCAATTGAATGTACATGTATGTGCAATTGAATATACATGTATGTTCAAGCAACCCTCCCTGCTATGTCTGCTGACGCGGAAGGCCGCGGAAGGCGATCTGGCATATTTGTTCATCGTATTTATGCAGGAGGATTGGTTTTGGCACAGTATTTGTAGAACGTATTCAGACAACAGATATCAGACATTCCTACTACAAAGCGCCTCGGCACATAAGCATCCGAGGACAGAAAACGACAACGAAAGATATGACAACAAACTTCTCACCCGATACGTTCAACATATTGAACTTCAGCAAGGAAGAGGCCAGCCGACTGCATTGTGGCAGCGTCTCGCCCCTGCACTTGCTATTGGGCATCATCCGGCACACTGACAACAAAGCCAGTCAGCTCTTGGCATATTACCTGCCAGACGGGGTGGCGCAGCTCAAGAGTCAGCTCGAAATGACTGCCCGACAGCACCAGGTGCTCATCTCTCCCACGCCGGCTGACATGAATTTCGACACTCAGGCGGGCCGCATCATGCGTCTGTGCAAGCTCGAGGCAAGCCTGACAAAGTCGGAATGCATCGAGCCGCTGCATGTCCTGCTTGCCATACTGAAGGCTAACGACAATGAGGCGAGCGACATCCTGCAGAGTCTGGACATCACATACGAAAGGGTGAAGGGCACCGCGCCCTCCCCGCAGTCGCTCTCGGACAATGGCAATGGCAATGGCGACGGACCGGTAAATGACGACGACGAGGACATGGAGCCAGTGTCGGCCGGACTGGACGGCAGTGTCGTTTCCGCACGACAGCAGAAGAAGCAGGAGACCGGCACGCCGGCTCTCGACAGCTTCGGCACAGACCTCACCATGATGGCGGCAGACGACCTGCTCGACCCCGTAGTGGGCAGGGAAAAGGAGATTGAACGCGTGGCTCAGATACTGAACCGTAGGAAGAAGAACAACCCCATCCTCATCGGCGAACCTGGCGTCGGGAAGAGTGCCATTGTGGAGGGCTTGGCCCAGCGCATCGTGACACACCGCGTCAGCCGCACTCTGTGGAACAAACGCATCGTAGTGCTCGACCTTGCAAGCGTCGTGGCAGGAACCAAGTATCGCGGCCAGTTCGAGGAACGCCTGCGGTGTATCATCAAGGAACTGCAGCAGAACCCCAACGTCATAGTCTTCATAGACGAGATACACACCCTGGTGGGTGCCGGCAATGCGGCAGGCTCGATGGACGCTGCAAACATGCTGAAGCCCGCCCTCAGCAGGGGAGAGTTCCAGTGCATCGGTGCCACGACACTCGACGAATTCCGCAAGAGCATCGAGAAAGACGGAGCTCTGGAACGCCGCTTCCAGAAAGTGCAGGTGGCTCCACCATCGTCCGACGAGACACTCCAAATCCTTCAGAACCTCCGCGAGCGATATGAGAAGCATCACAACGTGCGCTATACCGACGAGGCACTGCAGGCCATCGTCCGTCTGACAGCCCGATACATCACCGACCGCAGCTTCCCAGACAAGGCCATCGACGCTCTCGATGAGGCCGGCAGCCGCATGCGCATACAGAACTATCCCGTGCCGGAGGAGATTACACATCTGGAAGAAGAAGTGGACGACCTCGAGAACAGGAAACTCGATGCCGCCGATAAGCAGGACTTCGAACTGGCAGCAGACCTTCGCGACCAGTGCAAGCGGCTTCAGGCAGAACTGGAGCAGGTGCGGCAGGAATGGGAGAAGAGCATCGCCGAAAGCGAGAAAAGCCTCGTGGACGAAGCAGTTGTGGCCGACGTCATCAGTACAATGACAGGCATACCGGTACAGCGCATCGGTCAGGAAGAGAACGAGCGCCTGCGCACTCTGGCCGACACGTTGCAGCGGAAGGTCATAGGCCAGGACGAAGCAGTCGCTACTGTGGCACGGGCCATACAGCGGAGTCGCGTCGGCCTGAAAGACCCTCAAAAGCCCATCGGCACGTTTCTCTTCGTCGGCCCCACAGGTGTGGGCAAGACATATCTTGCGAAGTGCCTGGCGGAAGAACTCTTCGGCAAGGCAGACGCCATCATCCGCATCGACATGAGCGAGTACATGGAGAAGCACACAGTCAGCCGCATGGTGGGTGCGCCTCCAGGATATGTCGGTTACGATGAAGGCGGCCAGCTCACCGAACAGGTACGCCGCAAGCCCTACTCCATCGTACTCCTTGACGAGATAGAGAAGGCTCATACCGATGTCTTCAACCTTCTCCTGCAAGTGATGGACGAGGGACGCCTGACCGACGGCAACGGCAACACCATAGACTTCCGCAATACCGTCATCATCATGACCAGCAATTGCGGCTCGAAACAGATACGCGACTTCGGAGCCGGCATAGGTTTCCAGAACCAGAATCAGGCTGACACCTCCGTCAGCAAGAAGCAGAACCGCGACATCGTGAAGAAGGCACTCCAGAAGCAGTTCGCTCCCGAGTTCATGAACCGACTCGACAATGTCATCTACTTCGACCATCTGGTGCAGGACGACCTGCAACGTATCGTTGACATTGAACTAAAGCCGCTCCTGGAGCGCATCAAGGAGATGGGACACACGCTCGAGGTCACGCCGGAAGTCCGAGAACTGCTTGGCAAGAAGGGCTACGACATGCAGTTCGGTGCCCGTCCACTGAAGCGAGCCATACAAGACCTCCTCGAAGACCCGCTTTGCGAGATACTCATGAGGGAGACATCACCCTCGCTCCAGCTGAAGGCCATCACTGGCGAGGATGGTAAATGCGAAATAGTAATACTGTAGATATACTTTGACATCATGAAACAAGGTAACATTGGGGTTACGACAGAGAACATCTTCCCCATCATCAAAAAGTTTCTCTATAGCGACCACGAAATCTTCATCCGCGAGATTGTAAGCAATGCCGTTGATGCCACACAGAAGCTGAAGACCCTGGCAGGCAAGGGCGACTTCCAAGGCGAAATGGGCGACCTGAAGGTGCGCGTCAGCATTGACAAGGACGCAAAGACCATTACCGTCAGCGACAACGGCATCGGCATGACTGCCGACGAGATTGAGAAGTACATCAACCAGATTGCTTTCTCGGGAGCAAACGACTTCCTCGACAAGTACAAGGACGACGCGAACGCCATCATCGGACACTTCGGCCTCGGCTTCTACTCATCCTTCATGGTGAGCAAGCAGGTGGACATCATCACCAAGAGCTATCAGGATGCTCCGGCCGTGAAGTGGTCGTGCGACGGCAGCCCGAGCTTTACCCTCGAGGAGACAGACAAGGCCGAGCGAGGCACCGACATCGTGATGCACATCGACGACGACTGTCAGGAGTTCCTCGAGAAGGACAAGCTGGAAGGCTTGCTTCGCAAGTACTGCCACTTCCTGCCTGTTCCCGTGGCCTTCGGCAAGAAGACGGAATGGAAGGACGGCAAGCAGGTTGACACTGACGAGGACAATATTATTAATAATGTAGAGCCTCTTTGGGCAAAGAAGCCTGCCGACCTCAAGGACGAGGACTACAAGGAGTTCTACCGGCACCTCTTCCCCATGGCCGACGAACCCTTGTTCTGGATTCATCTCAACGTCGACTATCCGTTCAACCTCACTGGCATCCTTTACTTCCCGAAGATAAAGAATAACCTCGACATACAGCGGAACAAGATACAGCTCTACTGCAACCAGGTCTTCGTGACCGATGCTGTGGAAGGCATCGTGCCGGAGTTCCTGACCCTGCTCCACGGCGTCATCGACTCGCCGGACATCCCCTTGAACGTCAGCCGCAGCTACCTTCAGAGCGACGCCAACGTCAAGAAGATCAGTTCATACATCACCAAGAAGGTGAACGACCGCCTTGCCTCACTCTTCAAGAACGAACGTGAGGACTTCGAGAAGAAGTGGGATGACATCAAGATATTCATCCATTACGGTCTCCTCACCGAGGAGGATTACTGGGACAAGGCAAAGGCATACTTCCTGCTCAAGGATACCGATGGCAAGCACTACACTATTGACGAGTATCAGGCACTCATCAAGGACCAGCAGACAAACAAGGACGGACAGCTCGTCTGCCTCTATGCCAGCGACCCCGACGCGCAGTACACCTATATAGACGCAGCCAAGCAGAAAGGTTACAACGTGCTCCTGATGAACGGACAGCTCGATGCACCGTTGGTCGGCCTGCTTGAGCGCAAGCTGGAAAAGACAACATTCACCCGTGTGGATGCCGATGCCATCGACCGCCTCATACAGAAGGAGGAGACGAAGCGCGAGAAGCTTGAGGCAGAACGCTCGGACAAGCTCTCCATCGTGTTCCGTTCGCAGGCTCCCAAGACAGAGAAGGTCGATTTCAACGTCGAGGCACAGGCTCTGGGAGAAGAGCAACTGCCTGTCATGATGACGCAGAGCGAATACATGCGACGCATGAAGGAGATGGCTCGCCTGCAGCCTGGCATGGCTTTCTATGGCGAGATGCCCGACATGTACAACCTTATCCTCAACACCGACTCCCCCCTCATCCGTTCCGTCCTTTCCGACATGGAGACGCAGACTGCCGAATCCCTCAAGCCCATCGAGGCTGAGCTCCGAGGCCTCGAGGCACGTCAGGCTGTGCTTCGCCAGGAACAGGACAAGAAGAAGCCCGAGGAGATAACAGACAGCGAGAAGGAGGACCTGAAGAAATGTGGCGAGGACATCCGAACCGAGCAGCAGAAGCGCGACGACGTGCTGCGCTCTTATGCCGAAGGCGATGCCCGTGTCCATCAGCTCATCGACCTTGCTCTCCTGCAGAACGGCCTGCTGAAGGGTGAAGCCCTGGCCCGCTTCGTCAAGCGAAGCGTTGCACTTATTAAATAGTGGAATCCATTAATAGAGAGAAACGGCAGCCGCTCAGGACAAGAGTGACTGCCGTTCTTCTTTTCTTACCGACTTGCCATGAGGTTCAAGACGCTCACTACGTCGGCGATGTCTACTCTGGTATCCCCATTGATATCAAACCGCGAATCCTGCGAGCCGCTTGCCATGGCATTAAGGACTGTAACGACGTCCGCTATGTCGACATTGCCATCGCCGTTTGCATCGCCCCACTTCGGGGCGTTTTTATCCGTGAAGTATCCTGGCTGCCCTGGCTTGTCGATGCGGGCGTACTCCTTGTCGATATGAGAGGCATCATATGTCGTGCCGTTGCCGCCAACAAGACTCGTGCAGTTATAGAACATATTGCCAGAGGACTTCACATTATCCAAACTCCAGCCAGCGCCGACATAGATGGTCTTCAACTTGGAGCAGTAGTAGAACATAGAGCTCATGTCCGTCACGTTCCGTGTGTCGAAGTTGCTCAAGTCGAGGCTCTTCAGGCTGGAGCAGCCATCGAACATGAGGCCCATGTCCGTCAAGTTCTCTGTGTTGAAGTTGCTCAGGTCGAGGCTCGTCAGGCTGGAGCAGCCTCTGAACATATATCTCATGTCCGTCACTTTCTCCGTGTTGAAACTGCTCAGGTCGAGGCTCGTCAGGCTGGAGCAGCCACTGAACATATATCTCATGCTCGACACTTTCTCCGTGTTGAAACTGCTCAGGTTTAGGCTCTTCAGGCTGGAGCAGCCATCGAACATGCTGCCCATGTCCGTCAAGTTCTCTGTGTTGAAACTGCTCAGGTTGAGGCTCTTCAGGCTGGAGCAGCCATCGAACATGCTGCCCATGTTGGTCACCTTCTGCGTATCGAAGCTGCTCAGGTCAAGGCTCGTCAGGCTGGAGCAGCCAGAGAACATCCTTTGCATGTTCGTCACATTGTCCGTCTTGAGGTTCTTGATGCCTTCGATAGTGGTGAGATTCCAGCAACGATTGAACAAGTAGGCGGTGCTGGTCAGATAAGTATAGTTGGCAAACGAGGCATCGAACTTCACAACAGTGATGTCTCCGCTATGAGCATCCCAACCTCTGTCTTGAGGCATACTGAACACCCCGACTCTCATGCCATTGCGAGCGGATATCTGATTATCATAGTAGAAGGTCAGTGTCTTGTTGTCGTCGCTCAGTATGGCATAAGGCAAAGAAGGGGAATCGGAATCTGTACTCGTAAAGTATCCTGGCTGCCCTGGCTTGTCGATGCGGGCATACTCCTGGTCGGTGTGGGCAGGATCATATGTCATGCCGTTGCCGCCAACGAGACTCGTGCAGCCAAAGAACATATCCCTTCCGTCCGTCACTCTTCCTGTGCTCCAGCCATCACCTGCATAGATGGTCATCAGGCTGGAGCAGGCCTGGAACATCATGCCCATGTCCGTCACATTCCCTGTGTTGAAGTTGCTCAGGTCGAGGCTCGTCAGTCCGCTGCAAAAATTGAACATCCAGCGCATGTTCGTCACATTGGAAGTATTGAATCTACTCACATCGAGGCTCGTCAGGCTGGAGCAGTTCTCGAACATGGCATACATACTCGTCACGTTGTCCGTTTTGAGGTTCTTGATACCTTCGATAGTGGTAAGATTCCTGCACCCAGAGAACCAGAGGGCGGTGCTGGTCAGTTCTGTATAGCTGGCAAACGAGGCATCGAACCTCACAGTAGTGATGACTTCGTTTTGTCGAAACCAACCTTTATAGTAACTAGCCTCGAACGGTCCGACACTCATGCCATTGCGACTGGCTTTCTGGTCGTCATAGTAGAAGGTCAGTGTCTTGTTGTCGTCGCTCAGCGCAGCGTAAGCCTCCTGCGCCCTTATTGTCTGCAAGCCTGTCACCATCAGCAACAAGGCTAAAAGAAATTTCTTCATAACATTCATTATTAAACTTTTTCGCCACAAAGATAAGGAAAAAAGAGATAGAATGCTAAAGGATTCGGAAAAAAAGTTAATAATTTGCCATAGATAGTGCTTCACCACTGTAAAGTTTCATTGGCGTATTTAAACCCGGACAGGTCATTAGACCATTCCCGCCTTTTTCACTCTTTTCATTTTCTCATCGACCTTTGCGTCAGAGAACACAGCATAGTGGGTTGTTTGAACATACATGTATATTCAATTGCACATACATGTACATTCAATTGCACATACATGTATGTTCAAACAACCCTCCCTGATGCATTGACGAGAAGAGGGTGCCGGGGCGGGTGACAAAGAGTGGTGAATCGGGTGGGGCAGGGCAGGTGTTTGCCTCACTGGGTGTGTTCGGGTTTAGGGATTCCCTGATAGAGAATCTCGCCGCCATTGCGTCCTCCGCCTGGTCCCATCTCAATAATCCAGTCGGCCGAGCGGATGATGTCGGGATTGTGCTCTATAACGATAATCGTGTTGCCCTTGTCGACGAGCCTGCCAAGTACGTCGAGCAGGACGCGGATGTCTTCGAAATGCAGTCCCGTAGTGGGTTCGTCGAGGATGTAGAGCGTGCGTCCCGTCTCTTTTCTGGCAAGTTCGGCAGCCAGCTTGACGCGTTGGCTCTCGCCTCCGGAAAGGGTGCCCGTGGGCTGGCCGAGCTTCAGGTAGCCCAGTCCAACCTCCTGAAGGACTTTTATCTTGCTGAGTATCTGGGGCTGATTCTGGAAGAAATCGACTGCCTGATTGATGGTCATGTCCAGGATATCTGCGATGCTCTTGCCCCGGAAGCGCACTTCGAGCGTCTCGCGATTGTATCGCTTGCCCCGACACTCCTCGCAGGGCACGAGGACGTCGGGCAGGAAATTCATCTCGATGGTGCGGTAGCCGTTGCCACCACATGTTTCGCAGCGACCGCCTTTCACGTTGAAAGAGAATCGGCCGGGCTTATATCCGCGGATGCGAGCCTCGGGAAGCTCGACGAAAAGCTTGCGGATATCGGTAAAGACATCGGTATAAGTGGCAGGATTCGAGCGAGGTGTGCGCCCGAGAGGGCTCTGGTCGACGTCGATTACTTTGTCGAGATTCTCCAGTCCCTCAATGGCTTTGTAGGGCAGAGGCTCAGCGAGCGAGCGGTAGAAATGCTTGCTGAGGATGGGATAGAGCGTTTCGCTGACGAGCGACGACTTGCCGCTTCCGCTCACCCCCGTGATGCAAACCAGCTTCCCGAGCGGGATGCTGACGTCGATGTCCTTGAGGTTGTGGCCGCTCGCACCCCTGATGGTCAGCGAAAGCCCATTGCCTTTTCGGTATTCATCGGGTGGGGCAATCGTCAGTTCATTCTTCAGATATCTGCTCGTCAGCGTGTCCTTCTTCATCATCTCCCTGTAGGTTCCCTGGAAGACTACTTCGCCACCGCGACGACCTGCAAGGGGGCCGATGTCGACAATGTAGTCGGCGTTCTCCATCATCTGCCTGTCATGCTCGACGACGAGCACGGTGTTGCCCACGTCCCGCAGTGCCTGAAGGGAATGGATGAGCTTGATGTTGTCTCGCTGATGCAGCCCGATGCTGGGCTCGTCGAGTATGTAGAGCACCCCCACAAGCTGGCTCCCGATCTGTGTAGCCAGTCGGATGCGCTGGCTCTCTCCGCCGGAAAGGCTCGGAGAGGGACGTGAAAGCGACAGATAAGAGAGGCCGACGTCGAGCAGGAAGCGCAGTCGGGTCTTTATCTCCTTGATGATTTCCTGCGCGATGGCCTGCTGCCGTTTGCTTATCCTGCTGTCCAAACCTTCCAGCCATTCGTAGAGCTGTCCGAGTTCAAGGTTAGAGACCTCGGCAATGTTCTTGCCGTCGAGCAGGAAATGAAGCGATTCTTTCCTCAAGCGTGTGCCTTTGCATTCGGGACAGGTGCATGTGCCGCTGAACTGTTCAGCCCATCTCTGAGCCGCAATGCCCATGTCGGCATCCTTCATCTGTGATATGTATTTGACAAGGCCATCGAATTCCGTATAGACATCGTTCGTGGTCTTCGTCTTGCTCGAGGCAATGCGGAGCCGTTCGGGACTGCCCTCCAGGATCTCGTCTATTGCTTCTTCTGGCACTTCGCCAAGCGGTGTGTCGGCTGTGCATCCGTATGATTCAAGTATGGCTTCCACTTGCCAGAATATCATCGCCTGCTTCGCTTTCCCAAGCGGGGCAAGGCCTCCGCTGCGAAAGGAGAGCTGAGGATCGGGTATGACCTTGTTCCGGTCGATGATATGAATGAAGCCAAGTCCCTTGCAACGCGGGCAGGCACCGCGAGGGCTGTTAAAGGAGAAGTCGTGAGGAGCAGGGTCGTGATAGGAGATGCCGCTGGTGGGGCACATCAGGTGCTTACTGTAGTGGCGCACCTCATTCGTGTCCATGTCGCAGACGAACATAGAGCCTTCGCCCTGTTTCATGGCTATGGCAACGCTTTGAACCAGCCGCGCGTCGTCTCTCTCCTGCACTTGCAGGCGGTCGACGACGACCTCGATGCTATGGTTACGGTAACGGTCGAGCTTCATGTCTGGCAATAGTTCCAGCATCTCGCCGTCCACGCGAGCATAGAGATAGCCTTTGCGGCGAATGTTCTCGAAGAGTTCTTTGTAGTGTCCCTTGCGGTTCTTGACAAGCGGAGCCAGCAGGATGATGCGTTTACCCAGGTATTCGTCCAAGAGCAGATGCGTGATCTGCTCCTCGGTATAGCGTACCATCTTCTCGCCTGTAATGTATGAAAATGCCTCGGCAGTCCTTGCATAGAGCAGGCGCAGGTAGTCATATATCTCTGTCGTCGTGCCGACTGTGCTTCGGGGGTTCTTGCCAGTGGTCTTCTGCTCTATGCTGATGACGGGGCTCAGGCCGGTTATCTTGTCGACATCGGGGCGTTCCATTCCGCCCAGAAAGTTGCGGGCATAGGCACTGAAGGTCTCGATATAGCGGCGTTGGCCTTCTGCATAAATAGTGTCGAAAGCAAGCGACGACTTCCCACTGCCGCTCAGACCGGTGATGACGGTAAGGCTATTGCGTGGAATAGAGACGTCCACGTTCTTGAGATTATGGACGCGAGCACCCTCGATGCATATTTTCTGCTCAGTCTTCAGGGGCTCTGCCTTCATTTTCGCCATTGTTATATCCGGAAATGACGTTGATAGCTTTCTTGATGTTATAGTTTATGCCATCACTGCCTTTCGCAGTGACATGGAGGAAATAAACGCCGTCCTTCACGGGCTTGCCTCCAATCTTTCCATCCCAGGAGCCGTTCACGTCATCCCAAGAATAGAGTTTCTTGCCCCAACGATTGAAGATGATAGCATGGAATTCGACGATTCCTTTGTAACCTTCTTTAGGCTTTAGCTCGTCGTTACGTTTGTCGCCGTTTGGAGAGATGCCATTTGGGAACTCCAGTTTACTTTCGCTTATAGAGAATGTTATAACCTTCGGGTCTTCGTCCTTGTCTTCATCTTCGTTGATCTTGTATCGGATGTTGCTTTCTTCTATGCCATCTTCATCATAGAAGAGAACGCAGAGCTTCACGACATAACTTCCGGATTCGGTGAATTCCAGCTCGAACTCTTCTTCATAGCGTTTGATTACGGTCTCTGTAGCATCATCCGTAGCTGTCCTGGGAAGTTTCGTGTTTGTTATCGTCCACTCGTAGTGGACATAGCTGTTATAGCCTTCTCCTTCCGGAATAGAGGGATTGGCAGAAAAGACAACACGGAATGGCGCACTCATGACCTTTCCGTTCACATCGCCAGTATCTTCCTTCCCATACTCATCTATCCGGTAGTATGTCGAGACGGGATTAACTGATGGCGTTTGTGACCATGCCATTAGAGGCATCAAGACAAGGAATATGAATAGAAGTCGCTTCATCTTTTATGTAATTTTCTGCAAAGTTACAAAATAATTCTTCATTCTTCGCTCTTCATTATTCATTTTTTTGTACCTTTGCATAGATGAAACGTATTTTGACATTACTTTATTGTATATGGCCGATGCTTTTATTCGGCCAAGGTATACTTTCTGCGCTCGACAACATGTATTCGGTCTCGAAAGGTGAGACATGGGAGAGTGTGGCTGCAGATCATGGCGTTTCTGTTATGGAGCTTCGGGCGGCGAATCCTGATGTCAAGAGTCAGAAACTGAAGAAGGGCTCTTTGTTGATTATTCCAAAGAAGCTTCAGCAGGTAAATGCTGTTCCGGTTTCTGAGGTGCCGGAGAAGCCTTCGAAGGTAATTCGTACTGCCATTCCTGACGTGAAAGTTGGCGTCTTGCTTCCTCTCGGCGAAGAGAAGATGGTAGAATTCTATCGAGGTCTGCTGATGGCTGCTGACAGTGTTCGCAGGAACGGCGTCAATTTCGACATTCATGCGTGGGATTGCGGGACGACTTCTGCCCAGGTTGAAGCTGTGCTTCCTCAGATGGGCGAACTTGATGTGCTCTTTGGCCCTGCTTCTCTGACTCAGATTCCTGCTGTGGCGGAGGCTTGCAAGGAGCGTGGGACGCGTCTTGTCCTGCCTTTCCCTTCCGGGCAGACATTGCAGGACTATCCGCTCGTCTATAATGTAGTGCCTTCCAACACTGCCTTCTTCGAGGCTGCTGTACGGAAGCTCATGACGTTCTATTCTGATAGGAACTACATCATTGTGAACAGTGGCAGAGTCGATTTAAAGGGCAAGATACTGACTGAGACGCTTCTGCGCACTCTTTCTCAGCGGTCTGTTACGCCCAGGACTGTTGCCCTCGATGGCGACGACTTTGCTTACGAGACTGCTTTCAACCAGTTTCGTGACAATATGATTGTCCTTGACGACAGCAACATCTCGTCTCTCGCTACCCTCTTGTCGCACCTGAAGGAATTCCGCCAGAAACATCCTCAGTACCGTCTTTCGCTGATAGGTTATTCCGATTGGCAGGGGGAGGCAGAGAAGATGAGGGATGAACTCTTCGCTTCCGATGTATTTATCATCGCCTCATATTATTACAACAGGTTGGACGACAGGATTAAAAACTTTGAGCGCAACTACTGGAGGAACTTCAGGGCCTATGTCATCAAGGAGAGTCCTCGCTATGCGGCTTTGGGTTTCGACCTGGGATATTACTTCCTGACAGGCCTGAGTACCATGGGCGACACGTTTGAACAGATGCAGGGCAACCTCCGTCAAGAGCCATTTCAAAACTGGTTCCGCTTCGAGCGCAGTGCTTCCGGCCTTTGTTTTACCAACAGTTTCGTCCAGTTTATTCACTACACGCCTGAAAGCAAGATTGAACTTATCCGATGACTGCCCTGCTATGAAACGCCTCCTTATACTCTTGCTGCTTGCCACTTCTTCCATGCTCCTGGCTCATGCCCAAGTGGGTGAACCTCGCACAGACCTCGCAATCGGTGCGAATGGAGGTTTCGTCATGAACAAGGTCTCATTTAATCCTTCCGTGAAACAGACGTTCAAGACGGGCGCTGTTATGGGCTTAACAGTGCGATACACATGTGAAAAGTACTTCAACATGATTTGTGCTTTCCAGGGAGAAGTCAACTACTCGCAGGCAGGCTGGAAAGAAGTTGATGAGGCAGGCGAAAACAGTTACCAGCGTGTCCTGCATTATGTCCAGGTGCCTCTGCTGGCCAATCTGGGTTTCGGCCGTGAAAGGCGCGGAGTGAAAGGCTTCCTCGCCATCGGACCTCAAATTGGCTTCTGCATCGGCGAGACAGAAAAGCTGACGGGCGACGGCTCAGGTTACATCCCTTATCAGCTTGTAGATATGCCAAATCAGCACGAACTGAAGGTGCAGAGAAAGTTCGAGTATGGCATCACGGGCGGTCTCGGCATGGATGTAAGCACGGCAAAGGGACACCATTTTATCATCGAAGGACGTTACTTCTTTGGCCTGAGCGACATCTTCGACAACTCAAAGAAGGACCCGTTTGGCAGGAGCGCCAACGGCACTATTATAGCCAAGGTGTCGTATCTCTTCGACATCAAGAAGACGCCTGCCTTCGAGGGTACTAAAAAGTGAGAGGTTGGGCTGTAACTCCTCCAGTGAAGTCCTCAAAGTTCTCCAGTGAACTTTTCAGGCCTGACTGCCGTTGAGCCAGGACTTCTCCGGTAAAAGGTTGTTAAACAACGTGTCTGAGAGGTTTTCCCGTTCCAAAGTCTGCTTGGCGGACTTTACTTGAGGACAACGCGGGCACCACAGATCTTGGCTAGTTCCTTGACGAGTTTCGATTTCTCATTGAACTCATTCATCAGACTTCGATACGTCTCTCTGTCCTCCTTCACCTCAGGCCGCTTCATCTGTTCTATGATGTCTTGCAGCGACTTCTGCACAATACTCAGCTTGTAGCTTGCAATCAAGTTGGGCACGATCTCATCAAGACGTTCGTCGGGAGATGCTTCGCTAGTCTCCTCTTCTTCAAGGAAAGTAGTTGGGGCAGACGGTTCGAACATCCTGCTCAGTGCTACGATATCTGGGCCTAACTCAAGAGCAAGATTACGAATATCTTCCTCAGGATGACTGATGAAATATTGTTCGGCACGGAAGTTCTGTGTATGCGAACGCTCCACAGCCTCGTCGAGTATCTGCCTGTAAACAGATGTCTGGAGCTGGATGTCATCATCCTTGAGGCTGAGCGAGATGTATTCAGCTACGGTCAGAGGCATCTCCTTGCCTTCCTCGTCCTCAATGTAGCACATCACTTTCTCGCCGTGACGGATGATCATTTGAGTGATAGATGCTTCAATGCCTTTTATACCACCTTGAGCTGTAGGTGAGACTATTGTATTTTCTTTTCCTCCTTGGGCATTGGCTTGATTTTTATCCCGTTGTGCATTTACAGCCCTTTCGATAAGACGCTCTGGAATACTTAGTTGCAAGGATGCATAACGAATATAAAGAGTGCGCTTTATCTCGTCCGGGATGATTGCAATACTCTCTGCAACATTGTGGATGAGTCGCTCCTCGGCATCAGGCTCACCCTTCTTGCCTTCCATGGCATGCGAGGCCTTGAACGTGATGAAATCCACCTGATGTTCTTGCATGTACTGCTGGTACTCTGTTGAAGAGTGCTTCCGGGCAAAGCTGTCCGGATCCTCTCCATCTGGCAACAGGAGCAGCTTCACGTTCATTCCCTCCGAGAGCAACATGTCTATGCCGCGTTCACTTGCGTGAATGCCGGCATCATCTCCGTCGAAGATGACCGTGATGTTGCTTGTAATACGGTGAATCAAGTGAATCTGTTCGGTCGTGAGAGCAGTCCCTGACGACGAGACGACGTTTTCAATCCCTTGCTGATGCATGGCCATTACGTCCGTGTAACCTTCCACGAGATAGCAGAGGTCTGCTTTCCGGATAGCTTGTCTTGCCTGAAAGAGGCCAAATAGTTCTTTCCTCTTGCTGTAGATGATGCTTTCCGGCGAGTTCTGATACTTGATGGCAACCCCCTTCGTGGCAGCATCGAGGACTCGGCCTCCGAAACCTGCCACACGACCGCTTGCTGTGAAAATGGGCCACATGACACGTCCATAGAACCGATCACGCAGTTTACCGTCGTCGCGTTTCAGGCTCAAGCCGGTTCCGATGCTTAGTCGCGGCTCCATCTCATTCTGGTTGTTCACGAGATAACGTTCTTGGTAGCCTTCCTTTATGGCATCTTCCGAGAGGGAAATGCTCTTGCTGTTCGGGCAATAACCTACCTGGAACTTCTCCAGGATGTCGTCCCGGAAGCCTCGGTTTCTGAAGTAAGCAAGGCCGATTGCTTTGCCGTCTGGTGTCTCCCAGAGTTGTCTCTTGAACCAATCTCTTGCCCATTCGTTGAGGATGAACATGCTCTCGCGGTCGCCTCTCGACTGAATCTCCTCCGGCGTTAACTCTTTCTCCTCAATCTTGATACCATACTTCTTTGCCAGGTAGCGCAGAGCATCGGGGTAGGAGAGCTGCTCGTGTTTCATGATAAATCCAACCGGACTGCCGCCTTCGCCACAAGCAAAGCACTTACAATAGTTGCGAGCCGGCGACACTATAAACGAGGGCGTGCGGTCGTCGTGGAAAGGACATAGTCCCTTCATGTTGGCTCCGGCACGCTTCAATGTGACGAAGTCGGAGACAACATCCACAATGTTCGCGGCGTCCAATATCTTGTCAATGGTAATGCGATCTATCATGATTCCCTTAATGTTATAACGAAGTGCTGATGTTAAGCATTACGGAAAACTATTCATCTTCCAGGTCGAACTCGAAGTCACCATAGAACTCGGGCACTTCGTTCTGAAAGTCCTCCAGGCTTCGGCGGTCTTTCTTCGTGGGACGACCTGTCCCCTTGGCTCTGTTCACGAAACCGCTTATCTTGCTCATCTCGAGAATCTCGTATTGGTCTGGTGTCGTGACATTCTCCAGCACCTCAGGAATGAGCTTGGCTCCGACGCGCCTCTCGATGGGTTGAAGCACCCGGAAACTATATGTGACAGGTGACTTCCGCACACTGATCACGTCGCCGGCCTTGATCATTCTGCTTGCCTTGAGCTGTACGCCGTCAATGCTCACTTGCCCTTTCTTGCAAGCAGCAGCAGCTACAGTGCGCGTCTTGAAGATACGAGCAGCCCAAAGCCACTTGTCTATCCTTGCTTCACTATTCATTTGCTACAAGTCGGCAGATGTTTACAATGGTCATCATGGCCTTCTCCATGCTTTGAATGGGCACGAATTCGTGGCGACCATGGAAATTCAGACCGCCCGCGAAGATGTTGGGGCAGGGTAGACCTTTGAAACTTAACTGGGCACCGTCTGTACCACCTCTGATGGGTACGACGTTGCAGAAACCGCAAGCCTCCTCGATGGCTCTCTTGGCAATGTCAGTCACCTGCGGCTTGTCCTGCAGCTGACTCAGCATATTATAGTACTGATCTCTCACCTCTGCCGTTACCGTGCCTCGTCCGTACTTGGCATTTAACTTCTCGGCAATGTCGAGAACTTGTTGCTTCCGACTCTTGAAGATGTCGCTGTCGTGGTCGCGAATGATGTAGCTGAGCTGAGCTTCTTCTATGGTGCCGCTCATACTTGTCAAGTGATAGAAGCCTTCGTATCCTTCTGTCGTCTCAGGCCTTTCACTTTCCGGCATTAATCTTGTAAACTCAGAAGCAATGATGCAAGCATTCTTCATCTTGCCCTTAGCGTAACCAGGATGTACGTTTATGCCTTTGATGAGTATCTTCGCACTGGCGGCATTGAAGTTCTCGTATTCCAGTTCGCCCGCTTCACTGCCGTCCATCGTGTAAGCCCACTCGCAGCCAAACTTCTTTACATCAAAGAGGTGTGCCCCTGCACCTATTTCCTCGTCGGGATTGAACGCAACGCGTATCTTGCCATGTTTGATTTTGGGATGTGACATCAAGTAAGTCATCGCTGTTACAATCTCTGCAATGCCGGCCTTGTCATCTGCTCCGAGGAGTGTATGGCCGTCTGTGACGATGAGGTCTTCGCCGATGTGCTCCTTGAGTTCAGGGAACTGGCTGACGGTCGTGACGATGTTGTCTTCCTGGCAGAGCACAATATCCTGCCCATCGTAACTCTTGATGATGCGAGGTTTGATGTCTTTCCCGCTGCAATCTGGGCTCGTGTCCATGTGGGCGATAAAGCCTACCGTCGGAACTTTCTTGTCTGTATTGGCAGGCAGTGTGGCATAGACATAGCCGTGTTCATCCATCTCGACTTCTGTAAGGCCGAGTGCCTTCAGCTCATCACGCAAATGTTGTGCCAAGGCCAGTTGCTTCTCTGTGCTTGGGCATTGCGTGTCGTTCTCCTCACTGCTTTGTGTGTCGAAACTGACATACTTCAGAAATCTTTCTACTAATGTCATGATGCTTGTCCCCTAATCATTAATTATTTATTATTGTAATTGCACATTGCGAACTGCATGCCACTGAGGGCAAATGCCTTGATGGCGTCGCAAGCCACGAGAGCTCTCTCGTCTACAATGTGCTCCTCTTCAGGCGTGAACTTGCTGAGCACGAAGTCCACTTGATAGCCTTGTGGAAAGTCGTTGCCTATGCCGAAGCGTAAACGATTGTATCCCTGCCCGCCAAGTGTCTGTGCTATATGCTTGAGTCCGTTGTGTCCTGCATCTCCCCCTCCTTGCCTGAGCCGTATTGTGCCGAGGGGCAAGCTGAGGTCATCCACCACTACAAGCATGTTCTCGACTGGTATCTTTTCTTCGAGAAGCCAGTAGCGTACGGCGTTGCCCGAGAGGTTCATGTATGTGGACGGCTTGAGCAACACCAGTTCTGCGTTCTTCACTCGCATGTGGGCTACGAAGCCATACCGATGGTCTTCAAAAGAAGTATTGGACGCCTTAGATAGGGCGTCCAATACTCTAAATCCGATATTGTGGCGGGTTCCTTCGTACTCAAGGCCGATATTCCCCAACCCTACAATGAGGTATTTCATTTTGTTTATTCAGCTGCAGCTGCATCACCGCTGTTCTCGTTCTTGGATGCAGCACTCATGGCGCTTCTGGTCATCTTAACCTGGCATACAACAACGCTGGGGCTGGTCACCATCTCGAGTCCTTCGAAGCTGATGCTAGCCACCTTGATGGTCTTGCCGAGGCCAAGATTTGTAACATCGATGTCAAGATGTTCGGGAATAGCTGTGTAGGGAGCGCGGACTTTGAGCTTTCGCACGTTGGCAGCAAGCTTGCCACCTGCACGAACACCTTCAGCCAAGCCGTTCAACTTGATGGGAACTTCCATCACGATGGGCTTCGTCTCCGTGATTTCATAGAAGTCAACATGCAGGAGTTTATCTGTGACAGGATGGAACTGTAGCTCCTTCATAATAGCCTTGCACTCTTTTCCATCAATGTTGAGGTTCACGCTGTAGATGTCGGGAGAATACACGAGCTTGCGGAGTTCTTCCTGAGTAGCTGTGAAGCTCAGTGCAACGGGCTTGCCGTTTTCCTTGGCTTCGCCATAGAGGTTGCAGGGAACTGCACCAGCTTTACGGAGGTTGCGACATGCCTTTTTACCAGTCTCGGTGCGGGCTGTACCTTTTACGTCAATACTTTTCATTGTTTTGTGTTTTTGTGTTACTATAAATTAAGTGTTTAGTGCTTAATTCGCCATCACACGTCTCAATACGAGAAGGTGCAAAGCTAATTTTGCGCCGCAAAGGTACGACTTTTTACAGAAACTGCCAAACAATAGCGCGTTTTTTTGCTCCCCATGCTTCTGTCTGCATTTCCGCATCCGTCCCAGAGGTATCGCCATACGATGTCCTCCCAGATACAAGTTTCATCCCGCGCCTGAACGTGAGCATCAACTCTTTTCTTTCTGGGAGATATTTTGGCGAAATTTCTAGAACCGGAATCAAAAAGCCAATGCCTCCATATGTCGTTTCTTATGTTATGTCCTATCCACTCATATCCTGTTTACTTGATTGTCTGATGAAGGATTTGTGGAATCATGTCATTAGTGTCCCAATTTTAACGGGACACAAAATGTCCCCAATTATCGAACAACATGAATCAAAAGTGGACGTTCTTAGACGAGCCAAGCGACCATAGGTCGAGCGCAGCCTTATGTCATCTTACAATTTTTGGTGTCCGGTAAATAAAGCGGCCTGAAGCCCCTGTTATTTATAATTGTTGGCCTGGCATCTATAAACGCACACGGGGTATAAACGAAGGTGAAACTTATTTGCCGGACACCAATGAAAATTTATATTGACTATAGTCAAATTGTCCAGCTTGACTAGCGTCGAGCTAAAGCTTCACATGTGACGTCTTTTTAATCCTATAGTCGCACAGCCCATAGGGACGTGTCGCTCTGCCCATAGGGACGTGTCGTTCTGCCCATAGGGACGCGTCGTTTTTACAAGCATCTCTGGAAGGGTCTTGCTGGGGGCGCCAGGATGTCACCCCTATGGTCTGAAGGGCCGGCAAGCTTCTTTTGTTTATAGTTGTTGGCCTGACACCTATAAACACACGGGGCATAAACGAGGATGAAACTTATTTACCAGACACCAATGTTTTACAATTCAAAGATGGCGGACGCGCGACGGTGCATCCCTACGAATTTTTTTACTCTGGCAAGCGTGTTTTCTCAATTATTTGTTGTACTTTTGCAGTTGGTTATTGAAATTACAAAACAATCAAATCGTAAAATGAAAAAGACAGTAGCAATAGTTTGTGGGGGCGACAGCTCGGAACATGATGTGAGTATGCGTAGCGCGGAGGGTATCGCCTCGTTTATCGACGCAGAGCGTTATAATGTATATAAGGTAGAGATTCATGCCGGGAAGTGGGAGGCTTTGCTCCCGGACGGTAGCCGAAGCAAGGTCAACAGGGACGACTTCAGCTTTGTCGAGGGCGACAAGACCATCCGTCCTGACTTCGCTTACATCACCATTCACGGTGCGCCGGGAGAGAACGGCGTGCTGCAAGGTTACTTCGACCTCATCGGGATGCCTTACTCAACCTGTGGCGTGCTCGTCGAGGCCATGACCTACGACAAGTTCGTGCTGAACAACTACATGAGGGCATACGGCGTGTCGGTGGCAGACAGCCTGCTCGTCAAGATTGGTCACGAAGGGGAGGTCTGCGACGAGGACATCGTGGAGCGCATCGGCTTGCCCTGCTTCGTAAAGCCTTCACGCGGCGGTTCTTCTTTCGGCACGACAAAAGTGAAGACCATCGAACAGCTTCGTCCGGCCATCGACCTTGCCCTGAAGGAAGGCGAAGATGTGATGGCGGAGGCCTTCATGGGAGGCACCGAGCTGACCTGCGGCTGCTACAAGACAAAGGAGAAGAGCGTGGTGTTCCCCATCACGGAAGTTGTCTCGAAGAACGAGTTCTTCGACTATGCAGCCAAGTACAACAACGAGAGCGACGAGATAACGCCTGCCCGCATCAGCGACCGCCTTGCCGAAAGGGTGAGCAAGCTGACATCGATGATCTATGACCTGCTTGGCTGCCACGGCATCATCCGCATCGACTACATCATAACGGAAGGCGAGAAGATTAACCTCCTCGAGATTAACACCACGCCGGGCATGACCTCCACCAGCTTCATTCCGCAGCAAGTTCGCGCAGCGGGCTTGGACATGAAGGACATAATGACGGACATCATCGAGGATAAGCTGGCTTCAATTCATAATTCATAATTCACGATTCATAATTAAGCTACGCCCTAAGTCCTGGCGAAGGAAATAAATATGAATGAAATCAATGGCGTAGCCTTATTATGAATGATGAATTGAGAATTATGAATTGAGTCAATGGCGTAGCCTTATTATGGATTATGAATTATGAATTGTGAATTTGACGAAATCCGCCCATACGGAGCGGGTGAAGTGAAGCAGGCCGTGGAGTCGTTGCTTGCCGACCGACAGTTCTCGCGCGTGCTGAAAGGGTTTGTTCCGTGGATGCCACGTTGGATGAGGAACGGCTTGGTACGTCTGGCCTTCGTGGGAGTCAACACACCTCTACAGTTCCAGCTGCGGTTCATCAAGCCCGTGCTGAAGCACATCCTGCGGCGGTGCAGCACAGGCCACACGTTCTCCTACACGGGCATTGCCCCAGGTCCTGAGCGTTACACCTTCATCAGCAACCATCGCGACATCGTGCTCGACAGTGCCATCCTCGACCTCATGCTCCATGAGCACAGTTTTCCCACGACTTGCGAGATAGCCATCGGCGACAATCTCCTCATCTATCCTTGGATAAAGACCCTCGTCAAGCTCAACAAAGCCTTCACCGTAAAGCGAGGACTCAGCCCGAGAGAACTGCTCGAGAGCAGTCAGACGATGAGCCGATACATGCACTACGCCATCAACGAGAAGCACGAAAACATCTGGATAGCACAACGCGAGGGACGTGCCAAGGACAGCAGCGACCAGACGCAGGAGTCCTTGTTGAAGATGTTTGCAATGGCAGGGGAGGGGAGCATCGTGGAGCGCCTCAAGGACCTCCACCTCGTGCCGCTCAGCATCAGCTACGAATACGACCCCTACCTCAAGGCGCAGGAGTTCCAGCAGAAGCGCGACAACCCGTCGTTCAAGAAGACGAAGCAGGACGACCTGGACAACATGAAGACCGGCATCTTCGGGCAGAAGGGACACGTCCACTACGAAGCCATGCCTTGCATCAACACCTGGCTCGACGAGCTCTCTGAACTGCCCAAGACGGAGGTCTTCGCAGAAGTGGCGCGTCGCATCGACAGGCAGATACATGCCGGCTACCGTCTCTATCCGGGCAACTTCGTAGCCGCCGACCTCCTTCTCGGCACTTCAACATACGCCAAGGAATACAGCCCGAAGGACAAGCAGACCTTTGAAACCTACCTGCAGAGCCGCATCGACCTCGTCGAGGTGGAGAACAAAGATGAGGCTTTCCTGCGGGAACGCATCCTCACGATGTACGCAAACCCAGTCATTAACAAAATGAAGAGTGAAAAATGAAGAGTGAAAGATATGCTACCGCTATAAATAAGGGGCTGCTTCTGTTGCTTTTAGCTCTCCTTTTCTCTTGCAAGGGAGACGACGCGTCCGACATCTATCCGAACATCGTGACAGAATTTGCCATGGTTCGGACCGATGAAGCAGGCACGATGAGAGAGCTGACCACCGATGACGACCGCACATACGTCATCTCCAATCCGCAGACGGGCTACGGCAAGAACCTCAGGTATCGTGTCGTCTGCGGTTATGTCCCCGATGGACAAAACGCCAGGCTATATCAGATGACAGGCGCGTGGCTGCTTCGCGACTCCACAGAACTGGCTTGCGAACCCGACCCAATCAAGGTGACAAGTGTATGGCAGTCTGGCCGCTACATTAACATGCATCTCTCGCCGCTCACGCAAGGCGGTACGCAATACTGGGGCTTCCGCATCGACGGCACCAGTGGTCGCACCACCCACCTCAGCCTACATCATCGGCAGAACGACGACCCGCTTTCCTACACTACTACCGTCTATGCCAGCCTTCCCACGGACAGCCTCATGACCATCCCCGCAGGCGACTCCATCGCCCTGCACATCAAGACCTTCAACGGCGAACAAGTCTGGGCTTTCCAAAAGTAACTTCTCTAACAAAGCACATCAACCGTGAGTGAGAATACAGTATGGACGACAAGCAGGATATCATCATTTATCGTACCGCAGACGGACGGGCATCAGTAGCCCTCTATGCCAAAGACGGCAAGATATGGCTCAACCAGCAGCAGATGGCAGAACTTTTTGCCACCTCGAAGCCAAACATCAGTATGCACGTTGCTAACATACTGAAAGATAAAGAACTGAATGAGAATTCAGTTGTTAAGGAATTCTTAACAACTGCTGCCGATGGCAAGAACTATAACGTGGTGTTCTACTCTCTGGAGATGATAAGTGATATAAAAACACAAAACAATAAAAGTGTCAGGCAACATGAAAAATAATTACCTCAAACACCTTATCCTGTGCCTCTGCCTGCTCGCAGGCACGACAACGGCTTTCGCTTACGATGCTTACATCGACGGCATCTACTATTACCTCTGGGGCAACGAAGCAATGGTAACCTACAAGAATAGTAATTACAATAGTTACTCTGGCGCAGTGACCATTCCCAGTTCCATTACCTACGGAGGCACTACCTACAGCGTGACCAGCATTGGCAACTATGCCTTCTATAATTGCAGCAGCTTGACCTCCATCACCATCCCAGAGAGCGTGACCAGCATCGGCTACGAATCCTTCTCTTATAGTAGCAGCCTGACCTACATCACCATCCCCGAGAGTGTGACCTACATCGGCGCGCGTGCCTTCTATGCTTGCAGCAGCATGACCTCCATCACCATCCCTGAAAGTGTGACTTATGTCGGCGATGATGCTTTTTCTGGTACGGCGTGGTATGAGAGCCAGCCAGATGGTGTAATCTATATCGGTAAGATAGCCTATAAGTATAAAGGTGCAATGCAAGAGGGTGTTCAAATATCGATTGCTCTCAGGGAAGGGACCTCAGCAATATCTGGTGGTGCTTTTGAGGATTGTAAAAACCTAATTTCCATTGCTATCCCCAACAGCGTGACCAGCATCGGCAGCTCAGCCTTCAGAAATTGCACCTGCCTGACCTCCGTTACCATCGGCAGCTATGCCTTCTATAACTGCAGCAGCCTGACCTCCGTCACCATTGGCAGTGGCGTGACCAGCATCGGAAGTAAAGCCTTCCAAGGTTGCAGCAGCCTGACCTCCGTCACCATTGGCAACAGCGTGACCAGCATCGGCGACGATGCCTTCGCGGATTGCAGCGGGCTGACCTCCGTCAGCATTCCAAACAGCGTGACCAGCATTGGCGACAATGCCTTCCGTGGTTGTAGCAGGCTGACCTCCATTACCATCCCAAACAGCGTGACCAGCATCGGCAGGAATGCCTTCTATAAATGCAGCGGGCTGACATCCGTCACCATCGGCAACAGCGTGACCAGCATCGGTGGTAGTGCCTTTAGCGATTGCAAGCTGCGTAATGTGCTTGTCAAGTGTGTAACGCCGCCTAACTTTAGTATTTCATCTACTTTCTCTTCTCAAACGTATCAACATGCGATGCTTTATGTTCCTGCTGGCACCTGGGATGATTATGCTTTCAGTGACTATTATTGGTATAACTTTAACAACATCCGCGAGACGGCGATGGCTGAGGAGGAAGTTTCTCCGCAGCAGGCTTACACGCTGATGGATGCCAAGACGTTTGCCTACTCTGTCTATGACCCTGTGAACGATTGCATCGGCACCATCAACTCCGCCGGCAGCATCAACGAAGACAATCCCAACCACAGCTGGCAGATGATAGAGGCTGGCGGTATGCACTTTCTCTACAACCTCGGAGCAAAGAAGTACGTCAAGCGAGATACCGACGGCCTCAGCCTGAGCGACGAGCCCGAACCCATCGACGTGGCAGACGGCGACAATGGCATCATCCTCGCAGGTCAGACAAGCAAGCAATGGGCATTGGTCAGCAACGAAAGCCTCAGTGTCAGCCAGGCAGCCATCGACGATGTGACGGGCATACGGACCCTCTCCGACTCTCCCTTAAAGGGCGAGGATATATACAACTTGGCAGGCCAACGCCTCAATGCTCCGCAGAAGGGACTGAACATCATCGGCGGCAGGAAAGTACACATCAATGGCAAGTAAGAAGTCGATACGTTTCTACAATGACCGCGAGGTGCGGGCAGTTTGGGACGAGGAGCACAACAAATGGTGGTTCTCGGCAACCGATATTGTGCAGGCTATTAATGATGAGGAAGATTATAAGAAATGCCGTAACTATTGGAAGTATCTCAAGGAAAAGATGGCCAAGGAAGGCATCGAACTGGTTAGTCTCACTAACCACTTCAAGTTCCAGGCACCTGACGGCAAGCAGCGTGCTGCCGATGCGCTCGATGCCGAGGGTGTGCAGACACTGGCCAAGCACTATCCCAATAACCGCGCTCATGCTTTTCTGGATTGGTTCACCTACAGTGACAGCAGCATTGACGGACAGAGCAAAAAGAAAGCCTATCTGTTGTTTGAGAGTGGTATCCTCGACAGCACGAAACCTGGCACCGTGGCTTGCTTGCAGCAGATACATGCCTTCCTGTTCGGCGGACTCTACGACTTTGCAGGGCAGATACGAACAAAGACGATATGGAAAGACGGAACGCTGTTCTGCCGTGCAGAGTACCTAAAGCAAAACCTTCGTCTCATCGAAAAGATGCCGGAAAGCACCTTCGACGAGATAGTGGACAAGTATGTGGAGATGAACGTGGCGCATCCTTTCATGGAGGGCAACGGACGAAGCACGCGCATCTGGCTCGACCTGATATTCAAGGCACGCCTGAGGCTGTGTGTGGATTGGAGCCGAATAGACAAGAAGGACTATCTGGAGGCAATGCGGAGAAGTACCACAGACGCCATCCCCATCAAGACCTTGCTGGGTGGTGCATTGACAGACAAGATTGACGACCGCGAACTTTTTATGAAAGGCATCGACTATTCGTATTACTATGAACAAACCGATTAAGTTGGAACTGTTGCTATGAACTATGAATCGATTAAGGGCAGCGTTGCCGTGCTCATCTCGGGTGGGGTGGACAGTGCG
>CAJOLC010000018.1 GCA_905235305.1 uncultured Bacteroidaceae bacterium | reverse complement strand
GCAGTGGGCGGTCAGGCTTCGCCGTTGGCTGTCGCTGAGGTTGTCCCATGCGTCGATGCTCATTATCTGCAGTCCTTCTTCGCCGTGGAAGCCGCCTTGCCGCAACGTTCCGGCAAAGAAGTCGGCCACAGCCATGTCCACGTCGAAGTTGTTCTTCGTTGCCATCACGCCCCAACTCTGCCAGCCTATCGGCGTGCCGCCCTGCCACGTGCGGCGTCCCGGCTGACGGTCGTGGCAGACGGCGGCAAAGTGTTCCATCCCTTCGCACCAGTCTTCGCTGTCGGCTATAATGAAGGTCGCGCTGCTCACCCGTTTTCCGACGAGTGCCCCGTGCGGCAATGTGTCGCGGGTCTCGCGGGTGCTGACTCCGCTATAGGCTTGGAGCCGACGGATCGTGTTGCCGCCCTGGGCCTCTATCTCCACGCCGCTTTTCCAAATGGTCGTGGCTGACGCTGCCAATGACGATGCCCTTCCTGCTCGTGATGTCGAAGATGCCCGTCACCTCGTAGCTGAGCATCAGGGTGTCCAGCCTGTAGTAATGGTAGCGGACAAAGTCGTCGTTGTCGAAGGGAACCTTCAGCATCCGGTAGTCGCCGGCAGGCATTTGCTGCGGCACGGAAACGCGGATTGGAGCCAGATGGTTGGACGAGAGTTCCCGGTCGGCAGTCAGGTCCAGGCGGGTCAGCAGGGCGTCGGTGTGGACGGAGAATGCCACCTCCATGCGGACTGTGCTGCCGTCCTTTCGGGGAGAAAGCACGAAGCAGACGCTGTCGCCGTGCTCCGACTTCACCAGCTGCGCCTTGTTGCAGTCGGCGGAGCTGAGTCGTACCTCCTTGCCGGCCAAGCGATACGTGGCTTCCGGCTGCGAGTCTGACAGGACGGTCCTGCCTCTGTGTTTGTAGGTGAAGGCGCCTGTCTCCTGATTGTACACAATCTTCCAGTCTCCCAGACGTGTGCTGATGCTGCGTGCCATAAGACCGTTCGTCCCGACGGACAGGACCAGGGCAAGCAGAAGGGCGAGGGTTCGTTCTCTATACATAAGGGTGTGTGGATGAAAAGTGTGCGCCTCAGAAGCCTGCCCAGAACTGGCGCCAGTACTTGCGTGCCAGCTCGTCCCAGCAGCCGATGGTGGCATTAAAGAAGTCGGCCGTATAGCCATTTAGGAAGTCCGTGCGTTGATTCTCGTCAGAACTCCACCAGGTTCTTTCCACGAACGGCTGCTCGCGTGCTGCCTTGTCGAGGA
Source organism: uncultured Bacteroidaceae bacterium (assembly GCA_905235305.1). Taxonomy (GTDB): domain Bacteria; phylum Bacteroidota; class Bacteroidia; order Bacteroidales; family Bacteroidaceae; genus Physcousia. The sequence goes on along the minus strand of CAJOLC010000018.1, from coordinate 30,097 downwards.
AGTACTGCTGCGCTTTCTGTATGGATTGACGCGTTTGCCCCCATTTCATCGAAGAAATTCGGTTTGCTTCTCTGTAGTGCCACAGGGCTGCATCGTCTCGTTTCCGATGCTGCCCACACACGTCGAGCATCATGGGCAGTTCAGTGTTTCCAGCGAAGATGGGGAATCGAGGCGACTGACCTGGGTTGTCGAGCGCAATCCAAGCTACGCCGCCTATCTCGTCGGGCATCCAGGAGCGCAGCTGAATTACAGTACTGTAGGCACACCACGACACGCTGACGGTGCGTATGTTTGCCATCGTGCTGTCGTTCAGCAGACCTGCATAACGGCGTATCTCGTCGGGTCGCATCCATGGGTTGCTTATCAGAGGCTTGCCACCTTTCAGCTTCACACCGTCGCCATCCTTTGCCAGCGAGTCTATCTTGCAGGAAAGACTCAGGTCTGTTCCCTCGTAATAAGAACCCAAAAGCTTCGAGACCCTCTCGACGGAAACCTTCTCCTTTGGCTTCACTGACAGCGGCAATTCGCCCATTTCATCGGTGAAGTTTGCCTCCGGAGCCAGCTGCTGCATGATGAAGAGTTCGCGGACGCTGTAGTTCTTCGGCTCGTCGAAATAGTTGCCGCCCGAGTATGCTTTCCAGAACGAAAACTCCTCCTTGCCGTCCCACAGCCCCAGTTGCTTGGCGACGCTGAAGACATTGTCCGAAGCCATGAAGTGGTCCGTGTCGCTCAGGTCGAGTCGGCCTATGCGACTTATGTTGGCACTGACGGCGACTTCATCGTCGGGGATGCGTTGCGCTGCCCATACGCCACCGATTTGCTTCGGGCCTTCGCCGAAGACTTCAAATATCCACACTTCGTTCGGGTCGGCTATGGTGAGGCATTCTCCGCTGTCGCCGTAGCCGTATTCTTTGATGAGACTTCCCATGAGGCGTATTGCCTGGCGGGCTGTCGTGCAGCGTTGCAGGGCGATGCGTTGCAGCTCCTCGATCATGAAGAGTCCTTTCTCGTTGCGGAGTGTGTCGCGTCCGCTGATGGTTGTTTCGCCCATCGCGAGCTGTTTCTCGTTTAGGCAGGGGTAGGCTGTGTTGAGGAAGCGGTAGGTGTGACGCGCCTGAGGTATCGTGCCGCGTTCCTTGACGCCCGTCATGTCTTTGCTGCTCTCGGTGTGCATCAAGCCTTCGTAGACGCTCATGATGGTGTCGCGCGGGTAGTCTTTTGCGGGCTCGATGCTTATCCAAGTGCGATACCACGAGTCGCAGGTATGGCTCGTCATGACCGAGCCGTCGGCAGAAGCCGCTTTGCCCACCATGATGCTGGTGCAGGCGTCTTTGGGGGTCTGGGCAGGGCAGAGGAGAGTCCATCCCAGGAGTGTCAGGAGTGCTGTGTGTCTCATTGTTATGGATTTGTCTTTCTGTCGAGAGAGTCGATGTCCCTCAAGGTCATTCCGGTGCTGGGTTCACCATGTGTCTGCAGCTGGCGATATAGTCGATGATCTTGCAGGGGACAGCAGCAGAGATTTTATGGCGGGATACAAGGTATTAAGAGTTCTTTTCTGTTGTAAAAGTACGGCTTTTCCGCTTTCACTCAAAGAAAAAAATATAAGAAAAAAGGCGGAAAATGCTTGGCAGATTGAAAAAATGTCGTACCTTTGCAGCCGGTTTGGAAAGAGTCGTCTATTGAAATAGACTAAAAAGGAAGATTTAGAAATGTCTAAGATTTGTCAAATTACCGGTAAGAAAGCCATGATTGGCAATAATGTGTCGCACTCCAAGCGCCGCACAAAGAGGACTTTCGATGTGAACCTGTTCGCCAAGAAGTTCTATTATGTGGAGGAAGATTGCTGGATAAGTCTGAAAATTAGCGCTGCCGGTCTGCGCTACATCAACAAAGTAGGACTCGATGCCGCCTTGAAGAACGCAGTGGCTCAAGGTTATTGTGATTGGAAAGATATTCGTGTAATCGGCTAACCGCTAAAGATTCGGAAACTATGGCAAAGAAAGTTAAAGGCAACAGAGTCCAGGTGATTCTGGAATGCACAGAGATGAAGCAGAGCGGTCTGCCAGGCACATCTCGCTACATCACCACAAAGAACAGGAAGAATACTCCCGAGCGCCTCGAGCTCAAGAAGTATAACCCCATCCTCAAGAAGGTGACTGTTCATAAGGAAATCAAGTAATAAAACGACAAGACTATGGCAAAGAAAACAGTCGCAACCCTGCAGACGGGCAAAACCGATGGCCGTTCATACACCAAGGTTATCAAGATGGTGAAGAATCCTCAGACGGGATCTTACTCTTTCGACGAGCAGATGGTCCCCAACGAGGCCGTGAAGGACTTCTTCAAGAACTGATCAGACAAACAAGATAATAAGAAAGGCGGGGAGTGGAAATGCTTCCCGCCTTTTGTTTCAAAGTATGTTCACAACCCACACCCTTCCTTGCGGACTCAGAGTCGTCTGCGCTCCGGGACAGACGCATGTCGTCTACCTCGGCATCGCCGTGGATGCCGGGACGCGCGACGAGCTGCCTCAAGAGAGCGGCATGGCGCATTTCACGGAGCATATGTCGTTCAAGGGCACCCAGCGTCGCTCGGCACGCCAGGTCATTTCTGCCATGGAACGCGTGGGCGGAGAACTCAATGCCTTCACGGGCAAAGAGGAGACCGTCTATTACTGCACTTGTCTGGAGCAACACTTCAGCCGAGCCATCGACCTGCTCCTCGACATAACCCTCTCCTCGACCTATCCCGACGAGGAGAGGGCGCATGAGGTGGAGGTCGTCATCGACGAGATTGAGAGCTACAGGGACCAGCCTTCGGAACTCATCTACGACGAGTTCGAGAGCCTCCTCTTCCCGGGGCATCCGCTGGGCCGCAACATCCTGGGCGATGCCGACACGTTGCGGACGTTCCGCTCCGCCGACATGCGGCGGTTCACGCAGCGGCTCTATCATCCCGAGCGAATGGTGCTCTACGTGCTGGGCAACGTGAAGCCCGAACGTGTGGTGCGCTTGGCGGAACAGACTTTGGCACGTTGTGAGCTCAGTACCACCGTGGGAAAACTCCAGTACTCCCGCGGTGGTACTGGAGTTTTCCCACGGGAGTACTGCCACATCACCCGCGAGCGAGGGACGCACCAAGCGCATGTCGTGGTCGGAGCACAAAGTTTCGCTGCCACCGACCCCCGCCATCTCCATATGTTCCTCTTGAACAACATGCTGGGCGGACCAGCCATGTCGAGCCGCCTGAACCTTGCCCTGCGCGAAAGGAATGGGCTTGTATATACCGTGGAAAGCAACAGCGTGGCCTATACCGACACAGGCTTCTGGTCGGTCTATTACGGCTGCGACGCAAAGGACCGCGCCCGTTGCCGCCGACTCGTACTTCGGGAACTGGACAAACTGACGCAAGGTCCCATGTCCCAACGCACTCTCGATGCCGCCCGCCGACAACTGAAAGGCCAGATAGGCATCTCTTACGACAACTTCGAAAACGTGGCCATCGGCATGGCGAAACGTTTTCTTCATTACGGCACGACGCTTACAAAGGAACAGCTCTTCGGGCGGCTCGATGCCATCACTCCCGAGGACTTGCTCCAGACGGCACGTCAGGTCTTCTCCCCCGACAGGCTCCTGACCCTGGAATACGTCTGATTTTCTACTCCTTCTCTCTTGGGAAAGCCGAGATGCGAAGGCGAGCGGCACCCATCGGAACAAGTGTGATGGGCGTCGTCGTCGTGGCGCGGGTGGCCCATTTGGTCGGGAGGAAGTCGGTCATGCCTGTGGCGTCGAACTTCCAGGAGGGTATCTGTCTGCCTACGGCAGTGAACTCCAGGGGTACGTTCTCGAGGGTGAAGGGCTGGTTGTTCTCGGGGAAAGGCTTCTTTTGTACGCTGAACTCGATGGGGAGGTTCTCGTCGTCCACCACCAGGCCGTAGTTCCAGTCGCTCTTTGCCTTGAGTACATAGCACGGCCAGAGTGAGGCGTCCACGCCCTCCTGCCAGTGGGAGTCGTCCTGCACGAAGGCAGGGTCGCGGCTGTCGTGTTCTTCGAACTCTTCTTCAATCTTCAGGGAAAGGGTGAGAGGCCCGTAGCTGACGCTGACGCTCGACTTGTTCTGCTGCCAGACGGTGGAGCGGACGGTCATGGGCAGCTGCAGCGTGACAACATCACCCTCCGTCCATTCCCTGCTGATACGGACGTACTGTCCGGCTGCTTCGGCAATGGGTTGCGCCTCGCCATTCACGCTGACCGAGGCTCCTTCTGCCCAGGCAGGGATGCGAAGGTAGAGGGGGAAGGTGGCGTTCTGTTCGGGATGAAGGGTCAGGGTGACAGTCTCGTCGAAAGGATAGTCAGTGGTCTCCTCCATGCGAAGCGTGACGCTGTCGGCCACGGATGCTGTGGTTTCGTTGGCAGCGTAGAGCATCGTGGCCAGACCATTATCGGCAGTAGCCATGACGAGGTGTTCGGCGAAGTACGGCCATCCCATGCCGTGGTTGTGCTGGCAGCAGCGGGAACTGAACGGACTCATGCTGAGCATGCCCCGAAGGTCGTTGTCGATGCTGGGGCCGTGCTTCTTCTCGTCGCTGATGGTCATGTTGGCCGAGGTGATATACCTAAGGGCGCGCATGTCGGGCGTCAGTGCTGCGGGGAGGGAATTGAAGGCCACATCCTCGCAATGGTCAGCCCAGAAGATGTCGCCCGTGATGCCCATCAGTATCTCGTCGCTTGCCATCTGTTCGACGATGGCACAGGTCTCGGCTCCGTTCCTCGGGTCATAGTATCCGGCGCGTGCGTTCTCGTCGGCTGCATACATGCCCCCCGGCATCTGTCCGTAGCGCAGGCGCATCTCGTCGAAGGCGCGGTATGTGGCCTGAAGCATTGCCGAGTCGCCCGTATAGACATAATATGTGGCGGGCTCGCGGAAGCCTTGTGCGACGTTCACGCCGTGCCAGTTGGGCAGGGAGCCCTGCATGGTCCAGTCGGATGTGGCGCGGTGGAGCTTCTCGATGAGTTGCAGGCAGCTATTGTTACCGTTGCGGTTGTAGGTCCAGATGGCGCTCCAGAGGTTGTCGCCGCCTCGTTTGTCCTGCCATGCGCCCTTGAGGAAGATGTCGTCCTTGATGGTGTTCTCCCAGCGGAAATGCTTGGTCATGGCATTGAGGATGGTGGCTTTTCCCGTAGCCTCGTAGTAGGTTTGCATGGCCCAGAGCATGGGCATTTTGGCCCAGAGGTCGGGGCTTGAGCCGTCGTAGCCGTCGGGACCGATGCGTCCGTTCGTGGCCTGGTTGTTGAGGACTGCGTCTATCCAGACTTTGACCTCTTTCTTCATGTCGGCTTCGTCGAGGATGTAGGCCAGGCTGCTGTAGCCTCTGAGCCAGTAGGGCACTTCTTCCCAGCCGTGGTCGCCTGAGTTGCTGAGCCATTGGTTGTTTTTCTTGTCGAGCCATGCGCTGACTGTACCGAGCTGTCCGTTGAGTCCGTCGCGCTGAAGCTCGAGGTATTTGCGCAGCCAGCCCTTGGGCTGTACCTTGCCGACGGGCAGCTTGAGGAGCGGTGCCTGCTGGAGGGGTGCGCGGAAGTTCGTGTAGTTCACGCTGGTCTGGGTGCGGTCCGGACGGCTCACCACCTGTATCTCGGTCTGTGCCAGGCAGGTGGAGCCGACGATGAGTGCTATGGTTGCTGAGATAAGTCTGTTCATTGTGGTGTAGGTTATTGCTTGTTGAGTATCTTCTTACCTTTCCCTGTGATGACGATGCCGTGGTGCTGCTGCGGATGGGCAATGCGTTGTCCCATGAGGTTGAAGGCCGTCGGGTCGTCTTCGCTGTCGGCCTGGACGTCGGAGATGCCGGTCTCGGTGGGGTCGTATTCAACGAAGAGGCCGAAGTCGATGTGTCCGCCGCCGGCTCCCTGCTGCAGGGAGACGCAGATGACGTTGTCGCCTTCCTTCAGGAGGCGCTTGCGTGCGGTTGTGAAGCGAAGGGTGGCGTAGTTGTCGTCGTTCCAGCCTGTGGTGGAAGTGAGACTGGTTCCGTTGATGTAGAACTTGGGGTTCTCGTCGTAGCTGTAGGTGAAGGTGACTGTGCCGACGTTGATTTTCTCCAGGTCCTCCTCGGTGAGGGTGAAGTGTCGGCGTATGAGTATGGGATGGACGGCACTTGCCCAGTGCGTGACCAGAAAGCGGTCGTTGCTGTTGCTGAAGGGGCCGACGCCATCGCGCCAGTAGGTCTCGTCCTCGTCCGTGCCGTACCATTTGGCCTTCTCGGCAGGGGAGAGGTCGGTGTTGTAGTTGAGTTCATAGAAGAGGCACGGCCAGGAGCCGTCGCCGCTGTCCACAGTGTCGAGCAGATACTCCGTCACCGTGTCGGCAGCATGTGCCATGCTTGCAGCGAAGAACATGGGCAGAAAGAGATGTTTAGAGGACATAGCAGATGTCAGTTTTAAGGGTATCGGGGGCAAAGTTACGAATTCTTTGTGAAAAAACAAGCGAAGCGTTCCGGAAATTTGTGCGCCGCCGCAAAGTAACCTCGCCAGTCCGCCCATCCCTCGCCAGTCAAGCCGCCCGAGAACGCGACACGAGATCTTTGCAAACGCGACGCGTGATCTTTGCGAACGCGACGCGTGATCTTTGCAAACGCGACGCGTGATCTTTGCGAATGCGACGGGAGAAGTTTCCGGACGGTTCTCGCGTAAGCGAGGCGATGCACTTGCGGAAGTCCGCAGGTTCGCTCGGGCATTTTGGCCGGAAGAACAGACAAAATCATGGAAAACATCAGTTTCGGCACCCCTCTGCAACTTTTTCCCCACCAATTTTGTAAGGTGACGGGAAAAGTTTTCAACAGCACTTTTTCTCAAGTCATAATGTGCTGAAAGCTCTCTATTTATCGGCTTTTGCGGAATCAAAAGGGCGAAGCTTAAAAGGGTTATCAACAAGAATAGTTAAGTTGTTAAGAAAAAAAAATTTAAATAATTTGTGGGGAATTGTGGGGAATTGTGTATCTTTGCAGCAGAATTCATAAGAAAACAGTCAGAAGGCAATGAGATTCACCGGCAGCATAGACGCCAAGACGGACGAGAAGGGACGTGTGTTCGTGCCCAGCGTCTTCCGTAAAGTCCTCCAGAAAGAAGAGGAGGAAGGGCTCGTGCTGCGTCGCGACCTCTTCGAACACTGCCTCGTGCTCTACCCGAAAAGTGTGTGGGATGCACGGGTCGACAGTGTCCGCGCCCGCACCAACCCGTTCGACCGCCACCAGCGAGAAGGGTTGCGCCTCTTCACGGCAGATGCCGAGAACATCACCCTCGACAGCGGAGGCCGCATGCTCATACCTCGACGCTACCTGGAGCACGCAGGAATCAAGAGCGACGTACGCTTCATCGGAGTGGACGACACCATAGAAATCTGGAACAAGTCCGCGGCAGAAGAGCTCATGGATGACCCCGACAAGGTGGCCGGCATCATGGAAGAGATGATGAAAAACTTCAATAATACGTAATAATAATATATAATGTGTGCCAGATGTGAGGAATATCATGTGCCGGTTCTGCTGAAAGAGGCAGTCGACGGACTGGACGTCAAGGCCGGCGGCATATATGTGGACCTCACTTTCGGTGGCGGAGGCCACAGCAAGGAAATACTCAGGCGACTCGACGGCACAGGACATCTCTACAGCTTCGACCAGGATGAAGATGCCCTGCAGAACGTCAGGGAGCTGGAGGGCACAGACAACTTCACCTTCATCCGCAGTAACTTCCGCTTCCTCAAGAACTGGATGCTCTACTACGGACACGAGCAGGTGGACGGCATCTTGGCAGATCTGGGCGTCAGCAGCCACCACTTCGACGAGGAGGAACGAGGCTTCAGCTTCCGTTTCAATGCTCCCCTCGACATGAGGATGAACCGGCGGGCCAGCCTCAGTGCCAGGAAGATCGTGGAGGAATACAGCGAAGAGCAGCTCTCCGACATCCTCTATCTCTATGGCGAACTCAAGAACAGCCGTCGCATCGCAGCAGCCATCGTCAGGGCCCGCCAGTCACAGCCCGTCACGACAACGGCAGAGCTGGTCGAAGTGCTGAAGCCTTTGATGGGAAACGACCGCGAGAAGAAAGACCTGGCTCGCGTCTTCCAGGCACTCCGCATAGAAGTCAACGGCGAGATGATTGCCCTGAGGCAGATGCTCGGTGCAGCCACCGAACTGCTCAAGCCCGCAGGTCGCCTCAGCATCCTCACCTATCACTCCCTCGAGGACCGCATGGTGAAGAACATCATCAAGGCTGGCAACGCAGAAGGAAAAGTAGAGACCGACCTCTTCGGACGCACAAACGCACCCCTCGAAGCAGTCAACAGAAACGTCATCACCCCAAGCAGCGAAGAGCAGGAAAGCAACCCAAGAAGCCGTTCCGCAAAGCTCCGAGTGGCAAGGGCCAGAGAATAAGGAATCACAGACAAGTCTATGGCAGAGACAGAAAACATAGAAGAACTCCAGCTGTTGGAACAGGAACCCCGGGAAGAACAGGAAACTCCCCAGGCCCAACAGGAGGAAGAAGCCGTCAGCAGCAAAGAGAAGCTGATGCGTTCGCTGGTCAGCGACGACGATGAAGTCGACGAACTGACCGCTGCCAACATACGTCAGATGCTCGATGACGCCCCGCGATGGTTCCTCAGCCAGTGGAAGATGGTGCTCCTCATCATGGCCGGCATCTTCCTCTACATCACAAACGGCTATCAGGCACAGGTGGAAATGATGCAGGAGACAGAACTCGAAGCCGAACTCAAGGACTGGCGATACAGAAGCATTACACGCGTCAGCGAACTCACGATGCTCTGCCGGCAAAGCCAGCTCGAGAAGAAACTCCGGCAGCAAGGCGACAGCACACTCGAGCAAGGTGGCGCCCTTCACCATTAAAACAAAAGAATAAACCCCACTATGAAGCAAGAAGGCAAAGACAAGGCTCCCAAACGCTTCTTCGTCATCTTCGTGATGATGATCTTAGCTGGAATGTACATTCTGGCCAAGGTCCTCTATACGATGCTTCCGCCCGAAAGCGACTACTGGAAAGAAGTGGGGCGCAACAGCAAGACGGCTCAGATACCCGCCAATCGTGGGAACATCCTCGCCTGCGACAGACAAGTCCTCTCAGGAACCGTGCCAAAGTATGCTCTCTATATGGACTTCGCCGTGCACGACCCCGATTCCAGCATCGAGGCAAAGACAAGAGCCTTCCGAGACTCTGCGTTCCGCGTAGACCTCGACAGCATAGCGCGCGGACTGGCCCGCATCTTCCCCGACCGCGATGCTCAGTGGTTCCGCGAGCGTCTGCTCAAGGGAAAGGCCCGCGGCAAGTACTCCTGGCGCATCTATCCCAAGCTGGCAAGCTACGTGCAGTATCGTGCCTGCAAGGAACTCCCACTCCTCAGGGAGAGCATGTACAAGAGTGGTTTCCATGCCGACGAGATGTTGCTCCGCCTCAAACCATACGGCGGACTGGCAAGCCGCACGATAGGCGAGCTCTACAACGACACAAGCAGCCAGCCGAAATGCGGACTGGAACTGAGCTTCGACAGCATCCTTCGCGGCAAGCCCGGCCTGAAGCACTTCATCACGGTGCGCAACAGGAGGGTTCCCATCATTGATGCCCAGGCGGAGAACGGGCATGACCTGCTCACAACCATCGACATCAACATACAGGACTTTGCCGACCGCACCCTGCGCAGCAAGCTGAAGGAAGAGCTGGTGAACGGTGAGATAGGTGTCGTGGTCGTGATGGAAGTGAAGACCGGCGACGTGAAGGCCATCGTCAACCTGATGCGAGGAGAGGACGGCGAGTACTACGAGATGAGGAACAATGCCGTGAGCGACCTATGGGAGCCTGGTTCGACGTTCAAGCCGGCCAGCATCATGGTGGCTCTCGAGGACGGCAAGATTGATCTGAACAAGAGTGTGGACTGTGCTCCGGGCATTGTCAACATGCATGGGCGCAAGATGAAGGACCACAACTGGCACAGGGGAGGCTATGGCACACTCAAGGTGGAGGACATTCTCGGGCAGAGTAGCAACATCGGTGTCAGCAAGATAATAGATGAGGCATACGGCGGCAACCCATCAGCTTTCGTGGATGGCTTGCATCGCGAGGGCGTGGGCATTCCTCTGAACCTTCCCTTTGTAGGCAAAGGCGAGCCTCGTGTGCCGCACCCGAAAGACAAGGGACGTTACTGGAGCAAGCCCGACCTGCCATGGATGAGCATAGGTTACGTGACGATGCTTCCGCCTATAAGTACCCTGACGTTCTACAATGCGATTGCCAACGGCGGCAAGATGGTGAAGCCACGCTTCGTGACGGCCGAGCTGAAGGACGGCATGGTGATACGCGAGTTCCCGACAGAAGTCATCAAGGAAAGGATATGCAAGCCCTCGACCCTGCGCGACATCCAGTACTGCCTGGAGCATGTGGTGAGCGGCGGCCTCGGCAAGAAGGCCGGCAACGGCGGCAAGCTCTTCAAGGTGAGCGGCAAGACAGGAACGGCTCAGTTCAGCGAGAACGGCTCGTATGCTGGCCGCAAGTACATGGTCAGCTTCTGTGGATACTTCCCCAGCGACGCCCCCAAGTACAGTTGCATCGTATGCATCAGGAAGCACGGCCTGCCTGCATCGGGCGGCGGACAGTGCGGCCCCGTCTTCAGCGAGATATCGCAGTACATCATGTCGCGCGACTCGGTGCGCAGTGCCATAGCGGCTGCCGACACGAACTCCGTGTTCATTCCCGAGGTGACGAAGGGAGATGTGCGCCAGGCCGAAGCCATCGTGGAGGGCATGGGACTGCAGAAGAAGCAGCTCAACCTGGTTGGAGCCGACACTGTTCCTCTGAGCAAGGTGCCCGACGTCACGGGGATGGGAGCGAAGGATGCTGTCTATGCTTTGCAGCAGCGCGGCTTGCGCGTGCGCATCAATGGCTGTGGTGAGATTACGAGGCAGGATATTGCGGCCGGTTCCGATGCCGTCAAGGGCAAAACGATTACATTAACTGCCTCACCTAAATAAATAACAAAGAAGATGAAACTGAGACAACTTATTCAAGACGTGGAGCCGCAGCGTGTGGTGGGCAATGTTGACCGAGACGTGACGGGCATCGAGATAGACAGCCGTCGCATTGGGCAGGGCGCCGTGTTCGTAGCCATGCGAGGCACTCAGGTTGACGGCCATACCTTCATCGGTAAGGCAATCGAGCTGGGGGCGAGTGTCGTGGTGTGCGAGCAGTTGCCCGACGAGACTCGGGACGACGTGACGTACCTGGTCTATCCCAATACTGAGGATGTGGTAGGGCCGCTGGCCACGCGCTTCTTCGGCAGGCCGAGCGAGCGCATGCACCTCATCGGAGTGACCGGCACGAACGGCAAGACAACCATTGCCACCGTGCTCTACAACATCTTCCGCCAGCTTGGATACAAGTGCGGACTGTGCAGCACCGTGTGCAACTACATAGACGGTGAGGCGGTGCCTACTGAGGTGACGACTCCCGATGCCATAACGCTGAACCGGCTGCTCGGCAGGATGGCCGACGAGGGCTGCGCCTACGCCTTCATGGAGGTCAGCTCGCACAGTGTGGCTCAGAAGCGCATCGGAGGTCTCTCGTTCAGCGGTGGCATCTTCACCAACCTGACGCGCGACCACCTGGACTATCACGGGACGTTCGAGAACTACCGCGACGCGAAGAAGGCCTTCTTCGACAGTTTGCCTGCCGACGCTTTCGCCATCGTCAATGCCGACGACCGCAACGGCTCCGTCATGGTGCAGAACTGTCGGGCGAAGGTCAAGACCTACTCCCTCCACTCTGCCGCCGACTTCAAGGGCCGCATCGTGGAGGAGAGCTTCGAGGGCATGGACCTGGAAATAGACGGCAGGGACGTCAGCGTGCAGTTCGTGGGGCGGTTCAACGTCAGCAACCTTCTGGCAGTCTATGGAGCCACCGTCATGCTGGGCGTCGAGCAGCAGCAGGCACTCGTCCTGCTCAGTGCACAGAAGCCCGTCAACGGCCGCTTCGAGGCCATCCGCTCGCGGGAGGGCGTCACGGCCATCGTCGACTATGCCCACACACCCGATGCCCTGGTCAATGTCCTCACGACCATCAACGAGGTGCTGAAGGGTAGGGGACAGTGCTGGACGGTGTGCGGCGCAGGCGGCAACCGCGATAAGGGCAAGCGCCCCCTCATGGCTCAGGAGGCCGTGAAGAACAGCGACCGCGTCATCATCACGAGCGACAACCCCAGAAACGAGGAGCCGCAGGACATCATCGACGACATGCTGGCCGGTCTCGACAAGGCGCAGCGGCGCAGCGTCATCAGCATAGTGGACCGCCGAGAAGCCATCCGCACAGCCTGCACCATGGCGCAGCCCGGCGACGTCATCCTTGTAGCCGGCAAGGGACACGAGGACTACCAGATCATCAAAGGCGTGAAGCACCACTTCGACGACCATGAGGTGATACGCGAAGCATTCGGGCTGAGTTGAGGTATTATAATGCATTGCCCAAAGAATACTAATACCTTGCCCAAAGAATACTAATACCTTGCCCAAAGAATGCTAATACCTTGCCCAAAGAATGCTAATACCTTGAGAGAGGAACTATAGAAGGAAAAAAAACATAGAATAAGAACACCGACAAGACATGCTATACTACCTGTTCAGATATTTAGGCGAATACGGCGTCTCGGGCGCCAACCTGTGGCACTACATCTCGTTCCGCGCAGTGCTGACGCTGGTCTTGAGCCTCGTCATCTCCATGTGGTTCGGCGAGTACTTCGTGCGCTGGATGCGCAGGCACAATGCGAGCGAGACTCAGCGGGATGCCAGCATCGACCCGTACGGCGTGGAGAAGAAGGGCGTGCCCACCATGGGCGGCATCATCATCATCGTGGCCACGCTGGTTCCCTGCCTGCTGCTGGGACGCCTGCGCAACATATACATGCTCCTCATGCTCTTCACCACCGTGTGGCTCGGCAGCCTTGGCTTTGCCGACGACTACATCAAGATGAAGAAGACGAAGGACGGCATGCGCCCCGTCTGGAAGCTGCTGGGGCAGGCGCTGCTCGGTCTGGTGGTGGGACTGACACTGTGGCTCAGTCCCGATGCCGTCATCTGTGAGAACATACAGGACGAGCGCCAGGGTACCGAACAAGTGGTGACGCACCGCAGCGAAGAGGTGAAGAGCACCATCACCACCATCCCCTTCGTCAAGAACAACAACCTCAACTACGCCGACATCTTCTCGTTCCTGGGCAGGTACAAGTCGGCAGCCGGCTGGATATTCTTCGTCCTGGTCACCACCTTCATCGTGATGGCCGTCAGCAACGGCTCCAACCTGAACGACGGCATGGACGGCCTCTGCGCAGGCAACGCGGCGATCATGTGCATTGCCCTCGGCATCCTGGCCTACGTCAGCAGCCACATCCACATGGCCGCCTACCTCAACATCATGTACATCCCAGGCTCCGAGGAGCTCGTCATATTCGCCTGCGCCTTCGTCGGCGCACTCATCGGCTTCCTCTGGTATAACGCCTACCCCGCGCAGGTGTTCATGGGCGACACCGGCAGCCTGGCCATCGGCGGCATCATCGGCGTCACGGCCATCATCATCCACAAGGAACTGCTCCTGCCCCTGCTGTGCTTCGTCTTCCTCATGGAGAGCCTGAGCGTCCTGGCCCAGACACACTACGCCAAGATGGGCAACCGCCGCGGCAAGAAATGGCGCGTCATCAAGCGAGCCCCCCTGCACGACACGTTCCGCGTAGCCCCAGGGCAGCTGCCGGCCGACTTCAAGGTGCTCATCAACTGGCCCAAGGGATGCTGGCTCGAATCCAAGATAACCGTCCGCTTCTGGATAGTAACCATCATCATGGCAGCACTCGCCATCGTAACATTGAAGATAAGATAAGATGAAAAAGATAGTGATACTTGGCGCCGCAGAGAGCGGTGTGGGAGCAGCAGCCCTGGCAAAGGTGAAGGGCTTCGATGTATTCGTCAGCGACATGGGCAGGATAAAGGAGAGCTACAAGCAGGTCCTCCGCGACTACGACGTGCCCTGGGAAGAGGAACACCACACGGAGGAACTCATCCTCAGCGCCGTCGAAGTCATAAAAAGCCCTGGCATCCCCGAGGATGCCCCCATGGTGCAGAAGGTCAGGAACGCAGGCATACCGGTCATCAGCGAGATAGAGTTCGCCGGACGCTATACGGATGCCAAGATGATCTGCATCACCGGTTCGAACGGCAAAACCACCACCACCAGCCTCATCTACCATATCTTCAAGAAGGCAGGCTATAATGTGGGACTCGCCGGAAACATCGGACGCAGCCTCGCCCTGCAGATAGCCGAGGGCAAGACCTACGACTACTACATCATCGAGCTCAGCAGCTTCCAGCTCGACAATATGTACGACTTCCGCGCCAACATCGCCATCCTGCTCAACATAACACCCGACCACCTGGACCGCTACGAGGGCTCGATGCAGAAATACACTGACGCCAAGATGCGCATCGTACAGAACCAGACCGAAGACGACGCCTTCATCTACTGGAACGATGACCCTATCATCAGCACCGAACTCAAGAAGTACGGCATCAAAGCCAAGATGTGTCCCTTCAGCATCATCAGGAAAGAAGGCATGATAGGCTACATCGCCGACGGACAGTACACCATCGAGTACCCCACGCCCTTCAATATGGAGCAGGAAAGCCTCAGCCTCCGAGGGAAACACAATATGTATAACAGCCTGGCTGCAGGCATCGCCGCCCGCATCAGCGGCATAGACGACGACTCGCTCCGCCAGAGCCTGAGCGACTTCGAAGGCGTGGAGCACCGCCTCCAGAAAGTGGCGCGCGTGGGCGGAGTCCAGTACATCAACGACTCCAAAGCAACCAACGTCGACGCCTGCTGGTATGCCCTCGAGAGCATGACCACACCCACCATCCTCATCATAGGCGGGAAGGACAAGGGCAACGACTATAATGCCATCAAGGAGCTGGTGCAGAAGAAGTGTACCGGCCTCGTCTATCTCGGAGCAGACAACACGAAGCTCCACAACTTCTTCGACGGAATGGGCATCCCCGTGGCAGATACCAACAACATGAAGGACTGCGTGGCTGCCTGCGCTCGCATGGCTAAGCCTGGTTACACAGTACTGCTCAGCCCCTGCTGCGCCAGCTTCGACCTCTTCAAGAACATGGAAGACCGAGGCGAACAGTTCTGCGAGCAAGTGAGGAACCTATAAGGAAAAAGAACAATGAAGCTGAACAAAATAAAGAACAAGACCCTGATACATGGCGACCTGGGCGTGTGGGCAGTGTTCCTCATCCTGTGCGCCATCTCGCTCATAGAGGTTTACAGTGCCAGCTCACGCATGACCTTTGCCTCGGGCGCATATTGGGATCCCATCATGCAGCACGGTTCCTTCATGCTGATGGGCATCTTCATCGCCTGGCTCGTGCATTTCATCCCGTGCAACTACTTCAAGCTGTTCAGCACCATAGGCATGTTCCTGTCGTTCTTCCTGCTGATAGCAGTGCTCGCCATCGGTCAGAAGACGAACGACGCAGGCCGATGGATATCGATAGGCTTCATAAGGTTCCAGCCCAGCGAACTGGCTAAGCTGAGCCTCGTAGGCTTCAGCTGCTTCATCCTCTCCTCGCTTCGCGACGAGAAGGGGGCCAGCCCGACAGGATTCAAGATAGTGGCTCTGACGGCTCTCATCACAATCCTCCTCATCTTCACCGAGAATGCATCCACCGCCTTCATCATAGCCATCGTGATGTTCGGCATATGTTTCTATGCACAGATACGCAAGAAGATACTCGTCGGAGCACTGCTCCTGGGCATGCTCGGCATAGGAAGCGTCTTCGGCATCGCCTATTCCATACCCGAGAAGACACTTACCGAATGGCAGATGTCTGACGGGCCTTTGCATCGCGTGCCGACCTGGATACACCGTATCACTGACAAGCAGGAGCGTCCTGCCGACCCCCGTCAGTTCAAGCCTCAGGAGAATCCGCAGAAAGCATACGCCAAGGTGGCCATCGCAACGAGCAACGTCATCGGACGCGGACCAGGGAACAGTCGTCAGCGCGACTTTATCCCGCAGGCTTTCTCCGACTTCATCTATGCCATCATCATAGAGGAGCTGGGCTTCTTCGGAGCCTTTACGGTGCTTGCCCTGTATCTGATCCTGATGTATCGCTCCCTGCGTATTGCCCAGAAGTGTAAGGCCCTCTTCCCTTCCTACCTGGTAATGGGACTGGCCCTGATGATAGTCGTGCAGGCGTTGATGAATATGGCTGTGGCTGTAGGCGCATTCCCCGTCACGGGGCAACCTCTGCCGCTCGTCAGCCGAGGCGGTACGAGCCTCTTCATCACATGTACCTATATAGGCATAATACTGAGCGTAAGCCATACGGCAAAGCGTAAGCCGCAATACGAGAACAAGCAAATAGAAGCTCCCGAAGTAGCGGAAGCATAATATATATAATGTATATGGAAGGACTAAGAGTCATAATAAGTGGTGGCGGCACTGGCGGACACATATTCCCTGCAGTGAGCATTGCCAATGCCTTGCGCGAGATAAACCCCGGCGTGGAGATTCTCTTCGTGGGTGCAGAAGGAAGGATGGAGATGCAACGTGTGCCGGCTGCCGGATATAAGATAATCGGACTGCCCGTCCGTGGCTTGCTTCGTCCTTTATGGAAGCCAGGCAACATCAGCATCCTGATGGACTTCCTGAAGAGCAAGCGTATGGTGAAGCAGACGCTGCGAGAGTTCAAGCCACAGGTGGCAGTGGGTGTGGGCGGCTATGCCAGCTCGGCGACCCTCAATGCTGCCTACGAGCTTGGCATCCCTTGCCTTATTCAGGAGCAGAATAGCTTTGCGGGCCTCACCAATAAGACGCTTGCGAGGAAGGCAAGGAAGATATGTGTGGCTTACGAAGGCATGGAGCGTTTCTTCCCCAAGGACCGCATCATGCTCACAGGCAACCCTGTGCGTCAGAGCCTGCTGAATGACTCCCTGACGCGCGAGGAGTGTGCCGCGGCTTTTGGCTTGAACCCGTCAAAGCCAACGGTGCTGATCATCGGAGGAAGCCTCGGTGCGCGCACCCTGAACGAGAGCGTCATAAGGAACCTCTCCCGCATTGCTGCCTCGTCGGTACAGTTCATATGGCAGACAGGCAGCTACTACAAGAAGGAGATTGAGCAGATGCTCGACGTGAAGGGCAAGCCTACCAATCTTGTCGTGACGGATTTCATCAGCAGGATGGATCAGGCATATCAGCTGGCAGACCTTGTCATCAGCCGTGCCGGTGCCGGCAGCATCAGCGAGCTCTGCCTGTTGGGTAAGCCAAGCATCTTGGTGCCCAGTCCTAATGTGGCAGAGGATCATCAGACACACAATGCGATGGCGCTCGTGAACAAGGGGGCTGCACTGCTCGTCCGCGATGCAGATGCTCCCGAGCAGCTCATACCGCTTGCCTTGGAGACGGTCGTCGACAAGGAGAAGCTTCAGGAGTTCGGGAAGAATGCCTCTGCGATGGCATTGCGCGACTCGGCACGCATCATTGCCGAGGAGGTTATAAAACTTGCACAGGAGAAGAAGTGATGGAAGAGATACAGGCAGTATATTTTGTAGGCATAGGCGGCATCGGCATGAGTGCCATAGCACGCTACTTCCTGAGTCGTGGCTTGGTTGTTGCCGGTTACGACAAGACGCCGAGCGACCTCACGAAGGTGCTTCAAGAGGAAGGTGCATTGGTTCATTATGAGGACAACGTGGACCTCATCCCTGCTCCGTGTCGTGACAGGGAGCGTACGCTGGTAGTCTATACACCAGCCATTCCTGCAGAACATACGGAGCTGACTTTCTTCAGCGATAATGGCTTCGAGATACAGAAGCGTGCCCAAGTGCTCGGCACCTTGACGCGCTCGCTCAAAGGACTCTGTGTGGCAGGCACACACGGCAAGACGACGACGTCGAGCATGGCTGCCCATCTGCTTCACCAAAGTCATGTGGACTGCAACGCCTTCCTGGGCGGCATCACGAAGAACTACGGGACGAACTACATCCTGAGCCGCATGAGTCCGTACGTCGTCATTGAGGCGGATGAGTTCGACCGCTCGTTCCATTGGCTGACCCCCTTTGCAAGTGTCATCACGGCTACTGATGCCGACCACCTTGACATCTACGGCACCGAGGAGGCCTACCTGGAGAGCTTCAGCAAGTACAGCAGTCTGATACTTCCCGGCGGCTACCTCATCCTGCATACGGGGCTGAAGATGAAGCCCAGGGTGCAGGAGGGCGTGACGGTCTTCACCTATAGCCGCGAGGATGGCGACTTCCATGCCGAGAATGTCCATATTGGCGACGGCCGCATCACCTTCGACCTCGTCTCTCCGCTTGGCAATATCCAGGGCATCGAGCTGGGTGTGCCGGTGAGCGTCAACATAGAGAACGGCATTGCTGCCATGGCGCTGGCACAGATAGCGGGTGCTACGGCAGAAGAGATCCGCCGCGGCATGCTGTCGTTCAGCGGTGTGGATCGTCGCTTCGACTTCCATGTAAAGACGGACAAGCTGGCCTACCTGAGCGACTATGCCCACCATCCCGAGGAGATCCGCCGCAGCCTGGAGAGCCTGCGCGAGCTCTATCAGGGCCGCCGCATCAAGGCAATCTTCCAGCCGCACCTCTATACCCGTACGCGCGACTTCTACAAGGACTTTGCCGATGCCTTGTCGCTGCTCGACGATGTCTGCATCGTGGACATCTATCCGGCACGCGAGGAGCCCATCCCCGGCGTAACGAGTAAGCTCATCTTCGACAACCTGAAGCCCGGCATCAAACGGGAGATGTGCAGCAAGGACGGCATCCTCGATGTGGTCCGGCGGGGAGGCTTCGACGTCCTCGTCACGCTCGGGGCGGGCGACATTGAGGACTATGTTCAACAGATAACCGATATACTTCGACCCTTGTCATGAAGACCGTCATCAAGATATTCCTGCTCCTGGCAGTCGTGGGCTACCTTGTGTTGGCTCTCTGGAAGTTCGCCGGCCAGGCAGAAGACAGAACCTGTGAGGGCATCCGCGTCGAGATAATCGACAGCATCCCCGACGGCTTCGTCACGGACGAATATGTGCGTTCCATCCTGACCCGCAATAAGGTCCAGCCCGAGGGCATGAAGATAAGCGAGGTAAACCTGGAGCGCATCGAACAGCTCATGCTCGACGAGTCGCACATCGAGCATGCCTCGTGCTACTACGATGCGGCGGGCAGGCTCTGCATCAGGGTCGTGCCGCAGCAGCCCATACTGCACGTCATCAGCCAGAAGGGCGAGGACTACTACCTCTCGAGCACTGGCCTGCCCATGGCGACCGAGGCCTTCAACGTGGACCTCTGCGTGGCAACCGGCAACATCACGAAGAAGTTTGCCGCCGAACACCTCCTGGAGCTGGCACGCTACATACACGACGACCTCTTCTGGCGCGAGCAGATAGAGCAGATACACGTAGTCAGCCCCCAGCAGATAGAGCTCTACCCGCGCGTAGGGCAGCATGTCATCGACCTGGGCAGCGTGGATGACTTCAAGGACAAACTGAGCCGCCTGCGCATCTTCTACCGTGAAGGACTCGAGCGCGTAGGCTGGAACAAGTACAGTAAGATAAGTCTGGCATACGACGGGCAGGTCGTCTGCACCAGAGCCAACAGTAAAAAGTAACGGTGGCTGCCAGTACCTCAGCTGCCGCCCTATAGGGGAATGAAAGACGCCCCGCAAGGCATGAAATGACACAACGCATCAACTAAAATATCAAACATATGGGAGCAGAAAAAGACATTATCATTGCAGTAGAGCTGGCATCCACAGCTATTCGTGCCATTGCAGGCAAGAGAGAACCTGACGGCAGTATGCAGGTACTTGCCTTTGCCCAGGAAGAATCGCCCAACACCATCCGCAAGGGCATCATCGACAACATCGACAAGACGACGCAGGCACTCTCGCGAGTCGTGGCAAAGCTGAACGACAAGCTGAGTGTCAAGGTGAACAGTGTCTACATCGGGCTCGGCGGACAGTCGTTACGCTCCGTCCACAACCGCGTATTGCTGCAGTTCGACGGCATGGAGCTCCTCTCGCACAAGACCATCGACAAGATGCACGACACGAACAGCGGCGTGGTCTATCCCAACTCCGAGATTAAGGAAGTTGTCCCACAGGAATTCACCATCGGCAGCCGCAGCGTGGTCGACCCCGTCGGAATGCAGGCAGAGATGATCGAAGCCAACTTCGTCAACATCATCGCCCGCACCAGCCTCGAGGAGAATATCCGTAAGTGCGTCAGCGCCGCCGGCCTCGAGGTGCAGGAGATACTCATCTCGCCAATCTGCCAGGCAAATACGCTGCTCACTCCCAACGAGAAGCGTTCCGGCTGCGCCCTCGTGGATATGGGCGCCGACACCACAACGGTGAGCGTCTATGTCAACAACATCCTGCGCCACCTCTGCGTCATCCCCCTCGGCGGCTCCAATGTCACAAGCGACATCACCAGTCTGAAAGTCGAGGCGGAAGAAGCAGAAGAACTGAAGAAGAAGTATGGCACCGCCTTCCGCTCCGACACCGAAGACAAGACAGGACATAAGATAAACCTCAGCTTCGACCGCACGGAAGAAGAAGAGAAACTGCAGGAAATTGTCGAGGCACGCTACGAAGAAATCATCGCCAACGTATGGCACCACATCGCCTCCTATAAAGACAAACTCCTCACAGGCATTGTCCTGACCGGCGGCGCCACACGTATCCCCGACCTCCAGCAGGCCTTCGCAAGACAGACAGGCGGCGAACTGAACCTCCGCATAGCAAAGGGACTCCCCGAAAACATCTCCATCGCCTTCGGCGTACAGGTGGGCGAGCCAGACCGGCTCAGCACGCTCTACTCACTCCTGCTCGCAGGAAAAGAGAACTGCGTGGGCGAAGAATCAAAGGCACCAGCCCAAGGCACCCTCGACTTCGAGCCGAAAGAAGAAGAACCCATCGAAAAGCCGGAACCCGAAAAGCCGGAGGAACCGGAACCCCCCAAGGAGCCCAAAGGACCATCTACCTTTAGCCGACTGTGGAAAACACTGAGCGACATGCTTTCCGACGAATAATAACCCATCACCCTAACAGATACAACCATGGCAGAAGAAAAGAACATACAGCCCCTTGGCGGCATACAATTCAACTTGCGACAGTCTGAAAACCCCTGTATCATCAAGGTCGTAGGCGTAGGCGGCGGTGGCGGCAATGCCATCAACCACATGTATCGCGAAGGCATACACGAAGTCACCTACGTGGTCTGCAACACGGACAAGAAAGCCCTCGGTGACTCACCCGTCCCCAACCACCTCCAGCTCGGCAAGGACGGACTCGGAGCCGGCAACAACCCCGCAGTAGGACGACAGCGCGCAGAAGAAAGCATCGACGACATCCGCGAGATGCTCAACGACGGCACACGCATGGTCTTCATCACCGCAGGCATGGGCGGCGGCACAGGCACAGGCGCAGCTCCCATCATCGCACAGTGTGCAAAAGATGCCGGAATACTGACCGTCGGCATCGTCACCATACCCTTTAAGTTCGAGGGAAACAAGAAAATCAACCAGGCACTCGACGGCGTCGAGGAAATAGCCAAGCACGTCGATGCCCTGCTCGTCATCAACAACGAGCGGCTCCGCGAGATCTATCCCGAACTCACCGTCATCAATGCCTTCGCAAAGGCAGACGATACACTCAGCGTGGCGGCCAAGAGTATCGCAGAAATCATTACGATGCACGGCACCATCAACCTCGACTTCCAGGACGTAACGACAGTCCTCAAGGATGGCGGCGTAGCAATCATGAGCACAGGCTATGGCGAAGGCGAGAATCGTGTCACGAAGGCCATCCAGGAAGCACTGAACAGCCCGCTGCTCAACAACAATGACATCTTCAACTCAAAGAAGGTCCTGCTCAACATCAACTTCTGCAGTGAGAACGAGACGGGCAATCTCATGATGGAGGAGATGAACGAGGTGAACGACTTCATGAGCCGCTTCCGCAGGGACGTGGAGACGAAGTGGGGACTTGCCACCGACAGCTCGCTCGGCGATAAAGTGAAGATCACACTGCTCGCCACAGGCTTCGGCCTCCAGAACGTGCCTGGCGTTCGTGGCATCGTAGAGCAGAAGGAGCAAGACCAGACTGCCGTCGACCGCGAACTCGAGGACTATCGCGAGGAGCGCGCAGGCTTCTATTACGGCTCGTCTACAGGAATACCCGTCCGTCGCCGCCGCCACAACACCTACATCTTCACAGACGACGACCTCGACAACGACGACATCATCTCAATGGTCGATGCCCGTCCTGCCTACAACCGCACGAAGGAAGAAGTCAACAAGATAAAGGAGAAGAGCAGCCCCGTTCAGGAGTCCGACACGCCCACGATGGGTGTTGCTTTCGAGCTGTAAGGTTCCCTAAGCCAATACCTCGCGCAGCACCGCCAGTGAACGCAGGTCGCGGAACTCGGGTACGTGCAGCTGATAATAAATGGTGAGCACATCCAGCATTCGGTTCCTTTGCTGCCGCGTCAGCAGGAAGCGGTGCATGTTGCGCACATTCATCCGTAGCAGCTTCGGCATCATCGCGACTTCCTCTCCTTTGAGGAAGAAGCTGTGCTTCGGTTCTGTATCTGTGGCAGTACTGTCTTTTAGGTCAAAGTAAGGCAACTTGCTCCTCTTGTCCATGTTAGGCCATAGGCCAAGATAATACGTCATGCGAGTAAGGAAAGCCACATGGAAGTTGGCAAGCCCTTTGTCGGTCATGTCGAACCACTGCAGACTATATTGTATATAATAGTACAGGTCGGGATTCTTCACCTCGTTCCTCAGGACGTTGTGCAGGAACTCAGACAGGAAGAGAGCCACCGTCTCCTTGACAGGGTCGTAGGGTAGGGAGGTGTAGCAGTGCGCGATATGTACCTCCTGAATGCGTTGCAGCGAGGTCGACGTGCGATAATCGAACATCACTTCCACGATGTTGAGCGGCCGCAGCAGTGTGGTGTGGATGTTCTTTTTGCGTTGCTGGCGGCGGTCGCGCACCAGGAAGGAGACGCTGCCGCGCGACAATGTGAAGATGTCCGCGATGGCACTCTCGTCGTTATATCTGTTGTAATGCAGCACGATTCCTTGCGTTGTCTCGAGCATGTTCTTTTCTCTTCTTTCTGTATGTAAAGGTACATAAAAGGATGCATTTTACTGGCATATGACAGGAAAAATGCATCGAAAGAGACATTTTTCCTTGAAATTATTTTGTCAGTCTCGGAAAATGTCATACCTTTGCATCCGCAATTGAGACCCCGTACTCAAAAGCACTGGCAAAAGTTATGCACTTTAGCCGAAGGTAAGGTCCCTTCGTCTATCGGTTAGGACGAGAGATTTTCATTCTCTAAAGAGGAGTTCGACTCTCCTAGGGACTACAATCGCAAGTGGAGACGCTTGCGATTAAGATTAGGGGTCCGAGCGGAAGGAATATAAACATAAGATAATACAATAATAAAATGGCTAATCACAAATCCTCACTTAAGCGCATCCGTCAGGAGGAGAAGAGAAGACTCCACAATCGCTATTACGCAAAAACCATGCGTAATGCAGTGCGCAAGCTTCGTGCTACGACCGATAAGGCTCAGGCACTTGAGATGTATCCCAGCGTTCAGAAAGCGCTTGACAAGCTCGCTAAGATTAATGTCATCCATGCTAATAAAGCCGCTAATCTGAAGTCTAAACTGGCGAAGTACATCCAGAAGCTCGGCTAATAAGCCAAATCTTTTCGCTATAACGTATAAGAGGTTGCCCATCGGGCAACCTCTTCTTTTTTCGCGTGATGTCGTTTCTGCTGAGCTGACGGCCTTGATGAGCCCAGAAAGGGCGTGACTTGTCCTTTGGATGCGTCCGCCTCGCCGGGTCTGTCGGCTATGCGTCAATGTTTGCGAAGGTGGCGTTCTTCTCGATAAATTCGCGGCGCGGGCCGACATCTTCGCCCATGAGCATGGAGAAGACGTAGTCGGCCTCTGCAGCATCGTCTATGGTGACTTGCTTCAGGCGGCGCTGTTCGGGGTCCATCGTGGTCTCCCACAACTGCTTGGGATTCATCTCGCCAAGACCTTTGTAGCGCTGCGTGTGCAGTTTCGTGTCGTCGGCATCGCCGTTGCAGTAGGTCTGGATAAAACGGATGCGGGCATCCTCGTCGTAACAATACTCCTCGATTTTGCCGTAAGAGCAGCGATAGAGAGGCGGTGTGGCGATGTAGAGACGCCCGTCCTTGATGAGCTGCGGCATGTAGCGGAAGAAGAGTGTCATGAGAAGTGTGTCGATGTGCGAGCCGTCGACATCGGCATCGGTCATGATGATGGTCTTGTAGTAACGCAGCTTGTCGTAGTTCGCCTCCTTATAGTCGTCGGGGTTGAGGCCGAACTTGACGCCGAGAGCTTGTATGATGTTGTTGACTTCCTCGTGTTCGAAGGCTTTGTTCCACATGACGCGTTCCACGTTGAATATCTTGCCTCGGATGGGCAGGATGGCTTGGAAGTGACGATTTCTGCCTTGCTTGGCGGAACCACCTGCGGAGTCACCCTCGACGATGAACAGCTCTGCGTTGGCCGGGTCCCTGTCGGAGCAGTCGGCCAGCTTGCCTGGCAGTCCGCCGCCGCTCATGGGGCTCTTGCGCTGCACCTTCTCGCGTGCCTTGCGTGCTTCTACACGTGCCTGTGCTGCCAGCAGCACCTTATCGACGATGAGCTTTGCCTCGCGCGGGTGCTCCTCGAGATAATTTGTCAAGGCTTCGCCGACGGCCTGCTGCACGGCACCTGCCACCTCGCTGTTGCCCAGCTTTGTCTTGGTCTGACCCTCGAACTGAGGTTCAGCCACTTTTA
The DNA here is from genome assembly GCA_905235305.1 of uncultured Bacteroidaceae bacterium. Classification (GTDB taxonomy): domain Bacteria; phylum Bacteroidota; class Bacteroidia; order Bacteroidales; family Bacteroidaceae; genus Physcousia. The sequence continues at coordinate 5,133 of CAJOLC010000018.1, read as the reverse complement.
TGGAGATGACGGCTGTGAGGCCTTCACGGAAGTCTTCGCCGCTTATCTCCACGCTGTTCTTGGCGAACTTCTCCAGCACCTTGTCGTACTTCTCCTCGGCGTACTTCTTCAGCACGCGTGTCAGTGCCATACGGAAGCCCTGCAGGTGTGTGCCGCCTTCGATGGTGTTGATGTTGTTGACGTATGAGTGGAGATTCTCGGTGTAGGCGGTGTTATACATGATGGCCACCTCGATGGGCGTGCCTTGCTTCTCGGTGTTGAGATAGATGACGTCGTCGAAGAGGTGCGTACGGCTGCTGTCGATGTACCGCACGAAGTCCATGAGTCCTCCTTCGCTGTAGAACTTTTCTGTCTTCGTGTTGCCCTCCTCGTCAGGACGCATGTCGGTCAGGGTTATGGTGATGCCGGCATTCAGATAGGCGAGCTCGCGCATGCGGTTCGCCAGGATGTCGTACTTGTATGTAGTGGTCGTGAAGATGGTCTTGTCTGGCCAGAACTGCTGACGCGTGCCGCGCAGGTCGGTGGTGCCGATGATGTCCACGCCCGTCACGGGTTTGCCGATGCTGTATTCCTGCTGATAGATCTTGCCGTCACGGTAGACCTGGCTGATCATCTTGGAAGAAAGTGCATTCACGCAGCTGACGCCTACGCCGTGCAGACCGCCTGAAACCTTGTAGGAGCCCTTGTCGAACTTGCCGCCGGCGTGCAGCACGGTCATCACCACCTCGAGTGCACTCTTGTGTTCCTTCTCGTGCATGTCTACGGGGATACCGCGGCCGTTGTCCTGGACGGTGATACTTCCGTCCTCGTTTATGGTAACTTCTATGTGGGTGCAATAGCCCGCCAGGGCTTCGTCGATTGAATTGTCTACGGTTTCATACACGAGGTGGTGCAAACCTTTTTCGCTGATGTCGCCGATGTACATGGCAGGGCGTTTGCGCACAGCCTCAAGGCCTTCCAGGACCTGTATGTTCGAGGCACTGTATTCCTGTTGTTTCTTTTCGATTTCTTCCATTAGGTTTTGTTAGAGTTGCGTTTAGTTTTTCATCGTGCAAAGGTACGACTTTTCTTTCACATTTGCAAGCAAATGGGGAAGAAAACCACTGGTGTCCGGCAAATAAGTTTCATCCTCGTTCATTACCCGAGTCTTTATTGCTGCCAGGCCAATAATCGGTTTGCAGAACGACGCGTCCCGATGGGCAGAACGACGCGTCCCGATGAGCAATGCGACGCGTCCCTATGGGCGAAGCCTCGGGAAGTGTCTTTACGGCACCCGGGAGGGAGCCGCTTGCCTGACGTGCCAAACTAAGGCTTGACTACCGTCGAGTTAAGGCTTTTGCAGAGAACTTTCGCGACTTCTCTGGTCTGATTTTTATCGATGGAATGGGCGATTTTTGCAATTGTCTGCTTGCAGGCAGGTTGGCGGGACGTGGCTGGCTGGGTCGTTACTCGTTCCAGAACTTCCAACTTGCCAGGGCTTGGAGGTGAAGCATTTCCAAGCCGTTCTTCACCGTGGCACCTCTGTCGCGGCCTTTCTGCATGAAAAGTGTGTCCTCGGGATTGTAGACGCAGTCGAAGAGCAGGTGTCTGTCGGTAAGGAGGCTGTAGGGAATTGCGGGCGCTTCATCCGTCTTGGGGTACATCCCGACGGGCGAGCAGTTGACGATGACCGTGTACTCCTGCATCACGTCGGCGGTCAGGTCGGAGTAAGACAGCCTCGCCCCCGGCCCCTTTCCGAGGAGAGGGGAGTCCTTCACAGCAGAAAGCCCCTCTTCTCCGAGAGGGGGTGAAGCTTTTCGACTGACGTAAGTCCACTCGATGCCCAGTCGTTTCAGCCCTACACAGATGGCTTTGCTTGCTCCGCCCGTGCCGAGGACGAGCGCTTTCCTGTGCCAAGGCCGCAGGAGAGGCCTGATGCTCTCGGTGAAACCTATGATGTCGCTGTTGAAACCCTTCAGCCTGCCGTCCCGGATACGAATGACGTTGACGGCGCCTATCTCGCGTGCCTCGTCGCTGAGCTCATCGAGCAGAGGGATGACGGCCTGCTTGTGAGGCAGCGTCACGTTGAGTCCTTTCAGTTCCGGATGCTGCAGAATCACGTCGCGGAGCATCGTCGCGTCGGGAATCTCGAAGTTAAGGTATTCCGCATCTATGCCTTCGCGGGCGAACTTCTCCGTGAAGAAACCACGGCTGAAACTGTGTCCCAAAGGGAAACCGATGAGGCCGAAGAGCCCTCCCTTATGGGGGGAACTTAGTGCGGTAGCAAATGCTTCATTCTTCATTCTTATATATTCTTCATTTCTTGGCCAGGTACATCGTGCTGATGCCAAAGGTGAAGCGTCGCCACTCCACCTCGGTGAAGCCGGCCCTCTTGATGATAGTTTCCATCTCTTCTGCCTGCGGAAAAGCCTCCATCGACGCAGGCAGGTAGGTGTATGCACTGGCATTGTGGCTGACGAGACGCCCCACGAGCGGCATCACGACGTGAGCGTAGAGCCAGAACAACTGCTTCATCGGGAAGCATCGGGGCGACGTCAGCTCCACGATGAGCAAGTGTCCGCCGGGCTTCAACACGCGTCGCATCTCCCGGAGACCCTTGTCGAGGTCCTGGAAGTTGCGTACGCCGTAGGCCGCCGTCACGGCATCGAACGAGCCGTCTGGAAAGGAAAGTGACAGGCAGTCCTCTTTCTGGAACGAGATCGTGTCCTGTAAGCCGGCCTTCTTGACCTTTTCCCGACCCACCGCCATCATGCCTTCGCTGATGTCGGCTCCAGTGATGTGCAGCGGTCTGATGCGTTCCGCCATGAGCATGGCGAAGTCGCCAGTACCCGTTGCCACGTCAAGAATCAGGCCCGGCCTCCGCTTGCCGAGGGCATCCACAGCCGTCTTCCGCCACCGCTTGTCTATTCCAAGCGACAGAGTATGGTTGAGCTTGTCGTAGGTGGGAGCGATGCTGTCGAACATCCTTCCCACGCGTTCCGGCTTCTTGTCTAATGTCTGTTGAGCCATGCAGTCACGTTGCGTTCGATGCGTGCAGCAAGGTCGCCTTCGCTGTCGGCAGGCGAGAACTTCTCTCCCACGATGTGTTCGTAGAGCTCGATATAGCGGTCGGCAACTGTCTGGGCGTATAGATCCGTGATTTCCGGCATGACTTGTCCGGGCTGATTCATGAAGCCGCGCTCTATCAGCCACTGTCTGACGAACTCCTTCGACAGCTGACGTTGCGGCTCGCCCTTAGCGAACTTCTCCTCGTAGCCGTCGGCATAGAAGTAGCGGCTCGAGTCCGGCGTGTGGATTTCATCAATGAGGATGACCTTCCCGTCGCGCTTGCCGAACTCATACTTCGTGTCAACGAGGATGAGTCCCTTCGAGGCGGCAATCTCCGTGCCACGCTGGAAGAGGGCGCGTGTGTAGCGAACCATGGTCTCCCAATCTTCCTCGCTGACCAGACCCTGACGGATAATCTCCTCGGCAGAGATGTTTTCGTCGTGTCCTTCTTCAGCCTTCGTGGTCGGCGTGATGATAGGCTCGGGGAACTTCTGGTTTTCCTTCATGCCTTCCGGAAGCTTCACTCCGCAGAGTTCACGGCAGCCTGCCTTGTACTCGCGCCATGCCGAGCCGGTCAGGTAGCCGCGGATAATCATCTCCACACGGAAGCCTTCGGCCTTCAGCCCCACTGTCACCATGGGGTCTGGCGTGGCAAGTTTCCAGTTGGGAACAATGTCGGCGGTGGCGTCGAGGAAAGAAGCGGCGATTTGGTTCAGCACCTGTCCCTTGTAGGGAATGCCTTTGGGCAGGATGACGTCGAATGCCGAGATGCGGTCCGTTGCGACCATCACCATCAGGTCATCGTTGATGTTGTAGACATCGCGTACTTTGCCGTGATAGACACTTACCTGGCCAGGCAGGTGGAAATCTGTTTTTGTGAGTGCGTTCATGTTATAAAGTTTTATGTTGGATTGTTCATGTTGTCTGTTCCGACGCGTCGTGGCGGTCGGCCTGATGGGCCTCGTAGGCTTCCACGATGCGTGTCACGAGCTTGTGGCGCACGATGTCCTTCTTCGTGAGCTCAACGAAGCCGATGCCTTTCACGTCGCGCAGCAGGTCGAGCGCCTCGACAAGACCGGAGCGGACATTGCGGGGGAGGTCGATTTGCGTAGTATCTCCTGTCACGATCATCTTGGTGTTCATGCCCATTCTGGTAAGGAACATCTTCAGCTGCGCACTGGTCGTGTTCTGTGCCTCGTCGAGGATGACGATGGCGTCACTCAGCGTGCGGCCTCTCATGAAGGCAAGCGGAGCAATCTGGATAATGTTCTGCTCCATCATCTCACGCAGCTTTTGAGTCGGGATCATGTCTTCCAAGGCGTCATATAAAGGCTGAAGGTAGGGGTCGATCTTCTCTTTCATGTCCCCCGGGAGGAAGCCAAGTTTCTCGCCTGCCTCAACGGCGGGACGCGAGAGGACGATACGTCTTATCTCCTTGTTCTTGAGAGCACGCACGGCGAGTGCAATGCTCGTGTACGTCTTGCCTGAACCTGCGGGTCCAGTGGCAAAGACAAGATCGTTCTCCTGAAAGGCCTTGACGAGCAACTGCTGGTTGGTGGTGCGGGCACAGATAGGGCGTCCCGTGACGCTATATACAATGACGCCTTCCACCCCGTCGCGTTCCGAGCGTTCGCCCCGCGTGATGCGGAGTAGTTCTTCTTCGGTCAGGCTGTTGTACTTGGCGATGTGTCCCTGCAGTTTTCCTGCGATTTCCTCGAAGGCGCAAAGTTCCAACTCGTCGCCCATGACGTGTATGACGTTGCCGCGAGCCACGATGCGGAGCTTCGGGTAAAGTGCCTTCAGCATCTGCATGTTTGCATTGCCCACGCCGTAGAGCAGCAGGGGGTCGATGTCTTCAATCAGGATGTGTTTCTCTATCATTCGCAGCTATTTTAATGCAAAAGTACAAAAATAATAAAGAATGAGGAATGAAGAATGAAGAATAATGAACTAAAAGTTGTATTTTTGCATTCTGGAACTATGAGAAGACTCAAGAAGAAGATATTTTTAGGTGCATTCGGCGGGACGGTTGTCCTGTTGGGAGCGGTGAGATTAATGTTCCCCGAAGTGACGGGAAACGAGAGG